>JAXGRZ010000099.1:0-9527 GCA_040765305.1 Hyphomicrobiaceae bacterium | reverse complement strand
ATATTCAAGCGAAGACCACGCCGCATATTTCGCCTCGTCTGGCGACCCTCCGGGCAGGCTGGGTTTGCTTGCCTGGTGCGTTGCGCTCACTTGAAAATCAACCAGATTTCCAGCGATCGCGCGCCTGCCAGACAACCAAACCCAACCTGTCTTGGACCCATTGCTATTGAGGCCGGACCCTAGGTCCGGGCCCTTATAAGAAACACCGCAGCCCGGCATTCCGCCGCAGCGCTATTGTGAGTGGCATTCAAAGGCCCATGCCTGAGACACAAGACTTTTCCGGACGCATTGCCCTTGTCACCGGGGCAACCCGCGGCATCGGCCGAGCGGTAGCCATGGCGCTGGCCAAGGCCGGTGCCCATGTCATCATCTCCGGTCGCTCTGGTGCGCTTTTGGAAGAAACCGACGACGAGATCCGTAGCGCCGGCGGCTCAGCCACGATCCTACAACTTGACTTGCGCAACGGCGAGCGGATCGACGCCCTCGGGCCAACCATCTACCCGCGCTGGGGTAAACTCGACATCCTCGTTGCCAACGCCGGCATTTTAGGAACCCTGTCCCCCTTGCCGCACGTCACCGCCGACGCCTGGGACATGGTCATGAAGGTTAACCTTGAGGCCAACTGGCGGCTCATTCGAACATTGGACCCGCTGTTGCGCCTGTCGGATGCCGGCCGCGCGGCTATCGTCACATGTAATGCTGCCCGTGCAGGTGAAGCCTATTGGGGACCTTATGCAATCTCCAAGGCGGGCCTGGAAGCACTGGCAAGGAGCTGGGCGGCAGAAGCGGCCAATTCGCCACTTCGCGTCAATATGATCAACCCGGGGACCACCGCCACGCAACTGCGCGCCAAGGCATTTCCCGGCGAGAAATCTGAAAAGCTCCCTAAGCCCGCCGACATCGCACCACTGTTCCTCAAGGTCGTCGCGTCATCGCAAACCGCCAACGGCCATCTGTTCGAGGGTTATGAATGGCTGGCGCGGGACGGCGCACACACACCCTCCCTCACGGTCGACTGAAAGAGCCCAATCACTCAACGTTTTCGGCTCACAAAGTGCGGTTCAGAAATGGATCTGCATGCCGTCGAATGCCGGCTCGATGTGCCCGGGCAGCTCACGCTTCATCGTGGCATAGTCGAGGTCACCGGTCATATGCGTGAGGACCCCGCGCTTGACGGCAAGCCGCTCGATCCACGACACCGCATCCTTGAGGGAGAAATGGCTCGGATGTGAGGTATAGCGCAAGGCATCGACAATCCACACGTCGAGGCCTTGAAGCTGCGCTTCGGCTTGTGCGTTGAGATCTGAGACGTCAGGCGAATAGGCGATTGGTCCAAAGCGCAGGCCGAGCGAGGCGATATCACCATGCGTCTGGCCAATGATCTCGACGATGATCGGCCCGCCCTCACCCTCGATCGTGATCTGGTCGCCGCCGCGGGCATCGTGACCAACGAGGATGGGTGGATAGGACGACCCCTCAGGGGTGCGAAAACAGTAATCGAAGCGTTGCTCCAGGCTGCGCCGTGTTGGCGCGTCGAACCAGACGTCAATGCGCTTCTTCATCGCGTAGGCGACCATCCTGAGGTCATCGATCCCATGCGTATGATCGGCATGATCATGGGTGAAGATGACGCCATCGATCGAGGTCACGCGCGTTTCCAATAACTGCTCGCGGATGTCGGGCGGCGTATCGACGAGAACGCGCGTCACGCCGCCGCCCTTGCTGAAGCGCTCCACGAGCACGGCGCAGCGCCGCCTGCGGTTCTTGGGGTTTTCGGAATCGCATTTGCCCCACATGGCGCCAATGCGCGGCACACCGCCAGATGAACCACACCCCAGGATCGTCAGTCTGTGAGAGGTCTGCTGCGTGTTGGTCATGCCAGCGAGCCCGTCCCATTATCGCTAAAGCCCGCCGGCCTCTTCACCTTGGTAAAGAGGCGGAAGAAATTCTGCGTTGTCGCGGCGGCCACCTCCTCAGGCGCGATACCGCGCGCCTTGGCGATGGCTGCGGCCGTGTGCACGACATAGGCCGGTTCGTTGGTTTTGCCGCGGAACGGCTCGGGCGCAAGGTAGGGCGCATCGGTTTCCACCAGGATCCGGTCAAGCGGCACCGCCTTGACGATCTCGCGCAAGGCGTCCGACTTCTTGAAGCTCACGACCCCCGTGAAAGAAACGTAAAGGCCAAGCTCCACCGCGCGCATCGCCAGATCCATGCCGCCCGTATAGCAATGCAGGAGTGCCGGGAACGCGCCCTTGCCATGCTCCTCCTCGAGGATCGCCTTGCAGTCGTCATCGGCATCACGGGTGTGGATTTCCAACGGCAGCCGGGTGATGCGCGCTGCTGCAATGTGCCGCCGGAAGCCTTCAGCCTGATTTTCGCGCGTCGACTTTTGATAGAAATAGTCGAGCCCGGCTTCGCCGATCGCGACGATCTTGTCGTGCGAAGAGGCGATGCGCACCAGATCATCGCTCGTCACATCCATTTCATGGTCGGCGTTGTGCGGGTGCGTACCCACCGAGCAATAAAGATCGCAGTCGCGTTGCGCCAGGGCCAACAGCGTGTCGATCTTCTTGACGTGCGTCGAGATCGTCACCATGGCGCCGACACCAGCCGCCTTGGCACGCGCGATGACGCCGGGAAGGTCCTCGGCGAACTGCGGGAAGTCGAGGTGACAGTGGTGATCAATCAGCATCACGACTTCGCCTTGCCTCCACCTTTGGCAGCCTGAGCTGCCGCTTCCGGATCGACATAGCGCGGGAACACGCCTTGCGGCGCCGGCAGCACCGTTCCAGGCTTCAACCGACCCGCTTCACCCAGCGCCGAGAACTGACGCGCTTCACCTTCGCTCTGGCCGAGCAGGTCGAGCAGCTTTGCCGCCGATTCCGGCGTCGAGGGTTGCACGAGGATGGCAAGCTGGCGCACCGTCTCGGCGGTCACATAAAGGATCGTGCCCTTGCGTTCCAGGCTCAGCGTCTTGTCGAACGGCTTTTCATTGGCAAAGTAGCGATCGCCCTCGGCGACGACATCCCACACCGCATCGAGCCACGCCTTGATCGCCTGGCGGTCCATCGCGGCACGGCACCTGGCATGAAGCGCATCGGCCTTGGCGATGAGGGCTGCATCCGCCTCTGTAAATGGGCCGGGCTCGGGCACACGCCCTTCAAAGCCCTTGGCGATCATCGACAGCGAGCGTTGGGCAAGATTACCAAGGCCATTGGCAAGATCGGCGTTGATGCGCGTCGCAATCGTCTCAGGCGAGTAGCTGCCATCCTGGCCGAACGCCACCTCGCGCATGAAGTAGTAGCGCACCTGATCGACGCCGTAATGGGAGACCAGCGCGAAGGGATCGACGACATTGCCGACCGACTTCGACATCTTCTCGCCCTTGTTGAACAAGAAGCCATGGCCGAACACGCGGGCCGGCAGCGCCACGTCCGCGCTCATCAGGAATGCCGGCCAGTAGATGGCATGAAAGCGCACGATGTCCTTGCCGATGACGTGGACATCGCAGGGCCAATAGGCCTGGCGCTCATCTCCGCCACCCAAAAGGCCGGTCGCGGTGACGTAGTTGTTGAGCGCATCGATCCACACATACATCACGTGACCGGGCGCATCGGGAACCGGGATGCCCCAATCGAGCGTCGTGCGCGAGATCGACAAATCCTCCAGCCCCTGGCGCACGAAGCTGATCACCTCGTTGCGCCGCTCGGGCGGCAAAATGAAGTCCGGGTTGTCCTCGTAATGGCGCAGCAGCGCATCCTGGTATTTCGACAGGCGGAAGAAATAGGTCTCCTCTTCCTGCCACTCGACCTCGGTGCCGGTTGGTGTTGCGATGCGCTGGCCATCCTCGCGCACCTCCGTCTCGCTCTCCTTGTAGTAGGTCTCATCGCGCACCGAGTACCAACCGCCATAGGTCTTCAGGTAGATGTCGCCGTTGGCCGCCATGCGCCGCCACAATTCCTGGCACGCTGCATAGTGGCGCGGCTCAGTGGTGCGGATGAAATCATCATTGGACAGGTTGAGCGCCGCCGCCATCTCGCGGAACCGCTGTGAATTGCGGTTCGCCAGCTCGCGCGGCGAGATGCCCTCCTTCGCCGCCGTCTGCTTCATCTTGAGGCCGTGCTCGTCGGTGCCCGTCAGAAAGAAGACATCCCTTCCGTCGAGCCGCTCGAAGCGCGCGATCGCATCGGTTGCGATCGCCTCATAGGCATGCCCGATATGCGGCACGCCGTTGGGATAGGAAATCGCAGTCGTGATATAAAAGTGTTTCTCGTTGGCCATCCGACGTACTCCTCGCTGAGGGCCTGCAGCCGGGCGGCGCAGCACCTTTAGCGGTTCGTCGCTTCAAGCCGGGAAACTGTACGTAAAATCAGTGTCTTCCGGTCAAGATTAAGGGCAACGGTTTCCGCCTTTTCGCGGGCCACTGTTTCCCACACCTCGGCCAGGGTGGCAAGCCGCTCCGATCCCGTCATTCGCTCGGCCAACCGCACGTCCTCTGCCGCCCCTTCGCCGGTCGCGGCTGTCCGGATGATCCGGGCCAACAGCTCCAGCAGAAGTTCGAAGAACAGCTCAAAGCGCACTTCCGCCGCATGCCCCGATAAAGTGTCGGCCAACTGATGTACTTTGCCCCAGGCCACATCGGGCAGAGCCGAAAGCAGCGCGTAGATATCCTTGTAAAGCGCCAGTCCCCCGCCAGCTTCCAGAGCGAGGAAGCGGCGCACCGAGCCATCGGCCAGCCGCAACAGCACTTCTGCGTCCTCTCCGCCAGGCATATCTCGGCCAACTGCCGCAAGCGCCTGGTGTGCGGCCCGCCCAAGATCCTCCGGCGCAAGGCGTTTGAGGTCAAGCACCCGGCAGCGCGAGCGGATCGTTGCCAGCAGGCGTCCGGGTTCTGAGGTGACAAGCAGGAAGAGCGTACGTTCAGGCGGCTCCTCCAGCGACTTCAAAAGCGCGTTGGCGGCATTCACATTGAGGTCGTTCGCGCTATCGACGATCACCACCCGCCAGGCATCATCACCACCGCGAAGCCCCAGGAAGGCACGCAGCCGGCGCACCTCATCGACCGAGATGGATTGCGCAAACCGCTTATCCTTCAGGTTGTACTGCCGGCGAAGGACGAGGAGCCCTGGATGCGACTGGGCCCGCACCTGACGCGCGCTCACCGATTGCGGCTCCACTGCCAGGGTGATCCCAAAGGCATCGCGCTCATCGGGCCCGGCGAGCGCCGCCATGGCAACCCGATAGGCGAGCGTCGCCTTACCGATCCCGGGAGGTCCTGAGAGCAGCCACGCATGATGCATACGCCCGCCGGCAAGTGCCGCGGCAAGCTCCTGTTCGGCGCTGTCATGCCCGTAAAGAGCGACAGTCTCACGCGGGTGAGGAAACTCCTCCAGCCGGTCGTTCTCCGGCAGCGCTTCGATCTCCCGTACGACTGGAGCGCGCGCCATGTCACGCCCCTTCCGCAAGGCCAAGCCGCCTTGCCAGCGCGCGCCATATATCTTGCGCGATCGTTTCTGCTGGGCGGTTGCCTTCAATGACGACGCAGCGTGAGGGCTCCGCATGTGCAAGTGCAAGAAAGCCTGCGCGCAACTGTTCGTGAAACGCGAGCCCCTGGCGCTCGTATTTATCGCCCACTGGCGCGCTGGCGCCCACCGACACACCACCAGCGCGCGCGCCACGCCGCGCCTCGGCGCGCGCCAGCCCGGCAACAGGATCGATGTCGAGAATGATCGTCACCGCCGGGCGCATCGCACCGACGACGATCTCTTCGAGCCGCTCCAAGACAGTTCCCGGCAAGCCACCGGCGACGCTCTGATAGACCTGTGTGGAATCGGAAAACCGGTCGCAGAGAACGACAGCGCCGCGCTGCAACGCCGGCGCGATGACCTTGTCGATATGATCGGCTCGGGCCGCATAGAACAGCAACGCTTCGGACAGCGGCGCATGCGCGGCAACGTCGGGACTGAGGATCAGTGCACGAACCTGCTCGGCAAACGGCGTTCCACCCGGCTCGCGCGTCACCACGACCTCGTAACCATGGCTGCGCAAACGTTCCGCCAGAAGCTGGACCTGGGTTGACTTGCCAGCCCCCTCGCCACCCTCGAATGTAATGAATGTTCCAGCGCCCATCGCCCCATTCCTCGTCGCCGCACACACGGTCAACTCGGGCGCACACTAGAGCATTTTCCGACGAAGTGGATACCGGTTCGTCAAAGAAAATGCGACCAAACAAAGTGCATGTTCAGCTGAAGTGTGCAGCGGTTCAGACTTGGCTGGAAACATTTCTGTTTGGCGCGCCGCGCGACGAACGATCATCGGCCTCAGAGCTTCACCTTGATCCAGTTGAAGGTCAGGTGGATGAGGCTGTCCAAACCCTGCCGCATCACCCCGGCCTTGGCCACGTCTTCGGCAGCATAGAGCGGCACTTCGCTGGTCGCCGAGGTCGATGATGTCACCCGCAGCTTGGCCACCTGATCGCCGCGCTTGATGGGTGGCTTCAGCGGGCCCTTATAAATGATTTCGCCGCTGAGTTTCTGATTGGCCGGAAAGCGAGGCAGCACCACGGTTACGCCATTTTTGCCGACGAGCGGTACATAGAATTGATCCCCGCCCCAGACGCGCGCCGACCCCACCACCTGATCTTCCTTGAACAGCTTGAAGGGTGCAAAAGAGCGGAACCCCCATTCAAGCAGTCGGCGCGATTCATCCTTGCGATCGTTGGCTGTCTTGAGGCCGTTGACGACGACGATCAGTCGCTTTCCCTCCTGTACCGCCGTACCGACAATACCGTAGCCCGCTTCCTTGATATACCCGGTCTTCATGCCATCAGCGCCTATGTCAAGAAACAGCAGCGGATTGCGATTAAAGAAACGGTGCTTGCGGTATTTGAATTCGCGCTGAGCAAACATCGCGAAACGTTCAGGATACTCGTGGATCAGGAACTGCGCCAACTTCGCAAGTTCCCGCACAGTCATCAGGTGGGCAGGATCGGGGAGCCCGGTCGAGTTGCGAAAGGTTGACTTGGTGAGACCGATGCGTCGCGCCTCGTTCGTCATGATCTGCGCAAAGCCTTCCTCGGTGCCAGCCATCGCTTCGGCAATCGCTATGCATGCGTCATTGCCTGACTGCACGATGATTCCCTGCAGCAGTTCTTCAACCGTGACCTTATCGTTGATCGGAACGAACATCGCCGACGTGCCGGACGGTGCACCACCCGTGCGCCATGCATGCTCGCTCATGGTGATTTCATCGGAAAGCTTGAGCGTGCCCTGACGCAACGCCTTGAAGATGACAGCAAGCGTCATCAGCTTGCTCATCGACGCTGGTGGCGTCAATTCGTCGGCTGCATGCTGAAACAGCACCGCGCCGCTGTCGGCATCCATCAAAATTGCGTGCTCTGCCTTGGGAATGAATGTCGATTCCTGAGCAATTGCGCGCGGCATGTGCGCTGCGGCGCCAACCAGAAAGCCGAGCAACAACACCGCCAACCACAAACGTTCACGACAAAAACGCATCGCATAGTGAGACGACTGGCCCATAGAACCTTTCCAATCTCTGCAATCTATTAAAAGGACTATCCGGGTGGAGGTTGGACGTGTCAACGCCCGGGCGGAACACGACTTGTTGTTAATCGTCATGTTTTCGCAATGACGATGAACACTGTTGCGTATTGGCCCGGCACGCCTGCGCCATCTGCCGCACAACCGGCACATTCTTACGCGGCGCGAATCACTATGAGGTAGCAGGCGCCATTAGAGCGCCGTGCACTATATCGGGATCATTCTGCCGTAGCGAATTTGGTCCAAGATCAAGCCGGCCGGCGCGGGGCGTAGCGGTGTTACGATCAAGACGGACGGCGAAGAGATTGGGCCAAATTCGCCCGGCCCTTCGGGTTTCCAAGCGGCGGCCGCCCAGTTCGTCGAGCGATTTGTCCGTAGCACCACTACGGCCTGCATCGCTCTCCTTCTGAATCGGCGCGCCGCTTAAGAAACAGAATTGGTTCCAATATAGCGCACGACGCTCTTGGAGCCGAACCCTGGAGCGGTTCTGACCCGAGATCTTTGAACCCAACAGCAATGAGCCGTCCCCTAACGACGGGCCACCGCGCCAGTTGTCAGGTTGTCGTCTCTGGAACTTGCAACGCGAGCATTTCTGTGGACCCAAGATTGGCTTGCCAAGTACCGCCGCTCCCGACTGTCATCGCCATTGAGCGGAGCGCGCCCCGCATAGCGCACGCGCATGCGCGCCAGCCCCTTTTGATCAAATCCCAGATGCCGGGCAGCAAAATGCGACAGATCTATTATGCGGCCGCCCGCATAGGGGCCCCGATCGTTGATGCGCACCAGCACCGTTCGATTGTTTTCCAGATTCGTCACATAAGCGTACGATGGCAGCGGCAAAGTTGGATGCGCCGCCGTCAGGGCGTGCTTGTCGAAGATCTCGCCGTTTGCTGTTTTCCGCCCATGGAAATCGTCGCCATACCAGGACCCCATGCCGGTGGCGTCGTAGTGCGGATCATGCCGGGGAACGTACCACTTGCCAGCAACCTTGTAGGGTGTCCCGATCTTATAGACGCCCCCACCACGGGAAATTTTTCTGCCCGTGGCAACATAAGGGCTCGCAGGCACCTCCATTTGGGAGGGTGGAAACTTGGATGTATTGGTTGCCCACGCCTGCGGGGAAGAGCGATCTGCCTGGGCACAGCCGGCCGCCAAGGATGCAACCACAACAAGGCATGTCGGCGCCTTGAGCGTGACAACACAATTCCTCAGCCATCGGCCAAACGCCCCTGGCCCACGCACACCTATAACCCGCCCATGATGTTGCATAGACGACGAATCCCTCTCGGCCTCAATCAAGGTCGTGTTTGACGCGTTCTTCTGCCGAACCTTCGAACGGGTGCATGTCAGAAGAACGGCATTACCATGACATATTGAGCTTGATCTTCTCTTAAATGCCCCGATGCCTTTGCTTTCTGTTGGAAACTGGGCCTTTGACAACGATATCTGGTGCCTGACTTGCCCCCCTTTGGTGTGCTTGACCAAACGCCTCAAGCACCAAGGTCTGGGCGCCAAACCTCAGGTGCTCCCCGACACAAACCAGAGACGCTGAGGGTCGAGGCAACCCCTCGCAACGTGATCGAGAAACCCACGCGTCTGCGCCGGACGACGGGCTGCCGGCGGTTTTCCCTCTCATGGCTCTGGTGCTGGGCTTTGGTGCTGGCCGAAACCGAATATTTTCGCGCCCCATTGATGCGCAATGTCTGGAACAAGCCCTCGGACTAGGCTAAAGGCACCGGGGCGATGCCGCATCGGGGCATCGAATGGCGACGCTTGGCTGTTGGGAGGCTAGCGCAGCCGCATTCAGGATGGATGGGTGGCCGAGTGGTTTAAGGCAGCGGTCTTGAAAACCGCCGTGGGTTCACGCCCACCGTGGGTTCGAATCCCACCCCATCCGCCACCTGACTAATTCCAGTCCCATCCGAAGCAGTCCGGTCAAGTCCGTTTTTCCGAATGTTTACTGCACCT
>JAXGRZ010000098.1:0-9555 GCA_040765305.1 Hyphomicrobiaceae bacterium | reverse complement strand
TTGCGGCTGAGGGCACGCTGATGGAGCGTGTCGAGGACGTGGCGGCGGAATTTAAGGAACATCCGATCGTTATCGAGATTGTCGCGTTCATTCGCGCCGGCGGAAAGCGCTCGCTATGTACGCCGCGTGGCGCCGACGAAAACTGAGGCTCAAGCTATGAGCGCCGCACGTCGGATCGGGATCCTGGCTGGCGGCGGAACCTTGCCGCGTGAGATTGCCGATGCCGTGGCAGCGCGTGCCATGCCTGTGCATATTGTCGCCATTGATGGTGAAGCCAATGCCGATTTCGGCCCCTATCCGGTAACCCGCGTCAACTGGGGCGGGATCGGTCGCATGGTCTCAACCTTCAAGCAGACCGGCTGCACCGATCTCATCATCATTGGCTCGGTAACGCGCCCCGATCTGGCAACGATCAAACCCGACCTTGGCTTTGCGCGGGCGCTCGGCACGGTCCTCAGGCTGGTTCTGGCCGGTGGCGATGATAGCGTGCTGCGCGGGGTGATTGCGTTTTTCGAGCGGCAGGGATTTCGCGTCGTCAGTGCGGCGCAGTTGGCGCCGGAACTGGTGATCGGCGAAGGTCATTTCGTGTCCGGTGCCGGCGGGCCATCGTTGCTTGAGGACGCGCGGATCGGGTTCGACATGATCGCCGCGCTGGGGCGCTTTGATATCGGCCAAGCAGCTGTGGTGAGCGATGGGCGGCTCGAAGCGCTGGAAGGAGCAGAAGGCACTGACCGGATGCTGGAGCGGATCGCGGTGCAGCGTCGCAAGCAAGGCTCATCCAATTCGGTCCACTCAGGTGTCCTCGTCAAGCGGACGAAGCCGGCGCAGGATGCCCGCATTGATTTGCCCGTGATCGGGCCGCAGACGGTGGCGCTTGCGCTCGATTGCGGCCTTGTTGGTATCGCGGTTGAGGCTGGTCATGTGCTGGCGGCGGACCGGTGCGAGATGGTGGTGCGTGCGCAGGAGAGCGGACTTTCCATCATCGGCATTGGGCTTGCTGGTGGAGGCGGCGGTGACAGCCTGCCATATACCAGAAGCTCCTTGAGTGGGAGTCTTTTACGGACCATCAAAGCGCGTCGCGCGGCGCGCACCATCGCGATGCGCCCTTTGGGTCACCATAAGATTCCCTTAAGCCTGTTTCCTGATGCAAAGAGGGGGCTCGACGTTATGGCGGCGCTCGAACCGATCAGCCGGACGCGCGCCGTGGTGGTGGTGCGCGCTCATGTGCTGGCCGTCGAAACCGGCGAGGGCGTTACCAGTGCCCTGGGGCGTGCTGTTGGGCTCAGGCAGTGGGGTGACAGGCGGCTGAGACGACGTGCCGGCGTGGCGGTGATCGATGCCGGCCGTGATTGTACACCCGAGTTGATAGGACTCCTGGAGCAAGGCCACTTTGCAGGGATGGTCGTCAAACTGCGCCGCTTCACGGCCGGGGTGCCGGCCGATACGATTTCCGCAGCCGACAAGGCGGGCGTGTTTGTTGCGGGGCTCGCAGTGGATGGAGAAAGCGGGCATGGCTGAGACGACGAGCCGCAACGACAGCACGCCGGCTATTGACCCCACCAGGTCGGCGATGCCTGCGGATGGCGGGGGCTCGCGCCAACTCAAGCTTTTCGTGGTGGCTGGCGAGCATTCGGGCGATGCGCTGGGCGCCAAGCTGATGGCCTCGCTCAACGCGCGTGCAACGACGCCGATCAGCTATCAGGGCGTTGGTGGCGAAGGCATGGAAGCTGAAGGGCTGGCCTCGCTGTTTGCGCTCTCGGATGTCGCGGTGATGGGGCCGATGTCGATCCTGCCGCGTCTGCCCAGGATCGTTCGCCGCGTCTATCAGGTCGTTGATTCCGCCGTTGCGTTCGCGCCCGATTGTGTCGTCATCATCGACAGTCCCGAGTTCACCCATCCGATTGCCAAGCGCATCCGCAAGCGCAGCCCCGACATTCCGATCGTCAATTATGTCAGCCCCAGTGTGTGGGCATGGCGCTCAGGGCGCGCCAAACGCATGCGCGCCTATGTCGATCATGTCATGGCGTTGTTGCCGTTTGAGCCGCAAGCGCATCAACGGCTTGGCGGGCCGCCGTGCTCCTATGTCGGCCATCCGATGATCGAGCGGTATGACTGGATCAAGGCGCAGGATGGCGTGGCGCTGGCGCGCCGTCTCGGTCTTTCGGGAACGCGCCCGGTGGTCGTCGTGCTGCCCGGCTCGCGCGCTTCTGAAGTCTCGCGCATGATGGAACCGTTCGGCAAGGCGCTGGATTTGTTGGGTGCGCGCGGCCATGACGTTGATGTCGTCTTGCCAGTTGTCGAGAGCGTGCGCCCGCTGGTCGAGGTGGGTTTGGCAGACTGGACGGTAAAGCCGCATCTGGTTTGCGGCGAAGCTGACAAGTTTGCCGCGTTCAGCTTGGCGCGCGCCGCACTGGCGGCTTCGGGTACGGTCACGCTGGAGCTGGGATTGGCGGGTACACCGATGGTGGTCGCCTACAAGGTCGATGCAGTGGCCGCGCGGCTGCGCTTTCTTCTGAAGGTGCATTCGGTGGTGCTGGCAAACCTCGTGCTGGGTGAAAATGCCTTCCCCGAATACCTGCAGGAAGCCTGCACGCCTGATAACCTGGCTGAGGCGTTGGTGAAGGTACTGTCCGATACGCCCGAGCGCCGCGCCCAGATTGCCGCCCTCGATCGCATTCCTCAGCGTTTGCTGCTCGAAGATTCAAGTCCCAGCGAGGTCGCCGCCAGGATCGTCCTGCAGGTTGCGCATCGCGGGGCCGTTCACCCCGATCTGAAGGAAAGCTGACGGTGCTGGTGCAATTGGCCTTGGGGTGCGCAATGATCCTCGTCACGGTGGCAAGCCATGGCCTGTTCAGTGCCGCCGGCGTGGCCATGCTGACGCAACGCGTTCGCACTTATGGCAAGCCGCAGACGCATCCCAGAGCGGCGGTCATGCTTGCCCTCTTTGTGTTGTGGATGTTTCTGGCGACGATCCTCGCCAGCGTCGCCTGGGCCGTCCTTTATAGGCTGCTGGGTGCCATCACCTCGTTCGAGGAATCGCTCTATTTTTCGCTCGTGACCATGGCGACACTTGGCTACGGCGATGTCGTCCTGGACAAGTCGTGGCGCATCCTGTCGGCCATCCAGGGCGCTAATGGCAGCTTCCTGTTTGGCTGGTCAACGGCACTGACATTTTATGCCGTCCAGCGCATCTTCGAGCAGCGTTGAGGAATTACAGGAGCATTTTCCGACGAAGTGGATGCCGGTTCGGCGCAGAAAATGCGACCAAGCAAAGACCAGAGCATTTTCCGACGAAGTGGACGCCGGTTCGGCGCAGAAAATGCAACCCACCAAATCACACAAGAGGCCGGACGCTGGGCCCGGCCTCTTGTGTGATCGACATCGTTGGCGGGGTGTTATCCGCGCTTGTCCATCGCCACGAAGTCGCGCTCGGCGGCACCGATGTAGAGCTGGCGCGGACGGCCGATGCGCTGCTCGGGATCCTCGATCATCTCCTTCCACTGGGCAATCCAGCCGACCGTGCGGGCGACGGCAAACAACACGGTGAACATGGAAACCGGAAAGCCCATCGCGCGCAGCGTGATGCCGGAATAAAAATCGATGTTGGGGTAGAGCTTCTTCTCGACGAAGTACTCGTCCTGCAGCGCGATCCGTTCCAGCTCGATGGCCACCTTCAACAGCGGTTCGTCGTGCACGCCCAGGGAATCGAGAACCTCATGGCAGGTCTTCTGCATGACCTTGGCGCGCGGATCATAGTTCTTGTAGACGCGATGGCCAAAACCCATCAGGCGGAAGCCCGAGTTCTTGTCCTTGGCCATCTTGATGTACTCGGGAATGCGATCGACCGTGCCGATCTCCTGGAGCATGTTGAGGGCGGCCTCATTGGCGCCGCCGTGGGCAGGTCCCCACAGGCAGGCAACACCGGCTGCGATACAGGCGAACGGATTGGCACCCGACGAGCCGGCCAGGCGAACCGTCGAGGTCGAGGCGTTCTGCTCATGGTCGGCATGCAGGATGAAGATCTTGTCGAGGGCGCGCGCGACGACCCGATTGACGACATAGGGTTCGCACGGCACCGCAAAGCACATCTGCAAGAAGTTCGAGGTATAGTCGAGATCGTTGCGCGGATAGATGAACGGTTGCCCGATCGAGTACTTGTAGGCCATTGCCGCAATGGTCGGCATCTTGGCGATCATGCGGTTGGCGGCGATGCGGCGCTGCTCGGGGTCATTGATGTCGGTGCTGTCGTGGTAGAAGGCAGACAGAGCGCCGACGATGCCGCAGACAACAGCCATCGGATGAGCATCGCGACGGAAACCGGTGAAGAACCGCGTCATCTGTTCGTGCACCATGGTGTGGCGCGTGATGGCCTTGTCGAATTCGGAGCGCTGCGCTTTTGTCGGCAACTCCCCGTTCAACAGCAGATAGCAAACCTCCAGGAAGTTCGAGCGCTCGGCCAGCTGGTCGATCGGATAGCCGCGGTGCAAGAGCACACCGTTATCGCCATCGATATAGGTGATTTTTGATGAGCAGTTGGCGGTGGACGTGAAGCCTGGATCGTAGGTGAAGCAACCCGTGTCGCGGTAAAGCCGGCCGATGTCGATGACGTCAGGACCGTGGGTGCCCGAGCGTACGGGCATCTCGGCGTTTTTGCCCTTGATATTGAGCTTCGCGTTTTCGATCGGGTTCGATGAGGCCATTGAGCTATCCTGTACGGTTATTGGGAATGTCCCCGAGGCAACAAACGGTGGCTCGGGTGTTCCTGACAGTGGTGAGCCGCGTCAGGGGATATGTGAACTTTCTGGTACCCGACATTTCGCCCTGCGACAAGATAACCCTTCGGCGGTATTCGATCTACCCAGATGAGGTAAACTATCAGAATATCAATGGCTTGTCGAATTTTACAAAGACGAGCCCAAGGCAAAGCCCTAGCGCCCACCAACGCGAATTTTGCAATGCAGCAGCCGTCGGCGATGCTCGCAGCGGCCGTTGATATCACTCACTTCAGCCGTGTGACGCCTGATCGGCGATGCGCGCTAGGCTCTCTTCCTCGCCCAATACCGCCATCACGTCGAATACCGGCGGGGATACCGTGGAGCCGGTCAAGGCAGCGCGCAGTGGCTGGGCGACCTTGCCGAGTTTGAGGCCGCTGGCTTCCGCGAACGCGCGCACCTGTGCTTCAAGTGTTGCCGCGTCCCAGACCTTGGCGGTTTTGAGCCGGGCATGCAGGTCGGCAAGCATGCGCCGTGCCTCTGCATCGAGTTGTTTTGTCGCTTTGTCATCGAGGGACAACGGGCGCTCGGCGAATACGTAGTCGGCGCCTTGCAGGAGTTCGACAAGTGTCTTGGAGCGTTCCTTGAGGCTTGGGATGGCGGCGCGGAACTTTGCTCCCGCGCCTTCTCCGAGCGCCGTGGCAATACGGTCTCCACCCTTGATTTCGGGCAGCAGGTGGACGGCGCGATCGAACAGCTCGCGATCGTCAGCCTGGCGAATGTAATGCGCGTTGAGCGCCTCGAGCTTGGCGAAGTCGAAGCGCGCTGGGCTCTTGCCGATGCCATCCACGTCGAACCATTCGATCAGCTTGGTGGTCGGAATGATCTCTTCATCGCCATGGCTCCAGCCTAGGCGAACAAGATAATTGCGCAGCGCTTCTGGCAGATAACCCATGGCGCGGTAGGCTTCCACGCCCAGGGCCCCATGGCGCTTGGACAGCTTGGCGCCATCGGGCCCATGAATGAGGGGAACGTGTGAGAACTCGGGCACAGACCAGCTGAGCCCCTTGTAGATCTGGGTTTGGCGGGCGGTGTTGGTCAGATGATCAACGCCGCGGATGACATGGGTGACGCCCATCTCGTGGTCGTCGACCACGACGGCAAGGTTATAGGTCGGCGTGCCGTCCGAACGCAGCAGGATCAAGTCATCAAGATCCTTGTTGGCAAAGACCACCCGGCCCTGGACGTGGTCCTCGATCACCGTCTCGCCATCCTGGGGCGCGCGCAGGCGGATTGTGAACGGTGCGCCCTGCGGTGCCTCGCTGGCCGGACGATCGCGCCAGGGAGAGCGAATGGTCAGCGAGCGCTTTTCAGCTTCAGCCTTGGCGCGCATCTCGTCGAGTTCGGCCTGGGTGAGATAGCAGCGATAGGCGTTGCCATCGGCCAACAGCTGTGCGGCGGCGGCCTTATGCCGGTCAATGCGGGAAAACTGCGAGACCGGTTCACCAGTCCAGTCAAGGCCAAGCCATTGCAGACCATCGATGATGGCCGCGACAGCCGCCTCGTTGTTGCGAGCGCGGTCGGTATCCTCGATTCGTAATAGAAGCGTGCCGCCTTTGGCCTTGGCATAAAGCCAGTTGAACAAGGCCGTGCGGGCGCCGCCAATATGCAGGTATCCGGTTGGCGAGGGCGCGAAGCGAACGACGGGGGCGGGGTTGGTCGAGGTCTGTCTTTCTGTCATCTCGCGTGCCATGATCAAGTTTGGGATCGGGGGCGGATACGATTTGGTTGCGCCTTTACCACAGGGGGCGGCCAGGGGTAAGGGCCGAAGCTTGATGCGAGCCAGACATGTCGTCGCGTAATCTGAGTGACGATGGTGCCGGGGAGCGTGAAGAGGCTGTGACTGGTCCCTACGATAATTGTCTTGCGCCGGGGATGGGGCACGCCGGTGATAGAACCCGATCAGGGGTTTGGGCGCGGTTTTACGAGGCTCTCGAGGCAGAGCGTGCGCATTGGTTCTATTGGGTTCCGGTGCTGATCGGGGCTGGAATAGCCGCTTACTTCGCATTGCCGTTCGAGCCGCCGTTGATCTTCGGCCTGCTCACTCTTCTTGGCGTGATGGGTGTGCGTTACGCCTTGCCGGAGAGGCTGCAGGTTCGTGTGCTGAGCGATATCCTTGTGCTGCTGGTGGCTGGCTTTTGCCTGATCGCGCTGCGCACCTGGTGGGTGGATGCACCCATCCTGTCTGAGCGCATCGGGCCGGTGGAGGTTCGTGGTTTCATCGAGCTGATTGAACCGCGTGAGGGGCCGGGCGACCGGCTGACGCTACGTGTCACGAAACTTGGCGGGCTTGCCCAAGGGGCAATCCCTGAGCGCGTGCGCATCCGCACGATGGCAGGCGATGGCAAGCTGAGCCCGGGCGATGCCATCGTGGTGAAGGCGAAGCTTGCACCACCGGGCGGACCGGCGCTTCCGGGGGGATTTGATTTCGGCAGGTATGCTTATTTTGCCGGGATCGGTGCCGTCGGGTTTGCGACGGCAGCACCGGTTCTTGATGAAACAGCCAGCGAGCCGCCGCTGGCCTTGAAAATCAGCGCGGCGGTGCAAGGGTTGAGGCGCGCGATCGGTCAGCGTGTCGATCGGGTGCTGAGCGGCGAAACCGCGGCCATCGCCAAAGCATTGTTGACGGGCGAGCGTGGCGGCATTCCGCAAGCCACCAACGATGCCTACCGCGACTCCGGCATCTTTCACATCCTCTCCATCTCCGGACTGCACATGGCGATCATGGGTGGCGCCGTGTTCTGGTCGGTTCGGTTTTTGCTGGCGCTGTTCCCATCCCTGGCGCTGCGTTATCCGGTGAAGAAGTGGGCCGCGCTCGCGGCCGCGGCAGGATCGCTTGCCTATCTTGCCATCTCGGGCGGTTCGTTTGCGACGCTGCGGGCGTTTATCATGATCTCGATCATGTTCCTTGCCATCCTGCTTGACCGGCCGGCAATCGCACTCAGGAATGTCGCGCTGTCAGCGCTGATCATTCTCATCCTCTTTCCCGAAAGTCTGCTCGATGTCGGATTCCAGATGTCGTTTGCAGCTGTCGTTGCACTGGTTGCGGCCTATGAAGGGGTTCGCGTGCGGTTCGGGCAGGCGCGGCCGGAACTGCCACGCTGGATAGGTGTGCTGGGCGTATTTGTGGGTGGCATCATTCTCTCCACTGTCATCGCTTCGCTGGCGGTGACGCCGTTTGCCATCTTTCATTTCCACAAGACGCAACACTACGCGGTCCTGGCAAATCTGCTGGCTGTTCCGATCTGCAACATCGTGGTCATGCCAGCAGCGCTTGCCACGCTTGTCGTCCTGCCGGTGGGGCTTGAAGCGGGGCCCCTGTTGGTCATGGGATTGGGGATCGAGGCCATGAGTGCCACGGCCCGGTTCGTTGCCGGGCTGCCTGGTGCTGTCGGGATGTTGCCCGACATATCGACACGTGCGTTTGGCCTCATGCTGGCGGGAGGACTGTGGCTGGTGCTGTGGCAACACCGCTGGCGGTTCGGCGGGCTGGCGCTCGTTTGTGCCGGGATTGCGACGGCGCCGTTCGTGGCGCATCCTGATGTTCTGGTCGGGCGTGATGGAAAGCTTGTGGCTGTTCGTAATTCATCTGGCCGACTTGCGGCGCTGGCCGTGCCGCACGCACGCTTTGAATTGAAGCGCTGGCTGGAGTACGATGGCGACGCGCGTGATATTGCTCAAGTCGTTGCCGCGCCCGGCCTGACATGCGATGGGGTGGGTTGCCTCGCCGACATCCGCGGTTTGCGCGTTGCAGTTTCGCGTCATGCCGCATCAATGGCCGATGACTGCGTGCTGGCCGGGCTGCTCATCCTGGCGCGCCCCGCCCCCAAAGGTTGCACGGGACCCCGATCGGTGATCGACTATTTCGATGTGCGCACCAAGGGCACGCATGCGGTTTATGTGGAAAGCCCGCAGCGGGTGAGGATTGAGACTGTTGCCGATGTGCGTGGCGTACGTCCCTGGGCACCGCGCTCGCGTTGGTCGGGTGCTGACCGCCGATATGAGCCGCGACATGCAACGGCGCTAAGAGCAGCACCCGCCAGCGCCCAACGTACAAGGCAGGCGGGCGAGCCGTACGCGGGCTTGCGCCGCCACGACGTCACGTCAGCTGAGGGTGTCAGCCGGTTCGCCGCGCCGCTGGATTTGCTTGATGCGCCACGTTCACCGCGCCCGGAAATCGAGGACGAACTGGCGGACGACCCGGATTGAACCGGAAAACGTCACATCAATGCTTCGCGCATGGCGGTTCCGACATGGCTCGCATCCGCGGCAATCAGCACGCCGGCTTTTTCCAGCGCCTTGATCTTGTCGGCAGCCGTGCCCGAACCGTGCGTTGCCAGGGCGCCGGCATGCCCCATGCGCCGCTCAGGCGGTGCGTGCCGCCCCGCGATCAGCGCCACCACCGGCTTTTTCGGCTTACGCGCCGCAATGAGGGCCGCGACCTCCTCTTCATCGGAGCCGCCGATCTCGCCGATCACGATGATGCCGCTGGTATCGGCATCGTCGAGGAACATCTCGACCGTGTCGCGCAGGCTGAGGCCGTGCACCGGATCTCCGCCGACGCCCACGGTGGTCGACTGGCCAAGCCCCGCGCGCGTTGTCTGCAGGACGACTTCACTGGTCAATGATGCAGAGCGCGAAGCGATGCCGATGCCGCCGCGCCGCGCATCCACCGTCGTCATCACGCCGAGCTGGCCGATGCCGGGCGCCAGCACGCCCTGACTGTTGGGGCCAACGAGTTTGGTTTTGGAGCCGTTGAGCGCCTGGCGCACGCGCACCATGT
>JAXGRZ010000097.1:0-9596 GCA_040765305.1 Hyphomicrobiaceae bacterium | reverse complement strand
ATCGATGGTTCGACACTTCCCATTCGTAATGATGTCTGCCTGACCGCGACCTTGGAGATTCTCAAGGATATTGCGGCTGGAGAGGGTCCGCAGAGGATGCTGCTGGCGCTCGGCTATGCTGGCTGGTCACCAAGCCAATTGGAAGGTGAAATCCAAGCCAACAGCTGGTTGATCTGTCCGGCGGATTTCGATCTCATATTCGATACCGACAATGAGTTGAAGTACGATCGCGCACTGGCGAAGATCGGCATCGATCCTTCGCATCTGGTGGCTGACGCCGGGCACGCCTGATGGGCGATGCAATTCGTGCATCGGTACGTTCAAATTTCACATCGGCAAAACCATAGATGTTCAGTCCCGAAGAGAAGTGGGCTGGATCGAAGTGGACCCTATTTGACTCCGTGATCGCAACCGGGCGCCCGTTCCGTTCAGTCCTTTTTGGGTGGCTTGTCGGGCGAAGGCGGTGCCTGCACGCCAGCCAGACGCGCCAGCGAAGCGGCAATGCCCGGTGGCAATGTCGAGAAATCGGTTCCTTGCAGACCTGGGTTGACAGAGGCAGGCTTGGCTTCAGGCGAAGCCGTACTTGGCGTGCCTTTGGCATCTGCGGCAAGGGCTGAGGGCTGCCGATTAGACTTCGGAACCTTGCCATTGGCATGTCCCGCCCCGTTGCGTGCTGCGCCACTCACGGGAAGCGGCGGTGTTGCGTACGGCTGGCCCTTTTGCACGTGCCCTGGCGGTTCGGTCGGCGTGGCGCTGGACAGCTTCGGAGGTTGCGGCTGTTGTGGGCGCGGTGTGCCGTCCTTGCCCGCTGCCGGCCTTGTCGCACCAATTGGCGCGGTGCGGCTGCGCGGGACGGAGGGCGGCACGGGCTCTCCGGAACGCTGCAGGGGCGGTGGTACAGTTTCTCGTCCCGACGAAACACCGGAAGGCACGGGCGGCGGGAGAGGCGCGCTCGGCGTCGGCTGAGGTGCAGTTTGCGGCGGGGCGGGCGGCGTTGGGCCAAGCCGTGACAAAGGCGGCATGGCCGTTCCACTTGCGCCAGCAGCACTTGCCTTGCCGTTGGTGCCGGGGTGAGGCCGCGGGACAGTTGGCGGCGAGGGGGCCTGGGGGGGCTGAGCGGCGCTACGAGACTGGCGTGGGCGTACCGTACTTTGTGGCAACGCCTGGGCGCGGCCGCGCGCCGGCTCGGCCTGCGTGCCGGCAGACGGCTGCACGAGCTGATCGGCGCCGGCCTTATCAGCGGCGGCCGCTTTGGCCTCCTCACGCTTTTGCTTTTTACGACTCTGGCGCTGCTTGGTCTTGAAGAAACCATGCGTCTGCAGCTTGCGCTCGGACTTGCGGATGATACGAAGCAGATCAATCACGTCGCGATCCGACATCGGCTCGCCGTAAAAATAGCCTTGCCCATATTCGCATCCAATCGAACGCAAGAAGACGACGTCCTCGGGAGTCTCGATACCTTCGGCGATGACCTTCTTGCCAAGTTCGTGCGCCAACGCGACCATTGCACGAACGATTGTTGCGGCAGCTTCGTGACCACCACCGACCGACTTGACCAGTTCGCGATCAAGCTTGATCGTGTCGCACGGCAGACGTTGCAGATATGCCAGGGACGAATATCCGGTGCCGAAGTCATCAAGCGCCAGCTCGGCTCCGGCATTGCGGATTTGCGCAAGTATCTCGACGGCGTGCTCGGGGTTCTCCATCGCCAGCGACTCGGTGATTTCCAGCCGTAGCGTTCCCTTGGCCAGATGCGAGCGGCCGATCAGGGCGCGGACTTCCTGGACCAGTTCGGTCCGTAAAACCTGGCGGCTTGATACATTGACCGAAACGAACAGCTGATCTTCCGGACGCGGCAGCTCCTTTTGCCAGATGACGGCATCGGCCGCCGAGGTGGCCAGAACACGCGAACCCAGCTGGATGATCAGATCGCTTTCCTCGGCGATCGGAATGAAGGCGTTGGGAGAGATCAGTCCCAGCTTGGGATGCTCCATGCGCGCCAGTGCCTCGAAGCCTGCCAGCTCCTCAGTAGGCAGGTAGACGATCGGCTGGTAGACGACCTTGATATGGTCTTTCTCGATCGCCTTGCGCAGCGCAGCTTCCATCATATCGCGATCATTGGGCTCGCCGCGCATCTCCGGACGGAAGATCTCGATGCGATCGGCGCCCGAGCGCTTGGCGCGATACATTGCGATCTCTGCCTCCTTGAGCAGATCGCCGCCGGACGCTTCCTCGCCGTCATAGATCGCAATACCGAGCGAGCCGGTGAGCACGACTTCCTGACTGGCGATGTGCATTGGTGCGCGAAGGCTACGGCGCACCCGTTCGGCAAGGCCGGCCAATTCGCGCGGGTTCTGCTGATCGATGAAAAGAATCGCGAATTGATCGCCGCCGATGCGTGCCAGCGTGTCGTGCGGCCCCAAGTGGCGTTGAAGACGGCGCGCGACATTGAGCAGAAGGCTATCGCCGACAACAAAGCCCAAAGAGGCATTGATGGACTTGAACTTGTCGATATCGATGAAGAAGACTGTGGGGCGGATCTTGTCGTCCGAATTGGCGCGCATCACAGCATTCGACAAACGATCGATCAGGAGTTCGCGATTGGGCAACCCGGTCAGACTGCAATGCACGGCATTCTGCAGAAGGCGCTCGTGCGCCATCTTGACTTCCGTGACATCGCGCATCAGACCGACGCAGCGCACCGCGCGGCGGTCTCCCGTTTCAACCGCAGCCGCTTCAAGTTCGAACCAGCGGTAGGAGTTGTCGGCGTGGCGCATGCGAAAATCGGAGCGAATCTTGCCGCCGGCGCGTTCCTGCACGGACCATAACGACAGACGGAAGCGTTCACGGTCGGCGGGGTGAACGTATTGCAGGAAATCGTCAACCTTGACGTTGAGTTCGCCGGGGGACAGAGCCAACGCCTGTTCGATGATCTCGCCTGTCTTGATCTCGTCACGCCGGCTTGACCATTCCCAAACCGCCGAGCGAGCACCATCAACGGCGATGGCACGCAACTGGCTGTCGGTCGGCGCAAGCCCGGCCAGGGGTTCCAGCGAGCGGAATGCGAACTGTGTCACAACGAACCCGATGAGCAGCAGGATCAGCACCAGGCCGCCGATCAATGCAGAAACGAAGATATCGCCATTGAGGCGCCCGGTCAGAACGACACCGCACAGGAAGATCCAAACCAGGAACATGATCCATGGCGGCAACAAGTGCATGGCCCGATCCTGGCCGCGCACCGCCAGATAGAGCGTTGCCAGTCCACCCACACCACCAATCACAATGAAGGAAAAGCGCGCAAACGTTGCCGCCAGACGCGGATCGATCGCCGCCACCGCGATCAGCGCCAGCTGCGCCAGAATCCAGACCACCGACAGCATGCGAATGAGGCCGTGGGTGAGGCCGAGCCGCAAGAAGGCGTACAGGAAGATGACCAGACTTGCAGCCATGGCGCTTTCGGCGGCCGCCCGGTAAACCGCGTTATCCTCAGGCTTCATGTTGAAGATCTTGTGGAAGAAGCCGAAGTCGACGCACAGGTAGGCCAGCACGCACCAGGCAAACAGGGCTGCGGCCGGGAAAATCAGCTTGTGGTTGGCGGCGAAGATGACGGTCAAAAACAGCGCCGTCAGCACCGACAAGCCGAGCATGATGCCATTGAAAAGCTGACGATCGCGGAAACGCATTTCATAGTCGAGCGGCTTCCACAGATGGATGCGCGCGAAGCGCTCAGAAGACAGCTCGGCGACATAGGTGATGGTCTGCCCAGGCTCCAGCGTCAGCGCGAAAATGTCGGCGCGATCGGACTTGATGCGCTGAGGCACGAAGCCGATCGAGGGCGTCACCGCCTCGATGCGACGCGCATCAAGGTCCGGCCAGATGATACCAGAGCCGGCGAGCGTATAGCGATCCGCTGTCAGCCAGCGCTCCATCGACTTGTCCGTCGGGTTGGTCAAGGCGAAGACAATCCAGTTCGGATTGGTGCCCGGTGTTACCGCCCGCACGGAGATGCGGCCGCTGACGCCGTCGCCGCCGGCAACCGTGTCGACCATGAGATTGTCACCGCGCCCCTCATAGGCATCGCCCAGCGTGGTGATCTCGAGGTAATCCTGGTCCGGCGTGACTACTATCGGTTTCAAGGCTGCGGCCGGGCTTGCGGCGGCGAGCCAAACAAAAGCGGCCAGCACCACGATGAGGCCAGCACGGGCTACACGCATGAGACGCGCAACCGTTGTGCCCAGATAAGCCGACGCGCGATTGGTCTGCGCAGAGTTCATTGCGGCCCCCCCTCAGAGCGTCCGACATCCTCTGCGAGCAGACCGAAGACCAGATGATCTTCCCAGCGGCTGGCGATCTTCAAGTATTGGCGCGCCAGCCCCTCGCGGGAAAAACCAAGATGATCCAGCACACGCAGCGATGCAGCGTTGGCGGGCATGACCGCAGCCTCGATGCGATGCAGGCGCAGAACATCGAAGGCGAACGGAATGAGTGCGGACAAAGCGTCGTGCATCAGGCCGCGTTTAACATATGGCGCCCCCAACCAGTAACCGAGTGTGGCCGCCTGTGTGACGCCCCGACGCACATTGGTCAAGGTGACGCCGCCGACCAGGGCGGGCGGGGACTGCACGACCCGCGAGCGCGGAACCAACCGGCCTTCGATGTCGAACATACCGCGCGCCCCAGGACTTGCACCAACCGGCTGGGGCGCAGCGAATACCAGAAAGGCATAACCCAGATCCTCGCGCGCTTCGCGCTGATAATGGCGCACCCGGCGGCGGAACGCGGATCGGGTGAGTTCATCACGCGACCAAAGCGGTTCCCACGGCGCCAGGTGGTCGCGACTGAGCGCGCGCAACTCGGCCCAGGCCGGATAGTCCGTCATGGCGGGCGCACGCAACATCACGCCCTTGCCCCGAACGATCGGCACAGGCTCCGCAGTCTTGCTGGTTCTGAGAAGCGCCATGCAAGCTCCTCAGGGTTTCGCGCCGATCATTTCGGCAATACGGTCGGCTTCGGACCTGGATTTGCGCCCCGAACCGACGACGACGATTGTAGGTGGCCCCGCGACGAGGCGCGCGGCAAAAGCCTTCACATCCTCGACACCAACCCGGTCAACACTGGAGATCAGTTCCTCGGTAGGAATGAGACGGTCATGGCCGATCAGATGCCGTGCCATCTGGTCAGCACGGGCCGATGAACTCTCAAGGCCCATCAGCAGGCCGGCCTTCATCTGCGCCTTGGCCCGCGCAATTTCGGCGGCGCTGGCTCCTGTGTGGGCAACCGCGACAAGCTCGCTCACAATGACATCGCTCAGTTCGCTCATCATGTCGGCCCCCGTTGCCGCATGGATCGAGAAAAGGCCGGCGTCGGCCAGCGACCAGGCGGAAGAATAGATCGAATAGCAAAGGCCGCGACGCTCCCGGACTTCCTGGAACAATCGCGATGACATGCCCCCGCCGAACAACCCGGAGAACACCTGCGCCGTAAAAAAGTCCTCCGCGTGATAGGATGGACCTTCGAAGCCAAGCAACAGATGGCTCTGCTCGAAGCGCCGATCGAACGCGCTCACACCCCCTCGATAGCGCGCCCGCACGCGGCTTTGCCCAGTGCCACGAGATAGCCCCCCGAATAGGGCTTCAACGTGGCGGACCAGACAATCGTGGTGGATAGCGCCAGCGGCCGAGATGACCATACGCTCCGGCACGTAATGGTGCGACAGGAAACCTTCGAGGGACTGGCGGTCGAAACTCTTGACGGAGTGCGTCGTACCAAGGATCGGGCGGCCCACAGGCTGGTCGGGAAATGCCGCCTCCTGCAATAGATCATAGCCAATATCGTCAGGACTATCGCGGGTTGCGGCGATTTCCTGCAAGATCACTTCGCGCTCTCGTTCCAGCTCATCCCTGGAGAAAAGTGAATTTTGCAGGATGTCGGCGAGGATCTCCAGGGCAACGCCCTCATCACCCTTGAGAACCCGGGCGAAATAGGCGGTGTTCTCCAGACCCGTCGCAGCGTTCAGTTCGCCGCCAATGGTCTCGATCTCCTCGGCGATCGCCTGCGCCGTGCGCCGGGCCGTGCCCTTGAACGCCATGTGTTCGAGAAAATGCGAGATGCCATGCTCTGTCTCACCCTCATGGCGCGCACCGGTCGCCACCCAGATGCCGAGTGACGCCGTCTCCAGATGCTCCATGCGGTGCGATACGACGCGCAGACCATTGGCGAGCGTCGTTATCTGGGTTGTCATCAAGTCTCCTCGTGGACGGCGCGGGCGCGCGCTTCGACGAAGGCCTCGATGGCGGCCAGGTCATTGGGCACGCGCTCGAAGCGCTCAGGCTCTGTCATCAGATTCGAAAGCCGCTCGGGCAGCGGTGGGCCAGCCCCGGTGATTTTCTGCATCGCATCGGGAAATTTCGCCGGATGAGCGGTCGACAAGATCACCTTTGCAACGTCGCGGCCATGGGCAACGCCGCCAGCGCGCGAAGTTGCATCTACGGCTGCGACATATCCACAAGCGGTATGCGGATCCATCAGATAGGCACTCGTCTCTTTCACCTTTCGGATCGCATCGGCGACCCGTGCCTCGCTGGCCGAACTGGCCGAAAAATCGCGGCGCATATGATCGCCCACCCGCTCACCCACCTCAAACCGGCGCGACTGGGCGAGCGAGCCCATCAGGGCGCGCACATAGCCATCCTCACGGCCCGATGCCTCGAACAGGTAGCGCTCGAAGTTGGACGAGATCTGGATATCCATCGAGGGCGAAGAGGTCGCCACGACATCGCGCATTTCATAGGCACCCGATTGAAGCGTGCGCGGCAGGATGTCGTTGGCGTTCGAGGCAATGATGAGGTCCGCAATCGGCAGCCCCATGCATCGCGCCACGTAACCGGCAAAAATATCGCCGAAATTGCCGGTCGGCACGGCGAAGGCGACCTTGCGGTGCGGCGCTCCTAGTGCGGTTGCGGCAGCAAAATAGTAGGTGACCTGCGCAACGATGCGCGCCCAGTTGATCGAGTTGACGCCCGCCAGATGCACGCGATCGCGGAAAGCATGATCATTGAACATCGCCTTCACAAGCGCCTGACAGTCGTCGAATGTCCCGTCGATGGCAACGGCATGGACATTGGACTCGCCCGGCGTTGTCATCATGCGCCTTTGCACATCCGAAACGCGCCCATCGGGAAACAGGATCACCACATCGCAGCGGTGCGAGCCGCGGAAGGCTTCGATGGCCGCGCCCCCCGTATCGCCCGATGTGGCACCAACGATGGTGACCCGCTGCCCGCGCTTTTCCAGGACGTGATCCATCAGGCCGGCGAGCAGCTGCATCGCCACGTCCTTGAAGGCCAGCGTTGGTCCGTGGAACAGCTCAAGCACGAATGTCTCGGGGTCGATCTGCACCAGCGGCGTCACGGCGGCATGGCCGAAGGTGGCATAGGCATCGCGCGCCATGCGCATCAGATCGGCACGCGCGATGGCACCGCCGGTGAAACGCTCGATGATGGCGACCGCCAGCTCGGCAAACGGCAATCCGGCAAGCGATTCGATCTCGCCCTTGGTCAGTTGCGGCCACGTCTCGGGCACGTAGAGGCCGCCATCGCGCGCCAGACCGGCGAGCAGCACATCCTCAAAGCCAAGACGCGGGGCAGAACCGCGCGTTGAAATGTAAGACAGGGACGACGACAAGCAGGATGCCTCATCTGTTCTGGGTTCAGGTGGGCCGACCACCCGCGGCAAGACAGCGCCGACGATTGGCTGCGGGCATGACAGGAAGCTGGCGCACACTACTGCCGGTGCGCCCCGCGAACAAGCCGAGCAGGCCGTTTAGTGCCAGAAGTCGCCAGGAAATTTGGCTTGGATCACATTGTCGTTCCGAAAAAACACATTCACGATCCAATCCATTGTTTTGAGCATGTATTTGCCGCCGGACGGCGTTCCACGTGCGTGGAGCGGATTGAGATGAGGCATGCCGTCGAGTTGCATCAGCCAGTCTCGCGGCCAGCTTCAGCCGCGTTGGCGCAGGTGGCCGAATGCGAAGACGAGATAGACGCCAAGCAGCGTTATGGCGAGCCCATACCAGGTTAGCGCGTACTCCAGATGGCGGTTGATGAGATTGACCTTGTTCAATTGCGGTTGCGGGCCCTGCGGTCCGCCCGTCGCGGTCTCGGCCTCGATATAAAACGGCACCAGGCGCGCGCTGGCATGTGGCGGGGTTCCAGCTGCCGGAACCTGGGCGCTCTTCATGGCAAGCACTTTGCGCATACTCGCCAAGTCAAGTTCATACCACTCGTTCTTTGCGACATTCTCGACACTGCTGAAGGCGCCAACGTGGCTCAGCCGCACGCGGCCGACAAATTCCACCTCGCCATCGGGATTGCCGACGGTCCGCAGTGCGGGCGCCTTTTTTGCGTCCGGGACCGAACCGCGAATGACGAGCACGGTATTGAATGACCTTGTATCGGGCGTGCCGAGCGGGGGAGATAATGTGAGCGGCGTGACGACACTCCAGGACGGCCCGGCCTTGCCGGGGCTCCAGACGTGGAATTCCCGATCGTGATGGAACCGCCCCTTGAGCGAAACACGCGTAAACTCGATGGCTTCGGCCGTATCCTCCGTCTGCGAGCCGGTGTAGGTGCCAAGCGCTGCCTCCAGGCTGACGGGCGCCGCCTTGGCGCGCGCTTCAACCTTGGCAATCAAGGCTTCCTTCCAGGCCAGACGGCGCATCTGCCAATTGCCCAGCGCGAAGAGGATCGCTAGGCCCAGAAGGGTCAGCACCGTAGGCCACAGCAGATGAGCCTCGCGCAATCGCGTTATCACAAACGATGCCTCATACTGACTATGACGCCAACGGCGCTGCGATGCTTCACTCGTCCCGAACGAGGCGGCCTTCCTCGGCCTTGTTGCGATACTGCAGGGCGATCAACGTCGCCTTGAGGAAGCGCAGCAGGCCCAATGCCAACACCAGCGTTACCACGCCAGAGACCAAAACGGTCGCGAGCAGTGGCGTATCATAAGTCAGCTGAACCCAGAGCGCGCCGCCCAGCACCACGAAGCCGAGAATGAAGATGGCAAAAACCGCCGGGCCATCGCCGGTATCGATGAACCTGTAGTCGAGACCGCATTGATCGCAGCGCTCGCGCAGGTTCAAAACCTGATGGAAAAGCGCGCCTTCTCCACAGCGCGGGCAGCGCGCCTTGAGACCGAGCACAATCGGAGAGTGGGGGGGATTATCTGACTTGTCGATCATGCCAGGCACTCTGGTTTCCATACCGCCCGATCACAATGCGTGCTTGTGCCACATGCGATTGGCACGCGCACATGAAAAATGCATGCGGCCAGAACGGTTCGCCCTGGCCGCAAGCGTCGTCAATTTTTGTCCGCATCATGGCGTCACAAAACGCATGTCCGGGACGCCGCTACTGGGCGGCGTTGCAGCTGCAGTCCACCAGCGCCTAGAGCGCTTTTCGATCCGATTGCATCGGATCAGCGCTCTAGCTCTTTGGTTTGGTCGCATTTTCTACGGCGAACCGGTGCCCACTTCGTCGGAAAATGCTCTAGCTTCTTGTTTGGTCGCATTTTCTTCGACGAACCGGTAT
>JAXGRZ010000096.1:0-9866 GCA_040765305.1 Hyphomicrobiaceae bacterium | reverse complement strand
GGGCCCGTTGACGGAGTATTCACAGTTCGGCGAGGGGATAGAATTTGGTGAGGCAACACCGCGTGCGGGTAATGACTCGGGCGGTGGTCAACCTGGCCGGATTTTGAAGTGCAAGGGCTGGCACGAGGATCCCAACGCCTACACCTATTTCATCACGCAGGCGGCCGCATGGGAGAAGATCTGCGATGTGATCGGCGAGCCTGATTGGAAAACCAAGGAGGAATACTCCACGCCTAAGAAGCGCCTGCCGCACCTCAATGCGATCTTTGCCCGCATCGAAGACTGGACCAAGACCAAGACCAAATACGAGGTCATGGACATCTGCAATCCGCTCGACATCCCGGTTGGGCCGATTCTATCAATGAAGGAAATCGCCGAGGATGAAGGCCTGCGTGCCACCGGCACCATCGTCGAGGTCGATCATCCCAAGCGCGGCCCCTACCTCTCGGTCGGTTGCCCGATCAAGATGTCCGACAGCCCGGTCGAGGTCGTTCGCTCTCCGCTCTTAGGCGAACACACCGATGAGATCCTTGCACAGGTGCTCGGCTATTCTGCCGACGAGATCGCCGAGCTCAAGAATGCCGGCGCCACCGAGCCAACCAATAAGATCGCTGCGGAATAACCAGGCAGATCACCGGGGCGCCGCAAGGCGCCCCTTCACTCATATTTCCAGGAGAAGCTGCCCTCAGACAGGGTAGAAGGAGAGTTCATGCGCATTGTTGTCCATGGTCAGGAAGCCTTCGGAAAGGCCGTCCTGGAGCGTCTGCTCGAGCGAGGCGAGAATGTGGTCGCTGTGTTCTGTGCGCCCGACAAGGAAGGCAAGGCCAAAGATCCGCTCGCTGCTTTCGCTGTGGAAAAGGGCCTACCCATCCATCAGCCCACCTCGTGGAAAACGCCCGAGGCCCTCGAGCTGATGCGGTCTTTCAAGGCTGACGTGTGCATCATGGCCTACGTCACACTGTTCGTACCCCAACCGGTGCTCGATGCACCAACCCACGGCACCTTCCAGTATCACCCTTCACTTTTGCCGCTTCATCGCGGGCCTTCGGCCATCTCCTGGCCGATTGCCATGGGCAAAACGCATACCGGCCTCACAATCTTCTGGCCCGATGAGGGGCTTGATGAAGGTCCAATCCTGCTGCAAAAGGAGTGCGACATCGGTCCTGACGAGACCCTGGGCGATGTCTACTTCAAGAAACTCTTCCCCATGGGCGTCGACGCCATGATCGAGAGCCTCGATTTGGTTCGCAATGGCAAAGCGCCCAAAGTTCAGCAGGACAGTTCGAAGGCCACTTACGAATACCGCTTCAAAAAGGCGATGGCCGAGATCGATTGGTCAAAGCCCGCCGCCGAGGTTTATAACCTCATCCGCGCGGTCAATCCCGCTCCTGGTGCCTGGGCTCGTCTCAAGAGCCAGAAGTTCGACATCTATGATGCGCGCAAGGTTGACGGATCAGGTCAGCCGGGCGAGATCCTGGCGGTCTCGGACGAGGGCATTACGATTGCTGCCGCCGGGGGAGCAATCCTGGCAAAGCGCGTGCGCGGCGAAGGAGGAGCAAAAATTCCGGGGGCGGAGTTTGCCGCATTGTCCGGGTTGAAGGTGGGCGACAAGCTCGACGCGGCCGAGCCGAAAAAATCGGCGTAACCGCACACTAAAAAGCAGTGCCGTACAGGCTGGAGGAAGCAGATGGCCGTTAAATCCGATATCGAAATTGCCCGCGAAGCTAAGATGAAGCCAATCGCGGAGGTAGGCGCCAAGGTTGGCGTGCCTGCCGATGCGCTACTCAACTACGGGCCTTACAAGGCCAAAGTGTCCTTCGACTTCATCAATAGCCAGAAGCAGAAGAAGGACGGCAAGCTGATCCTCGTCACCGCGATCAGCCCAACGCCTGCAGGCGAAGGCAAGACGACGACGACCGTTGGCCTGGGCGATGGCCTCAACCGTATCGGCAAGAAGGCAATGATGTGCCTGCGCGAGCCCTCTCTTGGGCCGTGCTTCGGCGTCAAGGGCGGTGCCGCCGGCGGTGGTTATGCCCAGGTCGTGCCGATGGAGGACATCAACCTCCACTTCACGGGCGACTTCCACGCCATCACGTCGGCCCACAACCTGCTCTCGGCGATGCTCGACAACCACATGTACTGGGGCAACGCCCTGGGACTTGATGCACGTCGCATCGGCTGGAAGCGCGTTCTCGACATGAACGACCGCGCCCTGCGCTACATCGTCAACTCGCTGGGTGGCGTCTCCAACGGCTTCCCGCGTGAAGATGGTTTTGACATTACCGTCGCTTCGGAAGTGATGGCCATCCTCTGCCTCTCCATGGATCTCGACGATCTGGAGCGCCGCCTCGGCAACATCGTCGTCGGTCAGACCCGCGACAAGACGCTGATCCGCGCGCGCGAACTCAAGGCCGATGGCGCCATGACCGTGCTGCTCAAGGACGCCATGATGCCCAACATGGTGCAGACACTGGAGAACAATCCGGTCTTCATTCACGGCGGTCCATTCGCCAACATCGCCCATGGCTGCAACTCGGTCCTGGCCACCAAGACCGCTCTGAAGCTCGCCGACTATGTCGTCACCGAGGCCGGCTTCGGCGCTGACCTGGGTGCGGAGAAGTTCTTCGACATCAAGTGCCGCAAGGCCGGCCTGTCGCCGTCAGCAGCTGTGATCGTCGCCACCGTTCGCGCGCTCAAGATGCATGGCGGTGTTGCCAAGGACGATCTCAAGGCAGAGAACGCCGCGGCTGTCGCCAAGGGTTGCGAGAACCTGAAGCGTCACATCGAGAACGTTCGCAAGTTTGGCGTGCCGCCGGTCGTCGCCGTCAACCGCTTCATCACCGATACGGACGCGGAAGTTGCAGAGGTCGTCAAGGCCGCCGAGAGCATGGGCACGAAAGCCTTCATGTGCACCCACTGGGCCGACGGCGGCAAGGGCACCGAAGCGCTCGCCGCCCACGTTGCCGAACTGGCCAATTCCGGCCAGGCTTCCTTCAAGCCGCTCTATCCTGACGACATGCCGCTGCGCGACAAGGTCAAGACCGTCGCAACCGAGATCTATCGCGCCAGCGACATCTCCTGCGACAGCGCCATCGAATCGCGCTTCAAGGAACTTGAGGCTGCGGGCTTTGGCAAGCTGCCGGTTTGCATGGCCAAAACCCAGTACTCCTTCTCGACCAACCCGAACCTGCGTGGCGCTCCCACGGGTCACGTTGTTCCGATCCGCGAGCTGCGTTTGTCGGCCGGTGCGGAGTTCATCGTCGTTGTCACGGGCGAGATCATGACCATGCCGGGCCTGCCGCGCACGCCATCGGCCGAAACGATCCGTCTGGAGAACGGTCAGATCCAGGGGCTTTTCTGATGTCCATCCAATAGTCCGGACGATAACCGGACGACACGACCCACCTGGCCCCGCGCCTTCCAGCGCGGGGCCTATTTTTTTACTAATCGCGGCATCACAATCGAAAGAGTGATCGCCAATTATGGCTCAACTTTCAATAATGGTGACAACACCACGAGCTGGCTCGACGCGCAGGCGCTGCCCGGTCTTGATCAGCGTTGTCACATCGCCATCAACGAAGCGATCACACATCGCCATGTCAGCAAGTGCCGCGCCCTGCACCAGGATCGTGTTGGCTGCGTTGAACAAAATAGCCAGCGGAGCAATGCCTCGCGACTTCATCTCGTGCAGCATCCAGGCCGAGGCAACACCGCCCTTTGCCGTGTTGAGCACGAGCACGCGGTCCTTGTAGGGTTGCCCGAACAGTTTGTGCTGGGGCCGCGAGAAGACACCATTGATCCGGTCGAGGTCGTAGCGGGCGGAGAAATTATCGTCGGCAACGAGTGCCTCGCCCTCCACCAGGGGGCCGACACCGAGGTGACACTTAAGTTCGCGCATCAGACAATCTCCCCTGCCAGCGCCGCGGCCACGCACTCTTCCATGCTGGCGAGTGCCGGCTGGTAGCCGTAGCCACCCAGAATGTTGACGATCTTTGCCGAGTTCGAGAGGAGCCTGGTCCAGCCGTTGGCCTCCCCGATCTCACGTGCATACTGGTTGTAAAAGCAGGTCCCCTCCAGCACCTTGGCGCCAGCGCCTTCAATCTCCGCAACGAGCTTCATGCGCGTCGCGTCGGCGTAGACCTGCGGTGAGGTGCAAACGAGAGTTGGAACCTTCAGTTTCTTGCCTGAACACAGCCGCGATAGCGCCTGCATTTCGACAAGCGATAACTGCGGCGCGGCAAACACAACGACGTCGATCTTGTCGCCCTTGCTGCCGAACCGCGAGCGCAACGCCGTTAAGTCATCTTTCGTCACATGCTCGACCGTCAGTGCGTTGCCGCCAACTGCGGCGAGCGTTGGCGCCTCCGGCGTAATGCCGACGATGTGGAACAGCGGCGTCGAGCCGTAACTCGCCATCGCCGCCCCCATGTGCTTCAACTCATCGGAGGTGGGCACGGCCTCGATTCCCTCGATCACCGGCACCTCCCAATACGAACCCACCATGCGCCCGATGACCGCACCAAGCACACCCCAATCCGTCAGTTCCCTCGGCGGCTCATCAACCACGAACAAACGCGTCGCCTGGCGCTTTTCATCAAGGTGCAATCCATAGCGCGGCGTGCGCCCCGTCAATCCCGCTGCCAATGCCGAAGGACCACCTTCGAAGTTCGATCGCGCCCCGCACACACTGTTGGAGTAGATCACAACTCCAGTATCGCCGAAGGCAACGTGATCACCTTTCACCGGCGGCATGATGGTTTGGTAATTGATGCAGGTGTTGGTCATCAAGATGCCCATGGCCGAGCAGGCGGCGATGGTACGACGGTCGAGATTCGCCATCTCTTCAGACTGACCCAGCGGATGATAATAGTTGAGATCGACACCGCGCGGATCGGTGATCATCGGGATCGCCACCTTGGCGCCAGTGGCGGCCAACCGTTCGAGAAAGGATACGCCCGCATCGCCAACCGATTCTGGATCAACCATCATGTGCGCCTGAGATACCGGCACAAGGTCAAGCGCATCGAACATGCGTCCTACCTTGACCTGATGGTCGATCGCCCAACGTTTGGCCTCGCCCATCTTGCCGGCCAGCATCTCTTCTTCTTCCTGGGTCAGCTTCATGACGTCACTCCAGTTGGTGGGGGCATTGCTGCCGACCTCACTTCATTGATTGCGGCAGCCAGAGAACGATTTCCGGCAGCAGATAGACGAGATAGAGCATGGCGATTTGCACGATCAGGAACGGCATCGCTCCGCGGGCAAGTGTCCACAAATCGATCTTGGAGATCCCGTTGATCGTAAACAGATTGACGCCGATCGGCGGCGATATCTGTGCGATCTCCATGGCGATCACCGCAAAGATGCCGAACACCAGGGGATCCATGCCGACCTTCTCGGCAACGGGAAAAAAGATCGGGATCGAGATGAGCAGCATCGCGGCGCTTTCAAGGAACATGCCCAGCACCACGTAGGTGAAGATCATCAGCGTCACGGCCCAGATGCCACTCGCGTTCTCAATGATGGCCTTGGCGATCGACTGGGGCACCTGCTCAAACGTCAGGAAGTGCGCAAAATACTGTCCGTAAACGATAAGCATGTAGAGCATCGACGTCGTCGCCGTCGCGACAATTGCAGCCTGCTTGAGCTTGGAAAAGGTCAACCGCCCCTGCACGATGCCAAGCACGATGACGTAGACGACCGATAATGCCCCCACCTCGGTCGGCGTGAAAACGCCCGTGTAGATCGCTGCAATGATGATCGCCGGCAGCAGCGCCACGCCAATCGAGCGCCGCGTCACGTCAAGCCGCTCGCGCGTTGTCATGGCATGGGTGACGCGGATATGCGGCCTTGATGTCAGTGAGTAAAGCGCGAACAGACTCAACATGATGAAGCCGGGCACAATGCCGGCAATGAACAGCTGGCCAATCGACGTTTCGGTGATCACGCCGTAGAGAATCAAAGGGATCGAGGGCGGGATGATGATGCCAAGCGTACCACCCCCCGCAACAAAGCCACCGGCCCGTCGATCACCATAGCCCTCCTCCTGCAACAAAGGGATGGCGACAAGACCAACGGTTGCCGCGGTGGCAACTGAGGAACCCGAGATCGCAGCAAAGATGGCGCACGCCAAAATCGTTGCAAGGCCAAGCGCATTGGGGATCGAGCCAGCCCAGGTCTTGGTCAGATCGAACAGGTCACGACCTGCATCAGTCCGCTGCATGATGGTGCCGGTCAGGATGAATAACGGCAGCGCAACAAGTTCGTAGATCGAAGCGCCCTGCCATGTCGTATTGATGAACGTGCGAAAGACGCGAAACGGATCATCGACCAGAAGCGCGGCAGCAAATGCACCAAGCGCCATCGACACGAAGACCGGCACCGACAGAAGCATCAGAGCAAACAGCGCGAAGATCGCCACGTAGCCGACATGATCCTGGAGAAACTCGACCATGACACTCAATCTCCAACGATATGGCGTTCATGGACCAGCGTGCCGGTGATCATCTGCTCAAGCGTCTGCAACAGGAGCGCCAGACCTCCAAGCGGTATCGCGAGCTGCGGAATCCACAGCGGTATTTCAAGCAGCGTGGCAGATACGATGTGGTTGGTGATCGAGTACCACATGAAGTAGACACCCGACGTGATGATCAAAACCGCCATAACCAGAATCGAAATCTGTGCGATGAGGTCGAACAGCCATCGCTTGGAGGGAAACAACTCGGGCAGCAGCATGACGCGGAAGTGCGCACCAGTCTGAACTGCCACGGCATTGCCGAGAAAGCCAAGGAAGAGGAAGGCATAGATTGTCGTCTCGAAAACCCAGATTGTCGGCTTGTTCATCGCACGGACAACCGCTTCATAGGTAATCGGGACGCACAGCAAAAGCATGAGAGTTATCGACACGGCATTCATCACGCGGCCGACTAGCCGGATGAAAGAAAGCATTTGGCAACTCCGTTTGGGGATCTGCAGGCAAACAGGGAAAATGCCCGGGGCGAGCGGCCTCATGACCATCACTCACCCCGAGCTTGGGGTTGGCTTCACCGGGGTTACTAGTTCCCTGCGATGACCGCCTGGGCTTCTGCCGAATAGGTCTTCTTTGCTGCAACGGCGATTGGCTCAAGACGCTTGGCGTACTCGTTCCACATCTCGCTGCCGGGCGGCACGACAGTCACCCTGTCGCCCTTGGTGCGCACCTCATCGATGAGGCTATCGAACTTCTTGATCGCGAAGCTCTGCATATGGTCGCGCGCCTCGGTTGCCGCGTCGATGACGGCCTTGCGCAATTCCGGCGACAAGCCGTCGAACCGCTCCTTGTTCATGACATAGGCATGGATCAGAGTACCCATGACGCCATTGGGGACGAGCATGTCGGTCGTTACTTCATAGTGTTTGAGACCAACTGCGCCGCCCAGGCCGCCCATCGCACCCTGCACGGTCCCCCGCTGCAGCGCCGAGTACACATCACCAACGCCCATGATGGTCGGTGCCGCACCCAGCGCGCTGAGCACCTCAGCCGCCCCTTTGGAATAAGCGCGGATAGACTTGTTCTTGAACGAATCGGGTCCGGTGAATTCGAAGTTGGCCGACACCACGGGCGGGCCGATGTCGAACATCGCGATCATCACCGCGCCTTCCTTGCGCAGCTTGGCGTCGAAAAAGTCGAACACAGGCTTGCCCGGCTTCAGGTTTTCCAGCGTCCAGGTCATGGACTTGTTCCACAGCGGCGTGGTGAGGATGCCAACATCGGTAATGCGGCCGGACCAGTTGTCGAGTGTGGTGAGCGAGATGTCGACAGTGCCTTGCGGAATGGCCGTTGCAACAAACTGCTGCTTGACCATCTCGCCACCTTCGAAGGTGTTCAGCTTGATCTTGCCGCCGGATTTTTCCTTAAGCAGCTTCTCGAACAGCGGCACGAACTCGGCCACCTGATAGTGCTTCGGGCTGCCCCACGACGAAAGGGTGAGGCGTTGGGCCGAGGCGCTGACCGCCATGGCCGTGTACGCAACGAGCGCCGTTGCGATGAATACTGAAACGCGATGCATGGGCTATTCCTCCAACAAATCCGCGGACTTCTGTCGGTCCATTCGGTGTCGCGCGATTGACGACTGAGCAACTGCAAATTACTATATAGTAATCTAATCATAGTAATTGACGAACTGTCAACGCGCTGATCATAAGAGCGCTGACCTTTCGGCTAACGAGCTGTACGAAATCCATGAGCGACCTCACACGCCAGGCAACCGAAGAGTTCGTCCAACGCTACTGGTCGAACGATGACGATGATCCAAAGCATGAACGGCTGCGGCGCGCATTTTCGACGGCCATCGCGCATGGCTTCTGGGGGCCAGGGGCACGGCTGCCGACCGAAGTGGAACTAACCGAGACAATTCCATGCAGTCTGGGCACGGTGCAGCGCGCGTTGCGCCAACTCACCAGCGACGGTCTCATCAAGCGCCGCCGCGGCAGCGGCTCGATCGTCACCGACTCGCGCATTGGCATCGATCGGCCCTGGCACATGCGGTTCTTCGACGACAAGCGCGATCGCGAGCGACCGCTGGCTGTCTATACGACGACCTTGAAGCGCGCGGTCTCAGCCAAGCAGGGACCGTGGTCGACGCCACTTAATCAGGGTTCGCGATCGGTGGTGCGTATCGATCGCATCTTCTCAATCGCGAACAAGCTGAAGATCTACTCGGTGTTCTATGCTCTGGCCGAGCGCTTTCCCTCCCTGACGACCTCGCCGCTTGAGGACCTCGACGATGAGAATCTGAAGCTGCTGATCGCGCGCCGTCACGTGATGCCGGTGCATCATGTTGCCCAATCGATGCGGATCGAGACGCCGCCAGCAGCCTTTATCGCCGCATCCGATCTCGTCGCAGGGGCCCCCGCAACCATCATCAACTTCATCGCCTACACCCTGACCGACGAGGCAATCTACTATCAGGACTTTTATATTCCGCCGACGCGCTATCGCCTGGATCTGGGCATCTCCACGAACCATGGCCATCGCACCAGTTGAGCAGACGACCACCCCCGAGTCCCAGCGCACGGCGCTCTAATCAAGCAGCAGACGGAGAACCAACCGGGAGCCCGACAACCGCCGTCGAAAGACACCCGACAGCCAGACCTACCCTCGCATTCAGCATCGAGCCAGCACCGCGCCAAAAAGCCTCGCGCAGCCGGTTTGGTGAGCCCCAATTCAGACTGTAAATGATTGATTTTGCTGGCGGTCCCTACGGGAGTCGAACCCGTCTTTTCAGATTGAAAATCTGACGTCCTAACCGATAGACGAAGGGACCGGAGCGGCACGGTTTAGCCAGATTTGGCGCGAATGGCAAGGACGGGAGAAAGAAAGACAGAACAGCCAGCTTTTGGCTCCCACGTCTGTGGCCGGTCAAACTAGCGACGGGCCCGAGGAGCATTTTAGCCAACCCCGCTCTACCCCTGCTGGCGCGGGTCGGCAGCGTCGTCGATCTGGACTTCGATTTTGGTCCTGCCGCCCCAGGTATCCTTGCGCAACTGCCCTGTTATGTGCAGCGGAAAACCGCCAGCGTTGATGAGGAGATCGCCCAACGGCTGGCCTGCCGCGCGAAAGGCGATCGCCTCCAGGCGCGCGCCGTCGGCGGCCTCCAGAACACAGCGCACATGCGCCTCGCCCACCACCTTGGCAAAGCGTACGCGGTGCGAGGGGAAGGCAAACCTGGGCTGCGGGTTGCCCTGGCCATAGGGGCCGGCGCGCTCCAGGAGGCTGATCAGGGCATCGTTGGCGCCCGAGGGCATCAGCGCCCCGTCGATTTCAAGCGCTGCGGCCTGGCGGGCGCTCGTCGCGGTGGAGCGCAGGCGCTCGCTCATGTAGGACT
>JAXGRZ010000095.1:0-9967 GCA_040765305.1 Hyphomicrobiaceae bacterium | reverse complement strand
CCCGGGTAGTAGCGGCCAAGGGTGATTTTGTCCATCACGGGCGGTCGCCCCCTTCCGTCCAGGCGCGCACGATCTCGGCGGCCGCGCTTTCCGCGGTGAATTTCGCGGTGTCGAGCGCCGGGATGCTTTCAATGCGATCGGGCCCCAGCGTCGCAATCCGGCTTGCCATCAGCTGCTGGCGCACGGCGATCGGATCGCCCAGTCTCGCCAGTGCGCTCGAAGGGTTGAGCGATGTCGAGCCCATCAGTTCGAATTGACGAAGCACGTCCAGAGCGAAGGGTGATCTGGTGGTGTCGAACTGGGGTACGACGAAATCGAAGTGACCCAGTGTTGCTTCGCCGAGCGTCAGCGAAGGGATGAAATTGTCAAAGGCCAGAGCCAGTTCCTCGGCAATGAGCGTTTCGACGACGTGGCCGCGTTCGTAGGCCGCGGCCGCGATACGCGAGGTGTTGTGCGCATTGATGGCGTCGGTAAGGATGGCGATGCGTAAGGCTCGTTGCACCGGGGCGCGGCGCGGCATGTGCTTGTAGAGCTTGTAGGAGAGCTTGGGCTGACGGAACGAGGATGCGGGGTCGACGAACATGTCGTCCTGGATCGCCTGGCGGCCGAGAAGCATCCGGTAAGCCATCGCTTCGCGGTTGGTCAGCGTCACCTCGATCGGCCAGGTGCGCGGACCGACGCAAACATTGGTCGTGATCACGTAGCGCGTTTCCCTCTCGCCATTCGAACTGGTGATCTCGCGCCGGTCGACGATCGAAGCCGAGCAGGTGACCTCGACATCGGTGCGTCCCGCGATCGGGTGAACGGCAAAACGCACAAGAGGTGAGTCGACGGGCCCGAATGGTTCGATCAGGTGCGCATGCAAGGCAGAGGTGCGGGCGCCCGTGTCGACCTTTGCCTTGATCGCCGGCAGTCCGAGATCGGGCAAGGCCAGCCATTCTTCCCAGCCGATGATGTAGGTGTCCGTCATAGGATTCCCATCGCAGGCAACCGTCCTCAAGTGTGTCGCGATTTTGCAGATTCGCGTCCCGCGCCTCAAAGGTGGGCTAGGGTCCGGACCCTAGGATACCTACTATAACCATGACGGGAAAATCTGCGCTGACCGGCGCACCATTGACCGCGATCAGCAATGGTTTTCTTGCAGCTATTGGTGAATCGGCTCGCGCCTTTTTTCAGGGCCGGTTTCAGGGCTGGCTGGCCCGGCGGTCCGTCAGTTGCGTTGGGCCGCTCAACCCTATGACCTTGTGGGCTTATCCATCCTTCCAAAGTCCGCCGGTTCAAGGCTGGGCAATGCCGACCCGCGTGCCCGAAATGATCGGGCGCGGACCTGGTGTTCCGACACTGACGCTTGGTTCCCTATCGGGCCCCAAGACGGTCAGCCCGGAACACCAGACATCTTTGGTTTGTGTTCTGGATTCACTGACGTTTGACGACCTGCGCCCGGGGATCAAACGTCAGCGGACGACGTATTGATGCGGGGCGATTGACCGGCGCAGGGCGGCCGCTTATGTCACTGCCATGGCCAAGCTACCGATCATAACGATACCCGATCCGATCCTGCGGGCGCAGTCCTCGCCCATTGAGCGGGTCGACGATGAAATGCGCCAGCTGATCGACGATATGCTGGAGACGATGTATGCCGCGCCGGGCATTGGCCTGGCCGCCGTTCAGGTGGCTGTCCCCAAGCGGCTGCTGGTTCTCGACGTCACGGACAAGGACGAGCCGCGCAACCCGATTGCCATGATCAACCCTGAAATTGTTCGTCTCGGCGATGAGCCGCGCCTTTACGAAGAGGGCTGCCTGTCCATTCCCGATGTGCTGGTCGACATCGAGCGGCCATCGACGGTCACGGTGCGCTATATCGATCGTGAGGGCAGGCAGCAGGAGTTGGCGGCCGATGGCCTGCTGGCGACGGCCATCCAGCACGAGATCGATCACCTTGAGGGAAAGCTGATCATCGACTTCCTGTCGCGGCTCAAGCGGGACATGGTGGTGCGCCGCTTCAAGAAGCAGACGCGCACCACTCTGTGAAGCTGAAACGCTTTCAAGAGAGCTTTCAGAACGGCCAGAGGGGACTGATCTTGACGCTCGATCTCGTTTTCATGGGAACGCCGGACTTTTCGGTGCCAACGCTGCGTGCGGTGCTGGCTGGTGGGCATCGCGTGAAAGCCGTCTATACGCAGCCGCCGCGCCCTGCGGGACGGCGCGGGCTCGCCGATACACCCTCGCCCGTGCACCGTTTGGCGCTCGAACATGGCCTCGACGTGCGCACGCCTATAAGCCTGAAATCAGACGATGAGCAGGCGCGCTTTGCGGCGCTGCATGCCGATGTCGCGGTGGTGATTGCCTATGGTCTGCTGTTGCCCACGCCAATTCTCCAGGCGCCGCGTTTGGGCTGCATCAACGTGCATGCCTCGCTGTTGCCGCGCTGGCGTGGGGCGGCGCCAATCCATCGCGCCATCATGGCGGGTGATGGCGAGACCGGCGTGATGACGATGCAGATGGAGGAGGGGCTTGATACCGGTCCGGTGCTGATGAGCGCGTTAACGCCAATTGGGCCCGATGAGACGACCGGCATCTTGCACGACCGGTTGGCGGAGATGGGCGCCAAACTCCTGGTGGAAACCCTTGCTGGGGTGGCAGCGGGTCAGTTGACGCCCGTGCCGCAGCTGGAAGTTGGCATCACCTATGCGCGCAAGATCGACAAGGGGGAGGCGCGTATTGATTTTGCGCGCCCTGCCGATGAGGTCAGGAACCAGATTCACGCCCTGTCACCGTTTCCCGGTGCCTGGTTCGAGATTGAAGTATCGGGAAAGCGGGAACGCATCAAAGTGCTCAAGGCCGAGGTGGCGGCGTTGCGCGGCGCGCCCGGGACGGTCCTCGACGAGCGCTTTGCCATTGCCTGTGCGGATGGCGCCATCCGCCCCCTCCTGGTGCAGCGGGCCGGACGCTCAGCGGTTCGGGTTGATGAATTCTGCCATGGTTTCGCGGTTGCTCCGGGCACCATGATTGGCTGCGCTTGATCCGTATGCGGCGACATTAATCATTGTTTATGAAGTCTTAAAAGGATGCCTCACGACCCGGTAGAATGTGCGCAGAGCATTTGTGGGCTGGCTGGGATTGTTCGGTTCCGGCCTGCCAGTTCGAGGAGGCTTAGTTATTATGCGTACATTCAATGTCCTGATTGCTGCTGCGGCGGCAGTGTGTGCGGGTTGGGCGGTGAGCCCGGCTTGGGCCGGTGGCACCACCCGTATCGAGACGCGTCCTTTCTATGGAGCGGTGGTGACCGTCGAGGAAGGTGTGCGCGTGTTCCGTCCGCTGCCCCCCACCGAGCGGGTGATCGTCAACCCCCACGGTGCGACGCCGTTGAGCCTGGGCTTCAACGAGACATATGTGAACGAGCGGAACTTCAGCTTCAATCGTAACGAGAACTCCAACGATGGCAGTGCCAGCGGTGGTGATGTCATCGGCGGCTTCTGGAACGGATATGGCGGCCGGGGTGGCTATGGCCGCAATGGCGGCTATGGCAGAAATGGCCAGTTCGGTGGCCGTGGCCATCATCACCGTGGTGGCGGTGCACCCGCTTTCCGTGCGCCATAAGGCTGCTGGGTTCGCTGCCACGTTTGTTGCCAGCGCTCTAGCTTCTTGTTTGGTCGCATTTTCTTCGACGAACCGGTGTCCACTTCGTCGGAAAATGCTTTATAGACGTTCGGGCGTCGCGCTCCTCGCGCGGCGTCTTTTTGTTTTGCTATCCGCTTTTCTCAGGTTGACCGGTTTGCCGCGCTACAAAATCTTGATCGAATATGATGGGACTGCGTTCGTCGGCTGGCAGCGGCAGGCTGCGGGCATCTCGATCCAGGGCGCCATCGAGACGGCCTTGCACGCATTTTGTGGCGAACATGTTTCATTGCGCGCGGCAGGTCGTACCGATGCCGGTGTGCATGCGCTGGGGCAGGTCGCGCACTTCGATCTGGCGCAGCCACGCGAGACATTCCGCATCCGCGAGGCGATCAATTATCATCTGAAGCCCGCGCCGATTGTCGTGCTCGATTGCATCGCCGTGGCGGACGATTTTGATGCGCGCTTCTCGGCGATCAAGCGTCATTACATCTACCGGATCTTGAACCGGCGGGCACGTCCGGCGCTTGCTCACAACAAGGTGTGGTGGGTCGCGGTGCCACTCGATGCCGAACGCATGGGGCAAGCCGCGCGCCATCTTGTCGGCAATCACGACTTCACGACGTTCCGGGCGGCGCAGTGTCAGGCCAAATCGCCGCAAAAGACACTCGACCGTCTCGATGTCGTGCGCGAGGGCGATGAGATCGTGATCCGTGCCTCGGCGCGCTCATTCCTGCATCACCAGGTGCGCTCGATGGTTGGTACGTTGAAGCACGTGGGAGACGGGCGTTGGCAGGTGGATGATGTGCGCCGCGCCATTGCCGCGCGCGATCGATCTGCTTGCGGCGTCGTTGCTCCGGCCTCGGGGCTCTATCTGGTTGGTGTCGATTATCCTTAGCCCGCCGATCCGCGACTGGTTGTTCGTTATCATCGCAATGAAACGAAGTAAGGCCCGCCAAGGCATTGGTCTTTTGCCATTGTTTTGCCGTTCGCTTGTGGAGCCTATGCAACCGGGAGGGTGGTACACGTCACGGACACTATGGGGGTGAGCCATGGCAGATCGACCACACGCCGCAGGGGTGGACTTTTCGCAATTTGATTTTGGCGAGGATCGCGCATTCGTCTGGCGTGGCCAAGAGGCTGCGTCTGGTAGCACTGAATTCCGTCTCGATTATCCCGGAGATCCAATCCATATGCCGCGGGCGCGTGGCAGTTCGATGGGTCGTGCGCTCCTTGCCAGTCTGGCGCTGTGCGCAGCTGGATGGGGAGCGGTGCAGACGGAGGCGATCTGGTGGCCGTTGGTGTCGGATGAGATCGGTGCGGTGATGGCAGCGGTGGAGCGCGCCTCATCGGGTGATGGGCGCCATGACAACGATCCCGAGCAGACGACGGCCAATGTGAATCCGGCGACCACCAACCCGGTGCTGCCGCCAGAACCGATCACCACTCGCGATCTTGCCGATGCGCCGCGTGTCGAGGCTGGTGTTGCGGTTGCGGGAGCTTCTCAAGCCGCAGATACCAAGTCACCCACTGTCGCCAATGCGGCTGCAGGCGGTCCCGAGGCTGAGAGCGCTGCGCCCGCTGCCCGCGTCGAAGGAGCAGAGGTTATGAATGCGTCCACACCAAATGATGCACAGGACCAGTCCGGTGGGATGAGCAGCGCGCCTGCCGCGACCCAGGCCGAGGTGATACCATTGCCGCCACCCAAGATTGATCCTGCCAATCCCTTTCAAAAGCGCGCCCTGGCCGTGGGGCTGCATCCGGAGTTATCGCGCGTCTTGCTGTCGCGGTTGTCCGATGCCGACTATCGCAATGCTGGGATTGCAATCGGCAAGGCCGTGGCCGAGGCAGCCGATGATGACAACTTCGTCTGGCCCCGCCAGCGCCAGCCCAAGCTGGCACTCTTTCAGGTACATTTCGTCGCCGGGGCCGCGCCCGATTGCCGTCGCTATGTCGTGGTCGTCACCAAGGATGGCTGGTCGACAACGGCGCAACCGATGGAGCGTTGTGGGATCAAGCGGGTAAGCCGTAGATCTTCATGACGTCACGGAATTTGGCATGCGCGGCGCGATAGTGGTGAAACAGCCAATTTAATGCTCGACGCTTTTTAAAATGTGTCTTCTAAAAACGCGCCCGATCCTCTTCGTCCAATGATGGACGGCGCGGGCGTGGCCCCTTGTTGGTGCGCAAAAGAACCAGGATCAGCAACGTGGGCGGTAAGAGGAAGCCCCAGGCTGCCCAGAACGAGACGTCGCGATTCTTGGCTCCGGCCAGGGTGGCGCCGGCGATGCCACACGCGACCATGAAGACTCCGGCAATAACGATGTAGGCGACGGCATCCACGTTGCGTTCCTTCCGATGGACCTGAGCGCCTTTTGATCCGATGGGCAGGGATTGGCGCTCTAGATTTTTGATTTATCGCATTTTCTTCGACGAACCGGTGACCACTTCGCCGGAAAATGCTCAAGCAGGCAGCCGCATAGCCAATCTTTATGCATCAGGAGTTGCCGCGAAACTATGGCCGAATAGGGCCCCTGTGAGAAAGGCGGGTTAAGGCCACAGGTTACAAGCCGGTTTCTCGTGTTCAGTCCATGAAATCCAGGCCCAAATCGAGAACCGGTGCGGAATGAGTCAGCGCCCCCACCGAAATGAGATCGACGCCGGTTTCGGCAATCTGGCGCACCGTTTCGAGATTGACGCCGCCCGAAGCCTCGGTCAGCGCCCGCCCGGCAACCAGGGTGACGGCCTTTTTCAGCGTGTCGGGCGTCATGTTGTCGAGTAAAACCGCATCGACCGCGTGGGTCATTGCGCTCTCAAGCTGCTCCAACGTGTCGACTTCGATCTCGATCTTGACCATGTGGCCGGAAAAGGCGCGTGCCGCGGCAATGGCCTTGTCGATGCCGCCAGCAGCGACGATGTGGTTGTCCTTGATGAGAACGGCATCGAACAGGCCGACGCGATGGTTCATGCCGCCGCCGCAGCGCACCGCGTATTTCTCGAAGGCGCGTAGCCCCGGCGTTGTCTTGCGTGTGTCGACGATCGTGGCGCGCGTGCCGGAGATGGCCTCGACATAGCGGCTGGTCAGCGTCGCGATGCCTGACATGCGGCCCATGAAGTTCAGCGCGACACGTTCTGCTGAAAGGATTGCGCGTGCATTACCCGCGATGTCCGCAATCACGTCCCCAGGTTCGGCGTTGGCGCCATCAGCGCGGCGAACATCGAATGCAATTGTGGGATCGAGTGCATGGAACGCGGCGCCGGCAACCGCTACGCCAGAAACAACGCCAGGCCGACGCGCGCGGATGTTGGCGCGCACGGTTGCGTCGCGCGGAATGGTTGCATTCGTGGTGAGGTCGCCGGCCAGGCCCAGATCCTCGGCCAGTGCTTCGGCAACGGCCTTGGCGACCAGCGGTCCATGCAGTGGAGCAAGTTCTGGCATCACACGCATGGGCCGCACGTCAATTCAGCCTGCGAAGAAAGCCACGTCTGGCATGATTGGGATGACTTGGAGGCGAGGATCTGTTCCTCCAGCGCCTCGACATCTGCAAGCGTCATGAAACTGCGGTGTGCTTGCGCGGGATCACTGTCGGGAAAGTCGCTGCGATAATGGCCGCCACGGCTTTCGGTGCGCGCCAGGGCGCTGGCGGTGACGAAACGGGCCGCAAGTGCCATGTTTGCCAGCTGGATGTCATCTTGCGCCGCGGTTTCGGCGATGTCGCGCAAGGCGAGAAGAGCCCGCGTCAAACCATTGCCCGAGCGCACGACACCGACATCCCTGCTCATGATGTTGCGAATTCTGGCGACCGCATCGTCGTGTGTCTTGTGGTCGGTGGGGGCGGCGTCCCCGGCAACGTTTCCGATGGGATAAAGGGATGCCTGGGTCACGCCGCTGCCATCGTCGACGACGGCCGCAATATCCTCAGCCGCGCGGGCGGCGAAGACGACGGCCTCGAGTAGGGAGTTGGAGGCAAGCCGGTTGGCACCGTGAAGGCCGGTGGAAGACACCTCGCCAATCGCCCACAGGCCGGCAACCGAGCTGCGCCCGCGATCGTCGGTGGCGATGCCGCCCATATGGTAGTGCTCGGCGGGCGCCACGGGGATCGGTTCGCTGACGGGGTCAATTCCGGCCGTCTTGCAGTGCGCATAGACGGTGGGGAAGTGGTCGGGGAAGCTTGCGCCGATGGCCTCGCGGCAATCGAGGAAAACCCTGCGGCCGGCGGCGATTTCGGCGTTGACGGCGCGCGCCACGATGTCGCGTGGCGCAAGCTCGGCGCGCGGATCGACGTCACGCATGAAGCGTCGGCCCTCGGCGTCGATGAGAACGGCGCCTTCACCGCGCAGCGCTTCTGATGCCAGAGGTGCTGGCTCGATGCCGACGTCGAGTGCGGTCGGATGGAATTGAACGAATTCAGCGTCGGCGATGATGGCGCCAGCGCGGGCGGCAAAGGCCAGCGCTTGCCCGCGCGCATAACCGGGATTGGTGGTGATCCGGTACAAGGCGCCGATGCCGCCGGTGGCAACGACGACGGCGCGGGCCGGCAACAGCTCATAGGTGCCGTTGTCGCGGACGGCGCCGCGGATCAGGCGAACGCCTGTGACGATGCCGTTGGTGGTGATCAGGTCTTCCGCCTCGTAGCCTTCGAGGAGGCGGATCGAGACCGTCTTGCGCACCTGGGCGATGAGCGCCTGCATGATCGCGGCGCCTGCGCGGTCTCCGGCAACGCGGACGACGCGGTGCTTGGAATGGGCCGCTTCGCGCGAGAGGACGAAATGGCCCTTAAGGTCGCGGTCGAAGGGAACGCCATAACGCAGCAGGTCGGCAATGCGGGCGGACGCCTCGTTGGCGACGAGATCGGCAATCGCCGGGTCAACGGTGCCGGCGCCGGCGCGCATGGTATCGGCGGCGTGGTCCTCAGGCGTATCGCCTTCGCCAACGGCCGCGGCAATGCCGCCCTGCGCCCAAACACTCGATGCGCCTTCGCCCAGCGGTGCAGCCGCAACGACCGTTACGGGTAGCGGGGCGAGGCGCAGCGCCGTGAAAAGACCTGCAAGGCCTGCGCCGATGATGACGATATCTCCGGCATTATCGGGAGCTGCTGCGGCATGGAAGGTCGGGAGCGCTGCCAGTTTGTCGTCGGTCGCCATCGGATCCTCGCACGCTCTTTCCAAGAGAGCACTGGAGTAGCAGGTTAGCGGCCCTTGCTTTGCCAGAAGCGTGCAAGGGCCGGATTTTTCAGTTGGTCAGGTTGACCATCCGCTCGACTGCGCGACGGGCGCGCACGGCGACGTCAGGATCGACACTCACCTCGTGCTTCATGTCGCGCAGGCTCTCGTAGATCTTCTCGAGGCTGATGCGCTTCATGTGCGGGCACAGGTTGCACGGCCGGACGAACTCGACGTCAGGTGCCTCGGTGGCGACGTTCGAGGCCATCGAGCATTCGGTGACGAGCACGACTTTTTTCGGCCGCTTGGTTTTGACCCAGTCAATCATTGCTGCCGTCGAGCCAGTAAAATCGGATGCCTTGATGACGTCGGGCGGGCACTCGGGATGGGCGATAATCCTGGTTGCCGGATCGGCCGCGCGAAAGGCTTCGAGTTCCTCGGCGGTGAAGCGCTCGTGAACCTCGCAATGGCCCTTCCAGGCGATGATCTCGACCTTGGTTTTTGTCTGTACGTACTTGGCCAGATATTCATCGGGGATCAGCAGCACGCGCGGCGTGCCGAGGCTTTCGACGACCTTGACGGCATTCGACGACGTGCAGGTGATGTCGCACTCGGCCTTCACGGCGGCCGAAGTGTTGACATAGGTGACGATCGGCACGCCCGGATAGGCGTCGCGCAGCATGCGCACGTCCTCGGCGGTGATCGATTCGGCCAGCGAGCAGCCAGCCTCCATGTCCGGAATGAGCACCGTCTTGTCGGGTGAGAGCAGCTTTGAGGTTTCGGCCATGAAGTGCACGCCCGCCTGCACGATGACGTCCGCTTTTGTGCGCGCCGCCTCCTTGGCGAGCTGCAGGCTGTCGCCGCGGAAATCGCCAACACAATGGAAGATTTCAGGCGTCATGTAGTTGTGCGCGAGGATAACGGCGTTGCGCTCGGCCTTGAGGTCATTGATTGCCTTGATCAGCGGCGCATAGTGCGGCCACTCCATCGGTGTGACGATGTGTTTCACGCGCGCATAAAGCGGTTCCATTTCAGCGGCCAGCTGAGGTGTCCACACCGGCAGCGCTGACCGCGTTGCGGAAATTTCGCTCGACGGCTGTTTCGCCGTTGTGGTGGTGGGCGAGGCGATCGGAGTGATGGTCATGCCGGTCCCTTTCCACGCGTCGTTCTAAACGCGTTCTGCGCT
>JAXGRZ010000094.1:0-9990 GCA_040765305.1 Hyphomicrobiaceae bacterium | reverse complement strand
TTCGGAAGAGGACGTCGTTCGCTTCAGTGCCGCGGCCGGCCGCTACGTCGAGAATTGGCAGCGCTACAAGAAAGGCCTGAAGCCGCAGGACGTGGGCTGAAGCAGCATGGGCTGAAGCGGGGCTTTGTCGGTTGGTCTTCGGTGGTGTAGCGGCGCCTGCATCATATGCACCCCGTACCACCCGCGCCGTTCAATGTCGTCGCGCGCTCACGCGAAGCATGCTTTGCGACCAAGTTCGCCCCACCAGATGAATGTCCAACGTACAGGCGGGCGCATGTTGGCCGCCACGGTGCCATGGTGTGAGACTGGTCGGTCTCAGGATCGGCAGAGCACATCAATGCTGCGGGCGAACGCCTGCCAGCGCCGCCGGGCGCGAAGCTTCGCCAGGTTCCAGTGCGACCCAGACCTTGGGATTGAGGTACGACTGGCGCATGACGAATTGATACGGCGTTTTGTTCCAGATCTTTACCGCGTCGGTCTTGTTGTCGAGTACGAAATCGCCCTGAGCGGTGCGCGCGGTGAGCACCGCATGGCCTTCGCCGCGTTCATCACGCACGACGGTCATCAGAAGGGAACTGGTCGGCCAGCCGCGCGCGATCAGCATCTTGCGCTTCAGCAGCGCATAGTCTTCGCAATCACCGGCGGTCGTGGGCAGCGTCCAGTATTCGGTGACGCCGTAGATCTCAAGATCGGTGAAGGGCTTGATTGCTTGGTTAACGGATCGGTTGATGGCGTCGAGTTCTGATAGACGTTCAGGTGTCGCATCAAGACGCGCTTCCTCGCGACCGTCCTGGGCGCATTCCTTGGCATTGGCCTCACAGAAGCGAACAAAGCCATAAGGCGCCTGCGATAGGCCAAAGATACGCATGAAAGTAGACTGATTTCCGTTGCCTGGGCCTAGCCCTCGCGTGATCGGATCAGCCTCAACTTCGCTTGCTCCCGCCACACCAACGAGCGCGACGATCGCCACTGCAAAATACCAACGCAACATCACATACCCCGTACCACTGATCCTAGAGTAACTAAATTCCCTGGATTTCGCCTCAACGAAGTTCATCGAATTTGCTTCAAATCTTTCAGGTTATCCCCAATCCATAATTGCACTCAGACGAGCTTGTTGAAGTTTCAGTCAAAATTACCTTTGACCGCTTCAGGAATTTGGTTGCCAATGAAGCGGATGCCGATGCCACGTTCGTGATGACGCACAACCTGGGCGGGCAGTTTGCCAAGTTGCACTTTGCTGCCCAGGGGCGGACGTGCCTCGGTGGCGATATTTGCGCCAGAGAGCGAAACGTCGATCACTTGAACGCGCAGCGCGATTTCGTCAGACAGTTTCAGTTTGGTGTCATTGCGGGTTGGCAACCTGCGCTGATGGGCGCGTGCATCCACCTCCGCGAGTTCGTCGCGATTAATGAGCCACGTCAGACGGGCGACAAGCTTCTCGCGTCTGTGAGGGGTGGCGCAAAGGCCGATTGCAAAACCTCCATCGAAGATGCGTGCGGCCTTTCCTTCAAGGCCACCTAACTCATCCATGTAAACGATGATGCCTTCGCCAAGGTGCGGCTGAACAGGGGTGGCAATGGCCATGCCGCCGACGGAAATATCGATGAGTTCACAGGGGTATTCCAGGCGGTCGGCGCGCATGAAGCGGCCAACGAGCTTCAGTGTGAACCGCTTGTGCAGACGGCGCTCAGGTGCGATCAACGCGCTGGGTACGAGTTCACGTTTGACGGCAAGCGACGTTTGCGCGGGCATGATCTCGTTCCTTAAGACCAGAACTGGTTAAGGCGCACTTCGGTTTTGAGTTTTTGGTGGCGGATCCGAGGCGCAACTTCGCTAAAGTATGTGAGACACGCCTTAATGAGATGCTAACCAGGGGCGTCTTTTTGGGACAATTACGTGTCATATGCTGGGTTTTGGGTCATGCTCGGGCATCTCAGGCACAACACCAAGAAAGTTAGTTGTCGGCGCCTTCCGACTTGCTTAGGCCACCATCGTAGATACGGAATTGCCGGCGATTGATACGGACAATGCGTGCGTTGCGCACGTGAGGCATCAATGTCGGCAAAGAGTCCCGGTTGGCCAGGAGGGCGTTAGGACGTCCATCGGGCCAGATTACCTGCGATGCCTTGAGGCGTCGTACCGCCAGACGCTCGTCGGCGCGCGCCGCAGGCTCATCAAGGCGGGCTAAACCGCCCAAAAGTCGGTCGATGCTGTCGCGGGTATGGATTAACGGCAGCAAGATACATTCATAAAGTACAATGCCTTCTGTAGGTATCTTCATGTCGAACGTGAGAATGCCGACGCCACCTTGACGGGTGATGGTCGAAAGTATGCGTGAAACGGTAATGCGATCTTCGGTCGTCCAGCTGTCGAGGAAATTGGTGCCTCTGAAATCGAAATCAAACTCTTCGCAAATGCGTGTGCCGGCAATGCGAAACCGATGCGTGTCATCATCCAGGCGTTCGAGAATGAATGTTTCGGACAAAATGGGGGCAATGCGCGCGGGCTCGATTTCGAACCGACGCGGTGCCAGTCGATTATGACGGACGTCATTCCAATATGCGTAAAGTAACTGGGATGTTTTGGATTTCATCTGCAATTTGTTCCATGAGCAATTAAGGAGCTGGCAGGGTGGAGCCGGTGCGCCCTATCTGTTCAGTAGCGAGACAGGGTTTCCCTGAACCGTATCCTGCCGCTTTAAGAGCAGCTTCCATGCCAGTGCGGTGTGTTAGGAACGATATTGCGGTTGTCGGAAAAGCGTTGAGCCGTTAACCGTTCAGCCCGGCTCAAAAAAACGAGGACGCCCCGTGAGCGAGCGACACGAACCGATGTTCAACGTGCCCACGGGGGTGCTCGCCGTGATCGGCCTGCTGACTGCCGTCCACGTTGGACGGCAGTTGCTGCCAGAGGATTGGGATGCCTGGCTCGTGGTAGCCAGTGCTTTTGTCCCTGCACGATACGCTGGTGAGGCAGATTTCATTCCGGGTGGCGCGCTGGCTATGGTGACCTCGCCGTTCACCTATCAGCTCATTCATGGTGACGTCATGCATCTGGCGTTCAATAGCCTGTGGCTGTTGGCGTTCGGCGGTGCGATTGCTCTTAGGGTTGGGACACTACGCTTTGTCGTATTCGGCGTGATATGCGGGGTGATTGCTGCGTTCGCGTTTCTGGCCGTGAACTGGGGTGCGCGCGTTCCGGTTATCGGCGCATCAGGCGCTGTTGCAGGCCTGATGGGAGGCACGATGCGCTTTTTATTCTCGGCGCTCGACATGGGCGGGATTTGGTGTTTGCGCCAAACGCCTCGCTCAGTACCAATGATGCCGATCGCTGTGGCACTCACCGACAAGCGGGTATTGGCGGCAACCGCTTTTTTGATTGCCATTAACCTGATGACGAGTGTCGGTATGGGGACGGTGGGCGCGGATCCCTCGATGATCGCGTGGGAATCGCACATTGGAGGATATCTCGCCGGATTGCTGCTGTTCGGCTTTTTTGATCCTCGACCTCGCATGCCAAAGCGGCCTGATCTGCGCATTGTGCCGACGATCCACTAAGTGGTCTTGGCCCGCCACTTAACTTTGCAAGCGATGTTGGTGCTCCCGATCGGGGGACGAGCCCATAACAATTGGGGCTGCAGGAGCGCCGCGCGCCCATGCGTTACAAGCGTTAATTAAAGCCTTAAGGTCCAAAGGCGGGCCAGGCGCGTGATGTGTTGATGAGGGAATTCTTTCATGATTGAGGTGCTGCGGCTTGCGCCCAGCAGCAGATTGTCGCACCATTGGCGCAAAAGCCGGCGTTTTGGCGGCTCGCGCAGTTTTTAGTGCCAGGACATGTGGCCAGGACATGTGGCCTGGATACGTGGCATGAGAGGCCAGCCAAAGTACCCAAGGTTGGGCGTGTTGGTGCGGATGCTCTAGCTGGTCATCATCCACTGCACGACGTGGGCACGGCATGAGGTGGTGTTGAATCGTTGCGTAGCAGCCGGCCACAAGCGTTTTTTATAATTCCATGGTCAGGAGGTTGATCCAATGATCGTCGCTTCGATCCTGAAGGTGAAGGGCAAGTTGGTTGCCACTGCACCGTCCGAGGACACTGTCGAGACCGTGGCTCAGAAGTTGGCCTCAAAAAAGATTGGCGCCATTGTGATTGTGAACGAGGGCGGTGACGTTGCCGGCATCATTTCGGAACGGGACATCATTCGTGTCATAGCCGAACAGGGATCAGCTGCACTGCGTCAGCCGGTCAGCACAGTGATGACGAAGAACGTGATGACCTGCAACGAGGCAAACACGATCGACCAGATGATGTCGATCATGACGCAGGGTCGTTTTCGGCACGTGCCAGTGATCGAAGAAGGCTCGCTGGTGGGCATCATCTCGATTGGTGATGTGGTTAAGCATCACATTGCCGAGGTCGAGATGGAGGTTACGGCCATGCGCGACTATCTGGCGACTGGTTAAAGAATGTTCTGATGACACGGTGCTTGGTCGATGTCTTCACCAGACGTGACGGCGGCATTGCACCGGCTGGCTTGATCTTGGGGCGCAAATGCGCTGCGGCATTCAAATTCGCCGAGGCACAGTGATCCCCCTGGAGCGCCCGGCGCTCCAGGGTTCGGCCCCGCCATTGAGTTCCAAGTACGATTAGCCTCCGCCGACCGCGTTGCCTGTCTCATCGACATAGGCGATGCGAATCATGTTGGTGGTGCCGGGCGAACCGAACGGGACGCCAGCCGTCACCAGGATACCGTCGCCGGGTTTGACGAAGCCATGCTCCATGGCAAGCTTGCAGGCCTTGTTGACCATGTCCTGCACGCGGTCGGGATCGTTCGTCATAACCGCATGGATACCCCACACCACCGTCAGGCGCTGAGCGGTTGCGTGTACCGGGGTCAGGCCGATCACGGGCAGACCAGGGCGTTCGCGCGCGACGCGCAGTGCGGTCGATCCGGTCGCCGTGAAACAGACGATGGCCGATAGCTTGATGCTGTCGGCAACGGCGTGGGCGGCCACGGCGATGGCGTCGTGCGCGGTTGCCTGAGGCTTGATCGCGGTGGCGTGGACCAATGAGGAGTAGCTCGGGTCGTTTTCCACTTGGATGGCGATACGGTCCATCATCTGGATCGCCTCGACCGGGTATTGACCGACTGCGCTCTCGGCCGACAGCATCACGGCATCGGCGCCATCGAAGACGGCGGTGGCGACATCGGAAACCTCGGCGCGCGTCGGCACCGGTGAGGTGATCATGCTTTCCAGCATCTGCGTTGCGACTACGACGGGTTTGCCCGCCGCACGGGCCATGCGTGTGATGCGCTTTTGCAGGCCGGGGACGCGCTCGATGGGCATTTCAACACCCAGATCACCACGCGCGACCATGAAACCGTCAGCGGCGGCAATGATTGCGTCGAGGTCCTCGATGGCCGACGGCTTTTCGACCTTGACCATCACCGCGGTGTCGGTGGTGATGAGCTTTCTTGCATCCTCGACGTCCTGGCCGCGCTGCACGAAGCTGAGCGCAATCCAGTCGGCACCCAAGTCGAGTGCACAGTTGAGGTCGGCGTGATCCTTCTCAGTCAGCGGGCCAACGGGCAGGATGGTGTCGGGCAGCGAGATGCCCTTGCGGCTGGCGAGCGGTCCGCCGACGACCACTTCGGCGGCAATGCGGTTGTCATCGGCCTCGATGACGCGCATGCGCAGTTTGCCATCGTCGAGCAGCAGCGTGTGACCAGGCTCGACCGCCTCGAAGATCTGGGGATGGGGCAGAAACACGCGCCCCGGAGAGCCCGTGCTCTCCGTCCGGTCGAAGGTAAACACGGTGCCATCGGCGACGATGGCGCGGCCGCCGGAGAATTCGCCGAGACGGAATTTGGGTCCTTGCAGGTCGGCCAACACACCGATTGGGCAGGAGTACTTCTTGCTCAGCGCACGCACATTGAAGATCAGCGTTCGCGCAAGATCGTGCGAGGAGTGACTCATGTTGACGCGGAATACGTCGACACCAGCCAGGAATAGTCTTTCCATCATTTCGGGCGAGGAGGAAGCCGGCCCGAGTGTGGCAATCAGTTTAACGCGTCGGTTGCGTCGCATCGCTCTTGTCTGTCCCATCGTATGGGTCGGTCAGGCGGATCGTCCAGTCCTTGGCCTCGCCCGTATCGACCTCGAAAAAACCCGTTCGCTTATAACCGCGATCGCCGCAATCCTGAACACCTCTTATCGCGAACGATTTGTCGGTCGTGCACATGTAGTTCGAACCAACCCATTCGCCACCACGGTCATAGTCTACCGCATGGACGTAGAGGAAGCGGCTTGGGACATCGCCCTTAAGAAGTGTCTCACAGGTTTGCGAGGCAATATTCCACCAGCCTTCGGTCGCCCAGCCTTCCTTGTCCTGATAACCGATTGCCACGCCAACGCGGCTTTCAGTGGAGTTGCAAAGTTTGAGATCGGCACGTGCTGCAGGTGTGAACAACAGCATCCCGCCGACCAGTGCGCTAACCGCCATACCCAGCCGGGTCCACGCGGTGTTGTTGTGCGCTCCTGGTGCAGCGCGCGTGTGTGCGGACATGGACGGGTACTGGGACGGGCACTGGGACGGGCACAGGCTCGTGGCAGATGTCACCTCTTGTCTCCAGCCAATAGCGTTGCGGTAACTGGAATCTAGCCAGGCGGTGCGCGGCGCGGCGTCTTCGTCGCCATCCTCGCCTATCCTCAGATCAGGGATCGACCAGGATGACACGGAAATCGTTGACGTTGGTCTGGGTCGGGCCGCATTCGACGAGATCTCCGATGGTTCGGAAAAATCTCGTGGAGTCGTTGTTGGCCAGGAACTTGGCGGCATTGAGATCGGCTGCCGCGGCACGCGCGAGCGTATCAGGCAGAACGATGGCGCCAGCAGGATCGGCAGCGTTACCCGCGCCGCCGTCGGTACCGTCGGTGTCACCGGCCATGGCGGAAATTCCTGGCGCCCCTTCAAGGGCTATGGCAAGGCCAAGCGCGTATTCCTGGTTGGGGCCGCCGATGCCGTCGCCGGTCACGGTTACGGTCAGTTCGCCCCCCGACATGATCGCCACACGTTCACCGCGGGCTTTGGCTTCCAGCGCCAGGCGTGCCTGCTTGGCGCCGACCTCGCGGGCTTCGCCTTCGAGCGCGTCGCCCAGCGAGATGACCTTGTAGCCAGCCGCTTGCGCGATTTCTTTGGCGGCGGCGATTGATTGGCTGGGAGCGGCAACGATGGTGAAGCGTGCACGGGCAAGGCGCGGGTCGTTCGGCTTCAAGGTTTCGTTGGCCGGGTTCGACAAAACCGCTTCGATTTCGGGTGCGACATTGATTTTGTAGCGGGCGATCACCTCGCGGGCCTCGGCCAGTGTGGTGGGATCGCCGATGGTCGGACCAGAGCCGATCGCGGCGGGATCATCACCGGGAATGTCGGAGATTGCCAGCGTCAGCAGTCCAGAACCACCAGCCGCAGCGGCCAGCTTGCCGCCCTTGATGGCGGACAGATGCTTGCGGATACAATTCATCTCGGTGATGCGGGCGCCAGAGCGCAGGAGTTGCTTGGTCAGGGCCTGCTTGGCGTCAAAGGAGATGCCCGGGGCGGGGGCCGACCACAGCGCGGAGGCGCCACCCGACATCAGCGCCAGCACGAGATCATGGGGACCGGCGGCTGCGGCAAGCTTGAGAGCGCGCTGGGCGGTGTCGATGCTCATCTGGTCGGGAACCGGATGGCCGGCCTCGACAACCTCGATGATTTCGGTAGGCAGGCCATAGCCGTGCCGGGTGGTGACGAAGCCGCTGATCCGATCAGCCTCACCGCGCGCCTTGTAATGACGCTCTGTCGCCTGAGCCATGGCGGCGGCGGCCTTGCCAGCCCCCACGACGAGGATGCGGCCGCCTTCGGGCACCGGCGGCAGGTGAGGGGGAACGCAGGTGGCGGGATGGGCGGCGCTCACCGCTGCCTCGAACAGTTTCAATACGAAAGCACGGGCTTGGGTGGGCGAGTGGGGCATTGAATTGTCCTTCTGTTTGTTGGGCCTGTTCTTTTGGCGGGCGCCGTGCGGCTTGGGCATGACGCGCTCGGGGCACGTGGGCAAGATACCCCCTGCCGTGTTTGCGAGATCGTCCGTCCGGCGTCAAGCGCTGGCCTGACGCAGGAATGAGTGCGGCGCAGTTGCGGGTATCCAGCCGGCCCCGGCGCGACTATAGTCCGCCGCCATGCAGGAGAGAATCAATTCCAACCCGGGCTTGCGCATTTCTGCGTCTGAAGCTGCAAGTTATCGTGTGCTGGGTGGGCGAGTGGACGCTGGACTCATCTTGGTTTGCGACCATGCCGAAAACACTTTGCCGGAGGCATATGGCTTGCTCGGGTTGCCGGAAGGCGAATTGCGGCGGCATATTGCCTACGACATTGGCGCGAAGGGCGTTGTGGAACGGCTCGCGGAATTGCTCGATGTTCCCGCGGTGCTGTCGCGCTTCTCGCGGCTGTTGATTGATCCCAACCGCGGAACTGACGATCCAACGCTGGTCATGCGTCTTTCGGACGGTGCCATCATTCCGGGAAACCGTAACCTGACGACCGAGGAACGCGAACATCGTATCGCCCGGTGGTATCACCCGTATCATGCGGCGATCGACCAGGTGATCGATGCGGCGCAAGCTCACCATCCTCATCCTGCACTGTTGTCGATCCATTCATTTACTGAAGTTTGGCGTGGCACGACCCGGCCCTGGCAGGTGGGGGTTCTGTGGGATGCCGATGACCGCCTGGCCGCACCGCTGATTGACACGCTGGTGGGGGAGGGTGACTTGTTGGTTGGCGACAACCAGCCTTATTCGGGCAAACTGCAAGGTGATTGCATGTGGTGGCATGGCACACAGCGTGGTCTGCCTCATGCGTTGATCGAACTGCGCCAGGATCTGATCCGCGACGAGGCGGGGCAGGCCATGTGGGCCCAACGGATAGCCCGTGTGATGGGAAAGATCCGCAATCGGCGTGGCCTGATGATCAAGATCGGGGAGGATTGCCAGAGGGAAGTGGCGCCAATGCGCCCGCTGCCTGGGTCGCATGGCGCGACCTGAAGCCAGCGGTATAGCTTGGACAATCATCCTAGCTGTCGCTTGCGTCATGTTCCTCACGGCCCTGCCGCGCAACACTTCAGCGCAATGAGCGTGATCTTCACGGTTCTATCATTCAACACTTCAGATCAACATGCGCTCACCTATATGACGGGTATGGCGTTGTAGGAACGGGCGCTGGGTGACCTTTCGTGTCATGGCGAGGTTTGATGCAGTGCATTTTGTTTTGCCGCCGCTTCAGTCGCAAGGGAGCTTTGAATGACAGACATCGACGATAAGACGCGCACGGAACTCGAAGCCGCTGCCTTTCGGCGGCTCGTTTCACATCTGCGTCAGCGCACGGATGTGCAGAACATCGACATGATGAATCTCGCGGGCTTCTGCCGTAATTGCCTTGCCAATTGGTACATGGACGCGGCCAAGGACAAGGGTATCGGCCTCGACAAGACCGGTGCGCGCGAAATCATCTACGGCGAACCATATGCGCAGTGGCAGGCTAAGTACCAGAAGGAAGCCAGCGCCGAGAAATTGGCGGCATTTGAAGTCAATCGTCCGAAGGATCACTGAGGCCAATCATATCTGCACGCTTGAGGCTTGCGCATCAAGCAGCCTCCTGTTCCCGCAACGACGTGGCGTGCATCCACGAGCAGGTGAAGGTCCAAGACATTGGCGCTCAAACAGCGCTGCGGCGGCTCGAAGGCACAACGGCAGGTGGGGTTGAAACCGCACCTGCCGTTTTTATTGTTCGCAGTGTTGACGTTCGTCGTTCTTGCTTGATCGCATTTTGCGCGGCTAGAGCGCTTTTCGATCCGATGGAATCGGATCGGCGCTCTAGCTTCTTGTTTGGTCGCATTTTCTTCGACGAACCGGTGTCCACTTCGTCGGAAAATGCTCTAACCGGCGTCCACGTCGTCGG
>JAXGRZ010000093.1:0-10013 GCA_040765305.1 Hyphomicrobiaceae bacterium | reverse complement strand
AGCGCAACAAGGCCGTGGGCTTCGAAACGTTTGAGCCGGCGGCTGACAACTTCGCGTGCCGTCCCGATATCGAGCGCCAACTCCTGATGTGTTTCGGCGACGGCGTCATTCTTGCCCGCCCGCTGCAGCAGACGCGCGGCCAGGCGCGATTCAGTGCGATGAAAGGCGAGTTCATCAACGAGACTTACCAGATCGAAGATACGGCGGGTCTGCACGTTGAGCACCGCGTCACGGAAGACCGCCGATGCGCCAAGCATTTCCCGGAATAGACCCCGGCTGACGGCAACACCCTGGATGGAGCCATCCGCGATGCCTTCAGCCTGATATTGACGTTCGCCCATCATGCAGGCAATCGACATCACGCAGATTTCGCCAGGATGCACCCGGTAGAGTTCGATTTCGCGGCCGGTCTCTGAAACCATGCGAACGCGCACCAGGCCCTCGGTGAGCAGGACGAGACGTTCGCAGGACTGTCCGGGCTGGAACAGAACTGCACCGGCCGATGCAGAGATCGGCTCATAGCGTCCGGCCAACAGGCGCCGGGCAGCCTCATCGAGACCAGGGATTTCCGGAACATCGACGTTCTTGTTATCTGCCGTCGCCACGGTACTGGTTTCCCTTCATGCCGATCATGACGTTGCCGCGTGTCTCCTCACAGGCTCGAATCGGAGAACGTATCGCACACCTGCATCTGGCCACCTTCAAAGCCCTTTTGGAACCAGCGCACGCGCTGGGCCGACGAGCCGTGCGTAAAGGCGTCGGGGACGACGTAACCTTGCGTCTTGCGCTGGATCATATCGTCGCCGATGGCGCTTGCCGCATTCAGTCCTTCCTCGATGTCACCTTGCTCAAGACGCTTGTTGAGCTGATTGTTGAGATTGGCCCAGACGCCGGCCAGGCAGTCGGCCTGCAGCTCCATGCGGACTTGCAAGGCATTCGATTCACGCTCTGACATCTGGGATTTGAGGCTCTGCACCTTGTCTGCGATGCCGAGCAGCTTTTGGACGTGGTGGCCGACTTCGTGGGCGATGACATAAGCCTGCGCAAAATCGCCAGGCGCCTGGAAGCGACGCTTCAACTGCTCGTAGAACGACAGATCCACGTAGATTTTCTGGTCGATCGGACAATAGAACGGACCCATGGCCGACATGCCGGTGCCGCAAGCGGTCGACGTGGCCCCGGAGAACAGCACAAGGTGCGGGTCCTTGTAGGTCTTGCCGAACGACTGGAAGACGCGGCTCCAGACATCTTCGGTATCAGCTAAAACGCGCTTGATGAACGTTGCCATCTGATCGCTCTGACCAGGCGACCTTGCCTGTTCGCTCTGTCGCTGTGAACCTGGCAGCCCGGGAATGTCGAAGGGGTTCCGGTTGGCGGCTGGTCGCGGGCTATGCTCCATGTTGGGCAATTGCGGCACGTTGAAACCGCGCCCGCCACCGGTGAGAAGCTCGAGCGGGTTGATGCCAAAGAACAGCATGATGGCGCCGAGGATCAACAGCGTGGTGAAGCTCATACCGCCGCGCCCGCCGATCGGGATCTGGATGCCACCGCCGGGAAACCGCATGCCCGAGCGCTGGCCACGTCGATCCTCCACGTTGCTACTCTCGCGATCGTTTTCGTCGTAGCGCATCGCTCATCGTCCTTGCGAAATCATTCGTGGTGTCCCGTTCCGCATCCCGTCCGGGAGGGTGGCACATAAGTGCATGCCATGGGGCCCAAAACAAGACGTTAGGGTCCGGACCCTAGGCAAGCAAATTGAACGCTTGCGGACGCCAGCCGGATCGACTGATGTCCGCAGATCCGCGCTGCAGGCGAGACACGTCGTCACTGCACTGGCAAAGGCGATCTAGAGCCCTTTCCGACGAAGTGGACACCTGTTCGTGGCAGAAAATGCACCCAAATCAGTAGCAAGAGCGCCAATCCGATTCCATTGGATCGGCGCTCTGGACAACTGGTACGTTGGACGCGTGATCATTCATTCGGGGCCGACAACATCACATCAATCGTTACATCAAGTCCTTGGAGCCTCAAGCGTTGTGCGTGCCTTCCGGGCCTTGCTGCTTCTTATCGACAGTCAGTGCCAGAACAGGGCTATGTTCGGGTTCTCTGGCAGATGTCTTTTCACGCGTGCGCAGCAATCCGCGAACTTGCCGTGAACTCGCGACGGTTCCCTGGTTGACGAAAGATTCGTGGTTCTTCTCGATTTCCTTCAGGTTGTAGCGGTAATTCACCATCAGACCATGCGCCTGGGAAATGCCCTTTGCCGACACATCGGCAAGAAAATTGATGCGCTCCAGGAGTGCGCCGTTGCCCAGATGAAAACGCGCCACCGGATCGACAGGTTTGCCATCGCTCGCTTTGGCGGCAAGGAAATAATCGGCGGCCATAGCCATCAACGGCGTCTCGATGGCAGCGGCGGCACGCTCCTTGGTGTGCCAGCGGTTGCGCTCGACGAGCGCTAAGGCCGCCCTCTCCTCACCGGCGAGAATGAGGTCGGCATCTGCCTTGCCTTCGGCAGAGGCGAGCCAGCGCGCGAAGGCTGGCACCGGCGACAACGTGACGAATGTCTTGAGGCTGGGCAATTCGCGAACCAGATCCTCCACCACCTGCTTGATCAGGAAGTTGCCGAAGGTGATCCCCTTGAGGCCTTCCTGGCAGTTGGAGATCGAATAGAAGACGGCTGTCGTCGGGCTCTCGATCGCCTCGGCCTTGGGCGCTTCGGCGAGCAGCGGGCCGATGGCATCGGAAATTTCGTTGGTCAAAGCCACCTCGACGAAGATCAGCGGCTCGTCGATCAGCGCGGGATGGAAGAAGGCAAAGCAGCGGCGGTCCTTTGGATCGAGCCGTCGGCGCAGATCATCCCACCCCTCAATCTGATGGACGGCCTCATAGGCGATGATCTTCTCAAGAATAGCAGCGGGCGTCTGCCAATCGATGGGTTTCAAAACGAGGAAGCCACGGTTGAACCACGAATAGAGCAGATGCTTCAAATCATCGTCGACCAGTTTCAGCGTCGGATCACCACGGCTCATGGCAAGCAGGTCACGGCGCATGGCAACAATGCCGGCGGTTGCTCCAGGTGCCAGGTTCAAGCGGCGGAAGAACTCCTGACGCGGGCTCTCGACTGCTTTTTGCAGGCGGGCAAGCGTTTGCAGACCAGGTGCTTGTAGATAGGCCGATGATGCTGCCGCGACCGCGCTTTGATCAGGCTGAAGGCGCTCGCCCAAGAAGGTGAAGAACGCGCGCTTCTTGTCGTCGCTGAACTGGCGATAGAGAGTGAGCACCTGGCGGGCAATGGCAACGCCTGCCGCTTCTCCACGGCTCGAACTGAGAGCCTGTGCCAGCGTTTCGATGTCCTCGCACTCACTGGCGCCGACAAGTGACTTGGGCAACAGCGCCCTGCCCTGTTCGGCCACCGTCGTCATCAGCTCCTGAAGGAACGAGACGTTCATTGGATTTCTCGGCTGAGCCATGGCGTTCCTTTGCGCACCAAAAATTGAGCCGCCGCGAGCTGACACACTGAAGATCGAGCGGGCGACCTTAAATATCGGCTGGGTTTATGACGAAATCAATCAATCCATGGCCCGTGCGCGCCTGCTTGATGTGCAGATCGCCGGCGCCGGCAAGCCCCTATTCATTGTCCCGAACATGCACGGTTAACGCCTTGTTAACCGGCTCAGACCACGATTCCCCAACCATAATCGGCTCGCGGGATCACCCCCATGGACCTCTTCGCCCAGAACGCTCGTCCCACCTCGAGCCTCAATACAGTTCGAAACGACACCGGCCGCCTCGCCTTTTGCGGGCCTTATGTGCTGGCCGCAATCACCGGCTATTCCATTTCGAAGGTCGAAGATGTGGTCCGTGACCTGCGCGAAATCCCTGCTGGTTGCCGGCCCGTCGTAAAAGGCACCTACACGGAAGAAGTTGCCGAGGCGCTGTCCCGCTTCGGCTACGTCATGAAGCCGGTTTCCTCCTTCATGCAGCTGCCGCGCAAGGAGCGGCCGACGTTGTGGAGCTGGATGCAAAAGCCACGCAATGCATGGACGCACTACATTCTCGCGATCCACAAGGGCAAGGAAGGCCACTGGATTTTGGTCAAGGGTGTGAAGATGTGTGACACCTTCACCGAAGGCCGCTGGACGTTCGTGTGTGATGGTCCCCATCGCGGCTGCAGGATCATGGACGTGTTCGAGGTCCGGCGCGATCTCGACATCTGATCGGTGTTGCGCTGCCGGTGCCATCGGCGGCGTACGCGTTGGGGCCAACCTCAGGAGCCAACCTGAACGGTGGCGACCTCATTCACGACCGTCAGCGCCCGCGCCTTAGGCGCTCGATCCGCTGCGCATCCCAGATGTCGAACGCGCGTTGTTCGGCCGGCGAGCACCACGGGTTGCCGTAATAGCCCCAACGCCCATTGATGCGCGTGCAATCCTTCCGGGGCGGTGGCGCTTTATGGCGCTCACCGCTGGCGTGCCCTCTCTTCCAGCGACCATGATCAAGGGAGCGGGCATGCGCGGAAGACGCAAACAGGCAGGCAAGGATGATTGCGCCCGCCTGGAAGATGAACCCTCGCCCGGCAAGGCTCCGCATATCGCTCTCCATCACTGCGCCGCAGGTATCTCCAAATCAGGCTAACGATACCCCCGGACGCTACCCTCCGCCAACGTAGCAGATCAATCCTTGGCACGCTCGACGTATTCACCGCTGGCCGTCATCACCACGACGCGGGTGCCTGAGCCGATGTGCGGTGGTACCATGATGCGCGCGCCATTCGACAGGATCGCCGGCTTGTAGGACGAGGAGGCCGTCTGTCCCTTCACGACAGGATCAGCCTCGACGATCTCCAGCGTCACGCGCTGCGGCAACTCGATGGAAATCGGGTTGCCTTCGTGCAGGGAGAGTTTGCAGCTCATGCCTTCCTGCAACCACTGGGCCTGATCACCACATACGTCCTTGGAGACAAGGATCTGATCAAACGTCTCGGGATGCATGAACGTATAGCCGCTCTCATCCTCGTAGAGATAATTGTAGTCGACCTCTTCCACGAAGGCGCGCTCGACCTGATCGGTCGTGCGATAGCGCTCGACGAGCTTGACGCCATCGGCGATCCGGCGCAGCTCCAGGTGGGTGACGGGTGTGCCCTTGCCTGGGTGGATGTTCTCAGCGGAGATAACGACCGCGAGGCGACCGTCGAGATCGAGAACGTTGCCCTTGCGGACCGAGCTGGCGATGATTTTGACCACGGAAGCGTACTCCGAATTTTGGTGAAAGGCGTTTATCCGGGCGCGGCTCGGCGTGCGCGCCAGGGCCTCATCGGACAGATTCGGCCCGGTTCATAGCCTTTCTGAGGGCCAAGGCCAAGTGCGGCGGCTTGCATCCCAGTCCAACTTGCGCCCTATTGCGCCTCCAAGCGCCCTGGCGCGCCGCCCAAACCACTGTTACCCCCGTTGAACCCATGTCCGCATCGCTGCCTGCCCCCTCGCCTCCCCCTTTGCCCTGGTGGCACCCTGACCGCCACGCCGACCGGCGGCCTTTTCTTGTCGCCCGTTCACGCATCAAAGCGGCGCTGCGCGCCTGGTTCGAGGCTGAGGGATTTGTCGAGGTCGATACCGGGTGTCTGCAGGTCTCGCCGGGCAACGAAACCCATCTGCACGCCTTCAAAACCGAACTGGTCGGCTCCGACCTTGGCCATCAGCCGCTCTATCTGCACACCTCGCCCGAGTTCGCCTGCAAGAAGCTCCTTGCCGCCGGCGAGAGAAAGATCTTCACCTTCGCCCCCGTGTTCCGCAATCGCGAGCGCGGCCGGCTGCATCATCCCGAGTTCACCATGCTCGAGTGGTACCGAGCTGACACCGGCGAAACCGATGGGGGTGATTACAGGCAGTTGTGGTCAGATTGCGCGGCGATCTTGCAGATTGCGGCAACGGCGGCCGGCTCCACACACTGGAGCTTTCGCGAACGTTCCTGCGATCCCTTTGCACCCCCCATCGCGGTGACGCTTGATAACGCCTTCAAGGCGCATGCCGGCATAGACCTGCTCAATGAGGCCTTTCACGATGGGGCTGGGCACGATGGCGTTGGCGATCGCGAAAGGTTTGCGCGCGCCGCGGTTGGCGCTGGCGTGAAGCTGGCGCCCGACGACACCTGGTCGGACATCTTCACGCGTGTGCTGGTGGAATGCGTCGAACCGCAGCTCTGTCCGCTCGGCACAACCGCGGGGCCGCCCGTCATCGTGCACGATTATCCCATTGCGGAAGCGGCGCTGGCACGGCCGTGCCCGCACGACCGGCGCGTTGCCGAGCGCTTTGAGCTTTATGCGTGCGGCGTCGAACTTGCCAACGGGTTTGGCGAATTGAACGACCCAACCGAGCAGCGCCGCCGCTTCGAGGCTGCGATGGATGAGAAGCAGCGCATTTATGGCGAGCGCTATCCGATCGATGCGGACTTCCTGGCGGCACTGGAGATGATGCCGCGTGCATCGGGCTGCGCGCTGGGCTTTGAGCGCCTGGTGATGCTGGCGGCTGGCGCCCGCCATATCGATGATGTGATCTGGACGCCGATGGCGAGGGATTAGAGCATTTTCCGGCGACGTGGACACCGGTTCGGCGTAGAAGATGCGACAAACCGAAGAGCGAGGGCGCCGAGCCGAAGTGCGCAGCGGTTCGGCTCGGCGCTCTCGGGCCTGGTCCCTCGGTCAGGTCTGGACAACGGGTTGATTGGAATTGAGGCGGGTCGGATCGGCGGGCCAATGAACAAGCAGTTCACCACACAGCTCACCAGCTTGCGAACGCCCGACGCGCTCGCCGAGGCTGGGCTCATTGCGCCAGGCCAGCGCGAGGATGTAGCAGCGGTGGCCGCGCGCTATGCCGTTGCCATCCCCCCGGCGATGACAGCACTGATCGATACGGCCGATCCCTCAGACCCGATCGCACGCCAGTTCGTTCCAAGCAAAGCGGAACTGACGACGACGCCCGACGAGTTGCATGACCCAATCGGCGATGCTGCCAAGAGCCCGATGACGGGCATCGTGCATCGCTACGCCGACCGCGTGCTGCTGAAGCTCGCCAACGTCTGCCCGGTCTACTGCCGCTTCTGTTTCCGGCGTGAAAGCGTTGGACTGGTGGGCGAGGCTTCGCTCAGTTCCGATGACCTCATCGCGGCTGTTGCCTACGTTGCCGCCCGCCCCGAAATCTTTGAGGTGATCGTCACCGGCGGCGATCCGTTGATCCTATCGCCGCGCCGCATCGCGGAGGTGAGCGAGGCCGTTGCGGGAATCGGCCACGTGCAGGTGATCCGCTGGCACACCCGCGTTCCCGTGGTGGCGCCAGAGCGAGTCACCGAGGACCTCATTACCGCACTGACTGCCGCTCACACTGCGGCTGGCAAAACGGTTGTCATCGCGCTCCATACCAACCATGTGCGCGAGTTGACGGCGCCAGCGCGCGGCGCCATTGCGCGGCTCGTTGATGCGGGCATCCCGATGTTGTCGCAAACCGTGCTGCTGAAGGGCATCAACGACGATGTGGCAAGCCTGGAGGCGCTGATGCGCGCGCTTCTCGCCTGCCGGGTCAAGCCGTACTACCTGCATCATGGCGACCTGGCGCCTGGCACCAGCCATCTGCGCACCACGCTGGAGGATGGGACGCGGCTGATGGGACAATTGCGCCAGCGCTTGTCGGGCGCGGCCCTGCCCCTTTACGTCCTCGACATCCCAGGCGGCCACGGCAAGGTGCCGGTCACCTCAGATCACATTGGCCCGCTCGATGCGGCAACCGGCACGCGCCGCGTCATCGACCCGTGGGGGCAATCGCACGTTTACCGCGACCGCACGCACGAGTGACTGACCGACAGGGACCGGCGACGTCCGCCCCGCACCTTGTCCAGGCACAGTATTGGCAGACACACTATTGGTCAGGTCGTTTCACCACATGACGCTCAACGCTTGCAGCCGTGCTCACGCTGCTTGGCGGCCATAGAACAGCATCGAAACGTGCTCGGCCTCGGCAAAGAACAGCCAGCGCTCCATGGCCAGGCCCACCGCCATCGACACCGTCGCCAGCAATGCCAAGACGATATCGAGATCGGGGTCGGCGACCAGCATCACCACACTGAGAACGGCCGGCGCGACGAACGACAGCGCAACCGAGATGCGGCGCAGCTTGTTGGCGTGCTTGCGCGCAACGGCGTAACCCATCTCACGCATCACGAAGTTGGCCATGGTGTGGGGCGGATCGAGCTGGCGGACATCGCCGAAGCGGCCAAGACCGGTCGCCGCACCAACGGTGTAGCGTGGTTCCTGCTGCAGGATCGCCATCCAATACAGCGTCTTCATGGCCCAGCCGGCCGTCAGGCAAATGATCGACACCCACACCGCCCACACCGGCACGTGGTCAAACATGGCGAGCAGCGCCGTCAGCAGCACCGCGCCCGATGCCAGCCCCAGAACGATATAGTTGGGGGCCGTCAGCGGCTGGTTCCACTGCCTGATGGTCGGCAAGGAGGCGTAGATCATGCCGGTTGTGAATAAGGTGATGACCGCCAGCACCGCCATGGCGAGGCCGGCAATGGCGATGATGCCGCCGGTTTGCCCGTAAAGGTCCCAGCCGATGGCGAAGACCAGCGCTGGCAGGTAGGTGGCGGAGGCGGCAACGCCCTCACGCGAGAGCCAGGACGATTGCCATTGCGTGAACGCGCGCCAGGCCCGCTCGGGCCGCCCCAGATGGAATGTCGAGGACAAAAGGCCGGCACTCAGCAGCGTCAAACCAAGGCCCACGGAAAAGTAGCCGAACGTGGCCGATGATGGCAGCAGGCCCAGCGCGTTGGCGAGCCCGAGCCAGAACAAGAGCCCCAGTCCGGCGCCCGACGAGGTGGTGAAGAGAATCACCGAATAGGCGGGATGCATGTTGTTTCTCCAGCTGGCCTTAGCGGGTCAGCATCTTGTCGGCCCACTGGAAGAGCCGTTCGATCTTCGAACCATCGGTGGGCATGACGTCGCGCGCGGCAGCGGCCTTGACGTCCTCGTTGGTCACGGCATCGCGCCGCGGACGGGGCGGCAGATACTTGTTGACCGGCTTGTAGCCAATGTCGGGCAGCAGATCATAGCCGCCGCGCTCGCGCGCGATGGTCGAGACGTTACTTTGGGGATCGGCATAGTCGCCGAAATGACGCGCCCCCGTCGGGCAGGCTCTGACGCAGGCGGGGATGCGATCTTCCTGCTTGAGGTGCTCGTTGTAGATGCGATCAACGCACAGCGTGCATTTCTTCATCACGCCTTCGGCATAGTCGTATTCGCGCGCGCCATAGGGACACGCCCACGAGCACAGCTTGCAGCCGATGCACATGTCGGGATCAACAAGGACAATGCCGTCCTGCTGGCGCTTGTAGGATGCACCCGTCGGACAAACGGTGACGCAGGCGGGCGTCTCACAATGCAGGCACGAACGGGGAAAATGGACGGTGCGCGACGTGTCGTAGGTGCTCACTTCGTAGGAATGGATGCGATTGAGCCAGGCACCATTGGGATCGCGGCCATAAGGATCGATGTCGGACAGCGGCGCGGAATAGCCGCCCGTGTTCCATTCCTTGCAGCTCGTTGCGCAAGCCTGGCAACCGACGCAGATGTCGAGGTCGATGAGCAGCCCCAGTTTCTTTTCGGTCTTCTCCGGCAGTGTCGTCATGCACGCTCTCCTGGTGAAGCGATGCATGGTGCCAGGGCATCTGACAGCACCATCACCATCTGGTCTCCTTCCCGCGCTCTGTCGCGCTCGTTGCTTGTTGGGGACTTGAGATCCCAGTTGCCACTTTGCCGGGAAAGCAGATCGGTGCACCAGCGCCTCCCTTGGAGCGCCCGGCACCATCCCCGGTGCAGACGAACAAACATTCACGTTTGTGAATACTCGCCTTTGAGTGAACCGATCAAGCCCGCGGCTCGGTCGCGTGCCCACTACCGGAGCGTGTTAGCATGCCCTGCCCAAAATCACAGCTATGTCGTTGCTAAAGTGCAGATATTT
>JAXGRZ010000092.1:0-10205 GCA_040765305.1 Hyphomicrobiaceae bacterium | reverse complement strand
GCTCACCACGCAGGTCGCCGCATGGCGAACGCGCCGCAACACCCACAACGCCAAGGCCAATTGGCACTTCACCACCGCCGACGCCCGTGTCAAACTCAAAAGCCTGTATCCAACACTTTAGGAGATTCAGGCAACTAGAGCCATTACTGAAAACAAGGACTTAAGGCTTCAGGACCCATGCCGACCAACGAGAATGGCCCCCACATCAAAGCCTTCCTCGAAATGATGGTCGTGGAACGCGGCGCGGCGACCAACACGATTGAGGCGTATCGGCGCGATCTTGCCGAATTCGTGAGCTTCCTTGATCGCCACCAACGCGCTCTTGTTGGCACCCGCCCCGATGATATCGAAGCCTACATTCACAGCCTTGCCGAGGCCGGCCTTGCGGCCTCGTCACGGGCGCGCAAAATCTCCTCGGTTCGTCAGCTCTTCAAGTTTCTCACCGCCGAATCAATACTTGAGGAGGACCCGGCCGCCACGGTCTCGGGGCCCAAGCGCGCACGCGCGCTGCCCAAGACACTCTCGGTTGGGGAAGTCGATCGCCTGATCACAGTGGCCAAATCGCGCATCGCGGGCACCACGGGGCGCGAGCGCCTGCGCGCCCTGCGCTTCTACTGTCTGATCGAGATACTCTACGCCACCGGCATGCGCGTTTCCGAGCTTGTCGGCCTACCCCGCAACGTCGTGCAGGGCGACCGCAGGATTTTCGTCATCCGCGGCAAGGGGGGACGCGAACGACTGGTGCCGCTGAACGCGCCTGCGCGTGCTGCCCTCGACGACTACCTGTTGCTGGCCGAGACGGGAGGCGAGGGACTGTCACAGGCCATCTCCTCGAAGTGGCTATTTCCCTCCACAAGCGCGGAGGGGCATTTAACAAGACAGAGATTCGCGCAGGATCTCAAAGAGTTAAGTCATGAGGCCGGGATCCATCACGAGCGTGTCAGCCCGCACGTTCTGCGCCATGCCTTCGCCAGCCACCTGCTCGACCGCGGCGCCGACCTGCGCGCCGTTCAGCAGCTTCTCGGCCACGCCGACATCTCGACCACCGAGATCTATACGCACGTGCTGCAAGAGCGGCTCAAGCGCCTTGTCAACGACCATCACCCACTGGCCCGGCCAAAGCCCGCTGACGCTGGGTGAAGCAAGGCGCTTCGTGCGCTTCATGATGCGCCGATCACCGCCTTGACTTTTCCCTGTCCGACGAGTGATTGTCCGGCCCGATCAAGGAATTTTCCGCAGCTGAGAGTACCATTCAGCCGGGCAAGGCTGACAGCGCCGTTCCGGTTCCATCGGATCGCAAAGCGCTCGAGGTCTTTGCCTTGAGCATGTTTTTCACGCTGAACCGCACACACTTCAGCTAAACATGCTCTAGAGCGTGCTCGTGACCACGTGAGAAAGGCCCGTCTTTGGACAAGAACATTCCAGTCCGCTTTTATCTCGACTTCGAAAAGCCGATTGCCGAACTCGAAGCCAAAATCAACGAGCTCAAAGCGATGGTTTCGGAGGAGGGCGGCGTATCGATCGCCGCCGAAATCGAGGTCCTGCAGGAGAAGGTCAACGCGCTTTTGCGCGAGATGTATTCCAAGCTGACGCCCTGGCAGAAGACACAGGTGGCCCGTCACCCCGAGCGGCCGCATGGCCTCGACTACATCAGCGCCCTGATCGACGACTTTACCCCGCTCGCCGGCGACCGCTACTTCGGCGAAGACGCGGCCATCGTCGGCGGCGTCGGCACCTTCCGTGGCCGCTCCGTGATGGTGATCGGCAACGAGAAGGGTTCCGACACGCAAAACCGCATCAAGCACAATTTCGGCATGGCCAATCCGGAGGGCTACCGCAAGGCGGTGCGGCTGATGGAAATGGCCGACAAGTTCAAACTGCCGGTGATCACGCTGGTCGACACCGCCGGCGCCTATCCCGGCGTTGCGGCCGAGGAGCGCGGCCAAGCCGAAGCGATCGCCCGTTCAACCGATTGCTGCTTGAAGCTCGGCGTGCCGATCGTTTCCGTCATCATCGGCGAAGGTGGCTCGGGCGGCGCCGTCGCCATTGCGACCGCAAACACCATCTTGATGCTCGAGCATGCGATCTATTCGGTCATTTCTCCCGAAGGCGCCGCCTCGATCATCTGGCGCGACGCCAACAAGAAGGAAGAAGCTGCGACCGCCATGAAGGTCACCGCCCAGGACCTCATCGGCCTGGCGGTGATCGACCAGATCATTTCCGAGCCGCTCGGCGGCGCCCATCGCGACCACCGTCGCACCACCAAGACCGTTGGCGATGCCATCGCCAAGGCATTGGCGGGCTTTGAGGGCATGGATGCGGGAGACGTCCGCCAGAACCGCTATGAGCGCTTCTTGAAGATTGGACGCGGGCTGGCAAGCTGAGCCAGCGGAACAGCGATTTGCCCGCAAGAACAGCTGGAAGCGCTGATTTTCCCCACGAAATCCGGGCCGAATGGCCTGCGGATGGGGCGCGGCCGAACTGCAACACCTTGAATATGCTCACATTCGAACAACTATTGCCGTTCGACTGCCGCAATCAGCAGGCATAAATTGCCGCAAGGAAATGAGGTTGGACACCTCTGTTTCGGGGTGGAGTAACGTTAACGAAATGTTTACGTTTGCGAATCAATGGTAATCGACGTGCGCGAGGGGCACTGCGTATGAGTCGATGGAAATCTGAATGGACGGCGCCCAGCCGGTTGCGCGGGGCGATGGCGGCAGTTTCGGCCGCGCTGCTGCTTGCTGCCTGCAGTTCCGCACCACAAATTGCACCAGCTGACCAGCCCTTAACGAAACAGACTTTGATGCTGCTCGGTAAGAAGGGCATGCGCGTCGAAGCGCCAATCTTCGTTCGCATCTTCAAGGAAGAATCCGAACTCGAGGTGTGGAAGCAGCGCGACGACGGCCGCTTCTATCACTTCAAGAGCTATCCGATCTGCAATTGGTCGGGCGATCTGGGCCCCAAGATCAAGCAGGGCGACAAGCAGGCACCCGAAGGCTTTTATCGCGTCGCCAACTACCAGCTCAATCCGAAATCCCAGTTCCACGTCGCCTTCAATCTTGGCTACCCCAACGCCTACGACAAGTCCCTCGGGCGCACAGGCGACTTCCTCATGGTCCATGGCAAGTGCAAGTCCGCCGGCTGCTACGCCATGACCGACGCGCTGATCGAGGAGATCTATGGTCTGGCGCGCGAAGCACTCAAGGGCGGCCAGCAATCTTTCGAGGTACACGCCTTCCCCTTCCGCATGACCAACGAGAATATGCGCCGCCACAAGACGTCCAAGTGGATCGGCTTCTGGCGCACGTTGAAGCAAGGCTACGACAGCTTTGAAATCAATCGCGTGCCGCCGCCCGTCGCAGTTTGCGAGCATCGCTATATGGTCAACGTTTCGACAGTGGACGGTCGCGAGCCGGCGGCAGAGGGCCCGTGCCCCATGTTCCATCACCCACAGCTTCAACCGTTCACTCCCAAGCCTGCCGAACAGCAATTGGCCAGCGAGCGGATCGAAATGCCCGGCCCGAAAATGCGGACCGCTGAATCGATCCATGCGCCCGAAGGCGAGGAATGGCAGCCGCCCGCCATCGCCTATGCCGACGCCGGATCGGGTTCGACATTCACGCGCATGTTCGGTCTTGGTGGGACGCCCCAGCCGCCAACCAAGATCACTGGCTTCGGCTACCGCTAAGAACCGAGCCACACGGTGCATGTTCGAGAGCGGCCATCCTCTCATGCCTGCAGTGATAAAAAGCTTTGCGAGCAACCATCGACTGCTTGAAGCTGGTCATGCGCCGCATTTTCTGCCGGTATTGCCGCACAGTCTGCGGGCCTGAAGCAGAGGTTTGCGGGTTAGGAACCGATGACGCGGCAGGATGAACATTGGGATGCCCAAGCGGCTTCTTCGGACAAGGCACAAATTGCAGCAGTGGACTCGCGCGCCAAAGCGCAAGGCAAGCAGCGCCGGCGAAAACTTCGCCGAACCATTGTGCTTGGCCTCATCGTCGTCACCACTGCAAGCGTCCTCGCCATCAACTGGCAGCTGCTGACCGGCAGTCTTGAAACCCGCGCCATCTCCCTTCAACGAGCCTCGCATCGCGCTCTGTGGTCGCTTGGCCGCACGCTGCCCGGCACACCCGATCTTACCGCACTCGACAACAGGCTCACCAAAGCAGGTTTCACGCTGGCGCAACCGATACTGATACGGATCTTCAAGCGCGACTTCGAACTGGAGATCTGGAAGGCCAAAGGCGGCCGCTTCCATCTTTTTGCAACCTATCCCATATGCCGCTGGTCCGGACGCCTCGGCCCCAAGCTCACCGAAGGCGACCGGCAATCGCCCGAAGGCTTCTACTCGGTCGGCAAGGCCCAGCTCAATCCCAACAGCCGCTGGCACCGCTCGTTCAATCTGGGTTATCCTAATCTGTACGACCGCAGTCACCACCGCACCGGAAGCTTCCTGATGGTCCACGGCGGCTGCGGCTCGGTCGGCTGCTATGCCATGACCAACACCGTTATCGACGAGATCTGGCAACTGGTCACATCGGCGCTTGCTGGCGGACAGGGCCGTATTCAGGTCCAAGCCTTCCCATTCCGCATGAGCGACGACAACCTCACAGCAAAGGCGGGCGATCCACTCCACGCATTCTGGCAGTCACTGAAAAAAGGCGCTGACCTCTTCGAAGCGACCGGCCTGCCACCGCGCGTGCGTATCTGCAAGGGAGAGTACCTGTTTCTCCCAGGGCGCGATATTCAGTCGGGGACCCGCCCCATCATTGCCTCCTGTGGGAGCACAAATCGGGCTCAGCAAGCCCGAGACAACTGAAGCATAGCCTTGAACATACAAAGAACGAAGATGAAGAGCGTCATCGTCCGGCAACGCATCGTGGATGAGTGGACCCAAACGGAGGAAAACCGGTGGCATCGCTCGACACCCCACTGCTAAGGTCAGGCTAAGGGAAAAAGCTTGAAGAGGCGCGCCTACGTATGGCGCATGAAGCGTTTTCCGGGTGACTTGTGAGCGGTCATCTGGTTGGGCTGGGTGTTGCATTGCGCGCGATTTTGCGCGTCGACATGCGTTGAATGCGGGGGTTGAAAGTGGGGTTGGAAGCTTGATGCGTTGGTGGACGACAGACGGATACGGCAACGGCCTTGCGCAATGGGCTGGCGCGGTCTCGTGGGCGGTTTCACTTTTCTTCACAGCAAGCACGGCCCATGCCGTGACCATCGAATTGAAGGGCGCAGCCCCTGAGCGCATCGAAAATCAGCGCATGCATGCTGTCGGCGAGACGACATTACCTGGAACCCCAGACACCGCTACCTTTGGTAATCGCCTGCAAGCCGCCGGCCAGAAGGTTGGCAATCCGATCCTGATCCGCATTTTCAAGGCGGAGGCCGAGCTTGAGCTTTGGATGCAGAAGGACGCTGGCGTCTACGAGCGGTTCGCCACGTATCCAGTCTGTAACTGGTCTGGCTCTCTTGGCCCCAAGCTCGCCGAGGGTGACAAGCAGACGCCCGAAGGCTTCTATACGATCACCCGTCGCCAGCTGCACCGCATTGGCCGTTGGCCACGCTCGTTGAACCTCGGCTTCCCCAATGTCTACGACAAATCTCTGGCCCGCACCGGATCGTATATTCTGGTGCACGGTGGCTGCTCGTCGGTGGGATGTTTCGCGATGACCAACCCGGTAATCGGCGAGATCTACCGGTTGACCCAGGCCGCGATCATCAAGGGACAAAAGCACGTCCCTGTGCATGTCTTTCCATTCCGAATGACCAGGGCCAATTTGAACAAGCATGCCACCAGCGAGTGGCAAGGATTTTGGCAGAATCTCAAAGAAGGCTTCGATACTTTTGAAGAAACCAAAGTTCCCCCGAACGTTCGCGTATGTGATGGCCGTTACCATTTCGATCGCATCGCCCCGGGGGAGGTGGGCGCTCCGCGCCCTTTAAAACCGTGCGGCGAGACAATCGCCGCAGTGCTGGCATTGGAGCAATACTACTCTCTTGCAAGCAGCCACCCGGTGCTCGCCAAGATCAATTTCAAGACGCGCATGCCAATGTGGACAACAGCAGCAAGCCACGTGCCCGCACATCTCTCCGGCGCGTTCGAAATATATCACGACGCCATGCAGACACTGGCGCGCGCCGTGGCAGAAAACGCGAAGCATCCGCCCGCTCGGCGCATGCGGCTGCGCACACTGGCCCAAGCAGCGCGGAAATCATATCGGTACAGATGCAACCCGAGCCTCGCTAGCTGCCGCCGCTATATGGCGCTCCAGCGATACCGGCTGGAAGCGCGCATTGAGGCGGCTTCATCCATTCCGCCTCCTCAACGCATCAAGACAGCCAGGAGCGGCAGGCGCACGCGCGCGCGTTGACACACGCCATCAGCCATATGGCTTGCCGCTGGCGCATCGCTATGGCATAGAACCCGCCGCACGCACAGCTACCGGCAGAGCACCAGCAGAAGGAGGGTTCACTTGACCTTCCAGGCGAACGAACAACGCTGGCGCCGCAGGGCTTTTCGTCCGACCGCCCCGAATTTCACCGCATCGCACAGCCTGCTGCGCCGTTGCGGTGAGGGTCGCCCAGAACATATTGAGCTGAAGTGTGTGCGATAGAGCCGTGAACAACATGCTCAAGCCATAGAACGAGATCTTTGGTTTGGTCGCATTTTCTTCGACGAACCGGTATCCACTTCGTCGGAAAATGCTCCAGGAGCATGTTGAGCTGAAGCGCGCAGCGGTTCGGCGTGAAGAGCATGGCTCAAGACAAAGGAGCCCTTCGGTTCGCACGTGAGGCACGAAGGCGTGACATCAGCTGTCGTTCGCGCAGGTCGCGAACGGCATCGTGCCTTCGTGGATCGACAGATCGTGGATCAGCGGGGTGGTGCCCGAAAGCGCGTTGTGCGGATCCCACGCAATGCGCACGCTCTCAAAGCGTGCGCCCTTGGCATCATAGATCAACAGCCGCCCGGCCAGACTGTCGCCCGCCTGCGTGATTTCCTTGAGCACCTCGGTTGCCTGCAAGGTGCCGACGACGCCAACGACGGCGCCCAACACGCCAACCTCTGCGCAATTGGCGACAGTTCCGGGCGGCGGCGCCTCGGGGAAGATGCAGCGGTAGCTGGGGTAGGGGGTTCCATCGGGCGTGGCAAGATGCGGCTTGAAGGTCGTCACGTAGCCATCGAACGGACCAACCGCCGCGAATACCAGCGTGCGTTTGGCGAAGTAGCACGCATCCGAGACCAGATAGCGTGTCGCGAAATTGTCCGAGCCGTCGCAGACGATGTCGTAGCGCGAGATGATGTCGAGCGCATTGCCCGCGTCCAGACGCGTATTGTAGGTCTCGACCGTCACGTGCGGATTGAGCCGCGCAATCATCTCCTTGGCGCTCTCGACCTTCGGGCGGCCGACGTGCGCGCCATCATGAACGATCTGGCGTTGCAGGTTGTCGAGCGAGACGACATCGTCATCGATGATGCCGAGGGTGCCAACGCCGGCGGCGGCAAGATACATGAGCAACGGTGAGCCAAGCCCGCCGGCGCCGATGATCAGCACGCGCGCCGCCTTGAGCTTCTGCTGGCCTTCCCCGCCAACCTCCTTGAGAACGAGATGGCGCTTGTAGCGTTGGATTTCTTCCGCTGTCAGCATCTCATGTCCGTCTAGAGCATTTTCCGACGAAGTGGAAACCGGTTCGTCGAAGAAAATGCGATCAAACCAAAGCGCTCTAGTGAGCGAATTTTTCATCCCGACGCTCTGAAGACTATGCTCCAGGTGGCGTCAGGAAAAGCTCGGTCGAAATATAGCGGTCCGCCGCCGACGGCGCGAACGTGACCACCGTCTTGCCGGCCATGTCGTCGCGCGTTGCGACGGTCAAGGCCGCCGCGACGTTGGCACCCGTCGAGATGCCGCCGGGAATGCCCTCCATCTTTGCCAGCAGGCGCGACACCTCGAATGCCATGTCGTTGGGAACCGTAACGATCTCATCGATGAGCTTGCGATCGAGGATAGATGGAACGAAGCCGGCGCCGATGCCCTGGATCTTGTGCGGACCCTTCTCACCCTTTGAGAGCACAGGACTGGTGGTCGGCTCGACCGCGATGACTTTCAGGTCTGGCTTGCGCTGCTTCAGAATGCGCCCGCAGCCGGTCAGCGTGCCGCCGGTGCCAACGCCCACCACCAACGCATCGAGCTTGCCGCCGGTATCGTTCCAGATTTCCTCAGCGGTCGTCTTCTCGTGGACCAGCGGATTTGCCGGATTATCGAACTGGGCGGGAACGATGGCATGGGGCGTTTCGGCGGCAAGCTCGTCCGCCTTCTTGATTGCGCCGCCCATGCCCTCCGCGGCAGGTGTCAGCACCAGCTCGGCGCCGAGGTGGGCAAGGATCTTGCGCCGCTCGATCGACATCGATTCGGGCATCACGAGAACCAGGCGGTAGCCACGTGCGGCTGCGACGAAGGCGAGGGCAATGCCGGTGTTTCCTGATGTCGGTTCGATCAGTGTGGTCTCGCCCGGCTTGATCTTGCCCTGCGATTCCAGCGTATCGATCATCGACACGCCAATTCGATCCTTGACGCTTGACAGCGGATTGAAGAATTCGAGCTTGACCAGCACCTGGGCTTTGGCATTTGAAGCCTCAGCAACCTTGCCAAGCCGTACCAGGGGTGTATGCCCGATGGTTTGGGTGATGTCGTCGTAGATGCGCCCGCGCCCCCACGTTTGCGTTGCGGCGAGTGTCTTGATGGCCGGCAAGTCGTTCATGGTTGTCTCACCTGCTTTGTGATTGAGGGACGCGGCGCGTGTCGCACGGGCTCTGAGTGCAAGCTTTTTGGCAGTAAATTGCCCGAACCTCAAGGTGCGCTGTGGGATTGAACGGTTTTCCAACCAACGCGTTTTTGTGCGCCGGTTTTCCTTTTGCGGTATTTGGCGAGACTAACGTCTCGTCTTGGTCTTGGTTGGCGCAGTTATCTTGCGTTTTGACCGGTTGGATCTGGTGGCGGACTTGGTGGGCGCCTTCGCCTTTTTGGTCTTACCGGTGACCTTCGTGCCGGTCTTGCTGGCCGCCTTCGTCGCCGTTCCCGTCGAGCCGAACCCGCCGGCCCCGCGCCGCGTCGCGCCCGCCGCAGTCTTTTCGACAAATTCAATCCGCGTCACCTTGGCCACGACCAGTTGGGCGATCCTCTCGCCACGCCGGATCACGAATGGCTCTTGCCCCAGGTTGATCAGCAGCACCTTTACTTCGCCACGGTAGTCGGCGTCGATGGTGCCGGGAGAGTTGAGTACGCTCAGGCCATGCTTGAAGGCCAGTCCGGAGCGCGGCCGCACCTGTGCCTCGCTGCCCGCCGGCAACTCCAGCACAAGACCGGTTGGAACGAGCGCACGCGCGCCCGGATTGAGTGTCACGGGCGTGTCGGCGTCCACCGCGGCGATGATGTCGAGGCCTGCTGCTTGATCCGACTGATAGGCAGGCAACGGCAGATCGGCGGCATGAGGCAAGCGGACGATGCCAACTTTGAGCGTCGCGTCGGCACTCATTGCGCCGCATCCTTGCGCGCGCCTAGGTGAGCAGCGATACGCGCCACCAGCGCCTCCGCCACCGCCTCCTTGCTCATCTGCGGCCAGTCCTCGACACCGTGCGCGCTGACAAGGTGAATGCGATTGTGGTCGCCGCCCATGATGCCGGTTGTTGCAGAGACGTCATTGGCGAGGATCCAATCGGCGTTCTTGGCTTTGAGCTTGCGCGCGCCATAGGCGGTCACGTTATCGGTTTCGGCAGCAAAGCCGACAATGAGGCCGGGGCGTTGCGGCCCGTTTGCCGCGATCGTCTTCAGGATATCGGGGTTTTCGGTAAGCGTCAGCGTTGGCGCCGTGGTGCCCGCCTTCTTCTTGATCTTCTGGTTCTCGGCGGTTGCAACACGCCAGTCGGCGACCGCCGCGGCGAAGATCCCGACATCGGCTGGCAGTGCACGGCGCGCCGCGTCCAGCATCTCAGCTGCCGTCTCGACGTGAACGGTCTCGACCCCGGCTGGGTCGGCGATGTTGACCGGGCCGCAGATCAGCGTCACGCGGGCCCCAGCACGTGCTGCGGCGGCGGCGATCGCGTGGCCTTGCTTGCCCGAGGAACGGTTGGCGATATAGCGCACCGGGTCGATCGGCTCATGCGTTGGCCCGCTGGTCACCAGCACATGCCGGCCTGAGAG
>JAXGRZ010000091.1:0-10259 GCA_040765305.1 Hyphomicrobiaceae bacterium | reverse complement strand
TGAGGGCCCCCAGAGCCTGTTGAGCCGAAGTGTGGAGCGGTTCGGCGTGAAGAACAGGCTCAAGGGAAGGCGCCTGTTTAGCCGAAGTGTGGCGCGGTTCGGCGTGAAGAACAGGCTCAAGGGAAGGCGCCTGTTGAGCCGAAGTGTGGCGCGGTTCGGTTAATCGGTCATTGAGGGAGATGGCGCACGGCGGTGATTGTGCCCTTATCCGGTGTCGGGAAAGTCAACTTTTCCTTGTTGCAGACCGTTGAAATTGACGCCGGTCGGGGTAAAGTCCGCCCATCTTTTGCCGCCGGGCACCCGCCCGACGGCCCCTTTCCACAATCAAGCGAGAAAATTCGCGAGCCAAGAGGCCAGACCATGCGCGTTTATTATGATCGGGATGCCGATCTCAATCTGATCAAGTCAAAGAAGGTCGCCATTGTCGGCTACGGCAGCCAGGGCCGTGCGCATGCCTTGAACCTCAAGGACTCGGGCGTCAAGGACTTGGTTGTGGCGCTTCGACCTGGGTCAACAACCGCCAAGAAGGTCGAGGCGGATGGCCTCAAGGTTCTGTCGGTGGCCGAGGCTGCCAAGTGGGCTGATCTTATGATGATGGCGACGCCCGATGAATTGCAGGCCGACATCTACAAGGATCACATCGAGGCCAACATCCGCGACGGTGCGGCTATCGCATTCGCCCACGGCCTCAACGTTCACTTCAACCTGATCGAGCCGAAGAACACGGTTGACGTCGTGATGATCGCGCCAAAGGGGCCCGGCCATACGGTGCGCGGCGAATACGAGAAGGGCGGTGGTGTGCCCTGTCTCATTGCCGTCAATCACGATGCCTCCGGCAATGCGCACGATCTGGCCCTGTCCTACGCGTGCGGCGTCGGCGGTGGCCGTTCGGGCGTCATCGAGACGACCTTCAAGGAGGAATGCGAGACCGACCTGTTCGGTGAGCAGGCGGTGCTGTGCGGCGGCCTTGTCGAACTGATCCGCGCCGGCTTCGAGACGCTGGTGGAGGCTGGCTATGCCCCCGAGATGGCCTACTTCGAGTGCCTGCACGAAGTGAAGCTGATCGTCGATTTGATCTACGAGGGCGGCATTGCCAACATGAATTATTCGATCTCCAACACCGCGGAGTGGGGCGAATACATGTCGGGACCGCGCGTCATCACCGACGAGACGCGGCAGGAAATGAGAAAGATCCTGCGCGAGATCCAGACCGGCCAGTTCACCTCGCAATGGATGCAGGAATGCAAGGCTGGCCAGGCTCGCTTCAAGGGCGTTCGCCGGGTCAACGATGCCCATCAGATCGAGGCGGTCGGCGAGAAGCTGCGCGCCATGATGCCGTGGATCTCCAAGAACAAGCTGGTCGATAAGTCGCGCAACTGATTGCGCGCCTGACAAGGACGGATGATGTCGAGCGGGCTGGTCGCCGAAGGGTGGCCGGCCCGTAATCTTTGGCGGCGGATAGGCAAGCCTTGGAAAGCCGTGGAGCATCGAGCGCTTCGTTTGATCGGGTTCTCCCAGCAGACCAGCGCGATAACGGCCATGCCCCAGTGAGAAAGGCGGGTGAGGTGAGGCTTTCATGTCATAGCGTACGATGTGCAACCGGGTGCATGATGTGCGCCAAGAAGAGCATGTTGAGCTGAAGTGTGAAGCGCTTCAGCGCCAACACCATGGTCTGGAGATGTGGCATTCAATAGGAGATACGCCCGATGCTGCGTGCACTTGGTATTCTCACGATGAGCATGGCCCTTGCGTTATCGGCACCAGTTGCGATGGCCAAGGAGAAGGCCAACTCCAGCGGCTGGCCGGCGGCCAAGGCTGGCAAGGGCGAGAAGGTCTGCCGCTACAAGTTCCCGACGGGAGAAAAGCGCGCCTGGGTTTGCAAGAAGGAAGAGCCTTGCTGCGCATGGGATGCAATCACATATGTGAAATGCGGCTCGACCATTACGGGCTGCCTGTGATCTGAACGGCCGCACGCGGCTCGGTGTGCCACGCGGCATCGCCAAATAGCGGTATCGATGAGTGGCGCTGTCCGTTTTGCAGCAAGAGCATTGCAGCAAAAGCAGATGCTGGTGTTGGTTGGTATTTCGCGTTTGCTGGTGACAGGAGATGTGTTGCCGGAAGATTCACAAAGACGCTGGGGAGGGAGGTGTGTGGCGGTGCGCCAATGCAAACCTTCCGGCAGGTACCCGCTCTGATGGTCGAGGTGGAGGCTCCACCGTCAGGGCGAGGTATTAAGGCGGGCGACGAGGAAGCGGGGAGCCCCGCCGCCCTTCCGTACCGCATCTGCGCGGCACAGGGCCAAAGGACACTGTGACCATAGAGGGGCACCAGGATGCGGAAGTTCCTGGCTCGGTCCTGCAGGTCCAGATGGCCTTTTTCTCATAGGCGGCCCCGCCAGCCTTCGCTTCTGGTGTAAATCACCAGATTTGCGGGACCGCCCAATTCAGGCCGAAGCTGCTCCTTCGCAGGATGTCATCGTGGATGACCAAGCGAAACGAATACAGTCATAATGTATGAAAATTTGCGCCACGTGCATCAATTCCCCCCTGGTGATGCAATCCCCCAACGTCCAATACAAGCGCTGGACGCTGCCAAGCCCATCCGGTGTTCCCGTATTTGTGCTTCGCTGTTACAGTGATTTGACCGCTTGATTGAGGCACTTCAACGGCAACTTGGCGGCGATTACTGGGTGAAATCCACGAAATTGCAGACGAGTAGAAGTTTTTGGGGATTTTTCGATGTGCTCTTTCGCGAAGAAAGCTTTTGTAGAAATGCAGCATAACGAAGCTTGAAACGAGTTTCATTTTTTTCAAAAAATAATCAGCCCGCGATTCACGCAGATCGAGGCGATCGGGCAATGTGCGTGGGAATGGCAGGGTCGATTGCAAAATCTCATGTGGGTGTCGTGAGACGGCGTGCGCCGGCATATGCTGGTTGGCAGATGACACGCAACGCCAACTCAAACGCGAACGCGCGTGGTTCTGAAACGCATGTTCAAAAACTGTTTCAGGCGGCCAAAGGCATGCTCAATTGGGGAAGTCAATTGAGGAAGAACGTGAGGCCTGCGCGAACCGTTGTCAGCGAACCGCTGGCTTTGATGCTGCCCAAACCCTCGGGGAGGGCGTATTTCTCATCGTCCATGAAATAGTGAAGCGCTTCCAGACGCACGGCCATCTTCTCGTTAAGCCCGATTTCAATGCCGCCACCAAGAACCAGCGCCGTTTTCGTGTCAGATGTCGATGCGTTGAATCCGAGAAACTCCAAACGCGACGAGGTTCCAATAACCGCGACGCCGCCGGTGGCATAAAAGAGGGCCGGCCCGGCTAATACACCAAGCCGCGCCCGCGCGCTGACCAGCCAGTCGACATCGGCCATCAGGCTGGCGAAGTTACCGATGTTGGTGGTGTGGTTGATTTGGCTTAGATCCGCATCGAACTCGAGACCCGCAACCAAGGCGCCCGAACGGAGGAGATAGCCGATATGTGCGCCCTCCAGCGCTCCTGACAGATCGATATCACCCCCAAATTGACCCCACCGAAGCGTCGAAGTTCCCCAGCCGCCGCCGCCATGCAGGCCGCCATAGATGCCTGTCCAGATCGGCGCGAGCAACGGAACGCCGTCATAGGCGAGCGCATAGGCCGGCGGCGGCTGTGTTGAGCGGTATTGTGAGGAGGAACTCCATTCCGCGTCAGGTTCATAACGCCGGCTGCCGTCCAGCGGGCGTCGGGAATAGTCACCTTGGTAATGCGTTCGCCGGTTTTCCGCGGCCGGGACTTTGGAGGGGATGGCCGATAGGAGCACAAATATCAGTGCGAGAAAGAAAGATCGCATAGGCAGGTGCATCATACTCGACCCAACGCAAAACGCTTTACTCTGAGACGTTCCGTACACTGGCACGTCATCGCCCATTGATTGACGAAATGCGTTAAGGCTCCCTTAACGTTACCGAGCCTGTTGTGGAAGCGTGATTGGGGATGGCTTACGTTCGCATCCTTGCGTGACGACGAGGACGGTTCACGCGCGAGGCAATACAATCCGCTGACCAGGAAGTGATGTGAAAGATGGCAAGCCCCACCTGCATGCGCCAAAAGGCGGTCAGTCCCGCCTCCGATGTGTTTCGTGTGGCACAGTGCGTTTGCCGTGTTGGCGATTATGAATGGGCTTATGCCGCCGAGCGCAGGGCGCAAATCGATCAACACTGGGCGCAAGCTTCAGCAGTCAATCCCACATTTTTCGACGGCATCGTCCTTTTGACGTCCGCTTGCCATCTTGATGATGTCGACGGGCCGTCCTCGCGCCTCGCGCTGACACTGTTTGAAACGCGATTCCGCAATTTCCTCTATTGGCACAGCCACGGGTTTGCCGGACAAGGTGCTATCGATGCGTTCGGCGCGGGTATCGTGCGCGCCAGCGATGGCGCCCTACTGTTGGTCAGGCAGCACCCCGGCAACGTCAATGAAGGGCCTTTCAATTTTCCCAGCGGGTTCATCGACAGAAGTGACGTGGACGAGGATGGCCAGGTTGACATTGGTGGCAATGTTGCTCGGGAACTGGCCGAGGAGGTTGGCTTGACCACAGCTGACATGGAGCGCTGCCCGGGATTTGTTGTCACGCGCGTTGGTGTGCATCTAGCGGTTGGTGTTGAATTTCGCAGCCCCCTGACCTCTGATCACCTGGCTGCTCGCATTAGCGCCTTCCTGACGACTGGCAAGGATCGCGAAATTGCGCAGGCCATCTTTGTGCGCAAGACGCAGCATCTTGAGGGCCTCGAACTCGCCCCCCATTGCCGACAGTTACTCTCTGTCTTGCTTTAGGGTCCGGACCCAATAGCAATGGGTCCAAGACAGGTTGGGTTTGGTTGTCTGGCAGGCGCAGAACTGGGTTTTCCGTGCAACCCGCACTATTCGCGCTTGGAGCCATGGCCGGTTTCATGCAAATTGCCGCCGCACATCGCAACAGGGCCGGCTTATGCAACTCGACTACCATATTCTCGATGTCTTCACCGAGCAGCGCTTCAGCGGCAATCCGTTGGCGGTCGTGCTGGGTGCCCAAAGCCTCAGTGCGTCGACCATGCAGGCCATCGCCCGGGAGTTCAATCTGTCCGAAACGGTGTTTGTCGAGGCGGCGCAAAACCCGATGCATTCGGCGCGCATTCGGATCTTCACGCCGGAGCGCGAGTTGCCTTTTGCGGGACACCCAACCGTCGGCGCTGCGGTTCTTCTGGCTGATCTGCGCTCGCCGACCATCAACGGTGAACGCGACGCGATCATCGCGCTGGAGCAAAGCATCGGTACAGTGCGCGTCGGCGTCAGGGCGCCGTCGGGTAATGCGTCGTTTGCTGAATTCGATGCTCCCCGGCTTCCCGAAGTGCGCGAACCGGTACCGCCTGTCGATCGGCTTGCCTCGGTATTGGGATTGTTGCCGCGCGAAATCGGATTTGAAAACCACAAGCCGATGTTGATTGCAGCCGGCCCTGCCTTCATGCATGTGCCGGTCGCCAGCCAGGAAGCGCTGGGGCGTGTCCAAATCAATATGAGCGAATGGCGCCAGGTGATCTCGCCGCTCGACTGCGTCGGCCTGTACCTTTACACGCGCCAATGCGTCCACACGACAAGCGCATTTCATGCTCGCATGTTTGCACCGGACGCCGGGGTCAACGAGGATCCCGCGACCGGGTCGGCCGCTGCCGGCTTTGCCGGTGCCGCCTTTGCCTTTGACGAATATCCTGACGGAACGCACAGGCGGGTGATTGAGCAGGGCTACGAGATGGGCCGCCCCAGCCACATAACCCTGACCCTCATCGTCAAAGGTGGGCGGCTCAATGTTGTTCGCATCGGTGGCCATGCCGTGCGCGTCGCCGAGGGCCGGATCTCGCTATAGTCGTCCCGCCTTTGTCACGACGCCCCTCGTGCGCCCTCGGGTTGGGAGCCCAAGCGCCTGCTCTTGCGTCAAACACGTTGTTGTGCCGGTCATGCGGCTTTTCGCGAACACCAACCTGTGTTCGTCGCCACTTACCTCTTGCAAATTAACTCACTGTTCGGCTATCTGAGCGCACTATACGTGCAGTTGCAGCCCACTGGGCGCGGTGGGGTAACGGACTTCGCGCGCTGACAGTGTTTTGGATCGATGCTGATCATGAGGTCTAGTGCCCTGACATCGATGATTTTTTCGGCTCCCGCAGGATGTCTGCCGGAGTTGCGACTGCGCTTGCCCGGTGCCACGCGGCGTGCGGCCCTCCTCCTTATTAGCCCCTGAGCACTTCATGCCGCGGCTTCGGCCGAGCGGGCGCTCAGGGGATTGAATGACGACGATCGAGGGTTCAACGCCAGCGCATGCGCGCGGCTGGCAGCAAGGTTAGGAAGACCACACCATGACTGACAACACCGATACGATCGCCCCGCAAGACAACGTGCAGATCGTTCCCAGCGACACCGACCGGGTGCTGATTTTCGATACAACTCTGCGCGATGGCGAACAGTGCCCTGGCGCGACGATGACGTTTGAGGAAAAACTGGAGGTCGCCGACTGTCTCGACCAGATGGGCGTCGACATCATTGAGGCTGGCTTCCCGATTGCCTCGGAAGGCGATTTCGAGGCGGTAACGGCGATTGCCAAGCGCGTCAAACGGGCGAGTGTCGCGGGCTTGGCGCGTGCCGGGGAGAAGGATATCGATCGCGCCGGTGAAGCGGTGAAGCACGCGGCGAGACCGCGCATCCACACCTTCCTGTCCACCAGCCCCGTGCATATGAAATACAAGCTCCAGAAGTCGCCCGAGGAGGTGCTGGAGCTGGTCGCCAAGCAGTGTCAGCGCGCGCGCAACTGGGTCGACGACGTGGAATGGTCTGCCGAGGATGCCACGCGCACCGAGCACGATTTCCTGTGCCGCTGCGTGGAAATTGCCATCAAGGCGGGCGCCACCACGATCAATATCCCTGACACGGTCGGTTATACGGTGCCTGAGGAGTATTTCGCCCTCATCACCATGTTGCGTGAACGTGTACCCAACGCCGACAAGGCGGTCTTCTCGACCCACTGCCACAACGATCTGGGGCTGGCCGTCGCCAATTCGCTGGCCGGCGTGAAGGCGGGTGCACGCCAGATCGAATGCACCATCAACGGCATTGGCGAGCGTGCAGGTAATGCGGCGCTGGAAGAGATTGTCATGGCGATCAAGACGCGCAACGACATCATGCCGTTTGCGACCGACATCGATGCCAAGATGCTGGCCCGCGCCTCACGTCTGGTTGCGGCAGTAACGAACTTTCCAGTTCAGTACAACAAGGCGATCGTCGGCCGTAATGCCTTCGCGCATGAGAGTGGCATCCATCAAGATGGCATGCTCAAGCACACGCAGACCTATGAGATCATGACGCCCGAATCGGTTGGTGTCGGCAAGACCTCGCTGGTGATGGGCAAGCATTCGGGCCGCAACGCGTTCCGCTCCAAACTGAAGGAGCTGGGCTATGAGCTGGGCGACAACCAGTTCGAAGACGCCTTCAACCGCTTCAAGGCTCTCGCCGATCGCAAGAAGCATGTCTACGACGAGGATATCGAGGCGCTGGTCGATGAAGGCATCGCCCACATGCACGACCGCACCAGGGTGGTGGCGCTCACCGTCATTGCCGGCACCATGGGGCCACAGGCAGCGACGCTGACGCTCGATATCGAGGGCCAGCAGCATACCGTGCAGGCCACTGGAAACGGCCCCGTCGATGCGACCTTCAACGCCATCAAGGAGCTGATGCCACACAATGGCCGCTTGGCGCTCTATCAGGTGCATGCGGTGACCGAAGGCACCGACGCCCAGGCTGAGGTGTCGGTCAGGCTTGATGAGGATGGCCGCACCGTCACCGGGCGTGGGGCGGACACTGACACGCTGGTGGCTTCGGCGCGCGCCTATGTGGCGGCGGTCAACAAACTGATGGTGAAGCGGCAAAAGACTGCTGCCGCTCAGGCGGCACTCTGACGTCAAGGTTCCGGGCGCACGCCGGCAAACATTTGTGTTGAAACACCAGCAACCCGCGGCTGAACATGCGTTCGGCCGCGGGTTGTACTATCTGGGGTTGAACTCGAAGTGATCGGCTGGGCCGTGTCGCGCGTCCGGTTGAACGTGACCTGTCGCGTATTTGCGCGGGGCTTTTCTCCGCTCTTGCTCAATCGGAACAAGTGCGTTTTCTGGGCGATATTGTTGGCGCGCGGCGAACCAGTCGCTATCATTTGCTTTCAGTTTTTGAATTCTGCCGACCTGGGGGACACCGCGTCGTGGCGTTGTGTAAGGCTGATGGGCGGGTGATCTGGTCCAAGACATCGGCTGCGTGAAGGGCAAAGGTATCGATGCGTCGAGGCGTCACCAGCGTATTTTCCGATGACATTGCAATCGACCTGGGAACCGTGAACACGCTGGTTCACGTCGCGGGCACGGGCGTTGTCATTGATGAGCCATCAATGGTTGCCGTGCGCAACAGCAATGGCGTGCGCGAGGTGCTGGCGGTTGGCCAGGTTGCAAAGCAGATGATTGGTCGCGCGCCCGAGCCCATCGAGACGATCCGACCGTTGCGTGACGGTGTCATTGCCGATTTCGTTGCCACCGAGGAGATGCTGCGCCAGTTCATCAAGCGGACCAAGACCATGCTCGGTTTCCGTCGCCCGCGCATCTTGATCTGTGTGCCCGCTGGTGCGACGCCGGTCGAACGCCGCGTGGTTTATGAAACGGCACTGTCTGCCGGCGCTCGGCGCGTGTTGCTGGTCGCCGAACCGGTGGCCGCGGCGATCGGCGCTGGGCTGCCCGTCGATGAGCCGGCCGGATCGATGGTGGTCGACATCGGCGGCGGCACCACGGACATCGCCGTCCTGTCGCATGGCTGTGTTGTTCAGGCCCGCTCGTTGCGCTGCGCTGGCAATGCGATGGACGAGGCGATCATCCGCTATGTCCGCCGCCGTCACGATCTCCGTATCGGCGAGACCAATGCCGAGCGCATCAAGATCGAAGCGGGGACCGCTTCGCAGCTGCTCAATGGTCGGACGGCGGAAATCCACATTCGTGGCCGCGATCTGCGCCAGGGGAAACCGAAAAGTATTGTGCTGGCTCCCTACGATATCGCCGAGGCGCTGGAAGATCCGCTCGACGAGCTGGCTGAGTTCGTGCGTCGTGCGCTGGAGGATCTGCATCTTGAAATTTCAACTGACGTCTGTGTTCGCGGCATCCGGCTGACCGGCGGTGGCGCCAGGCTCGATAAACTGGATCGCGAACTCGAACGTCGGATCGGCGTCAAATTCCTGGTGCCCGACGAGCCCATGCGCTGCGTGATCAACGGTTCGGCGGCGATCTTCGACCAGCTTGGCGAAAGAGGGCAGCTGTTACTTGAGCCCTGAGTGGGGCGCCAATACCACTATTGGGGCACACGACGACCTGGCGGCACATGAATGGGCCAGCTTGCGGTGTGTTCACTGCCGACAAACTCGGTGTTGTGGTGAGGTGGACCTTCTCTACCTTCGTCGTGCCGTATAGTTCCCTGCCGTTCGGAAAACCGTGTCCAGGGGCGTTGCCGGTTGCCGGCCTAGCCGGCGGAGAAACAGGCTGGACAGGGCCGGGTGTTGGTGCTATCCGAACCGCCTCGGGGCCTCTCAGGCCCCGTTGCCGTCCCGGCGCTAAGCAATGGCCGAATGTCCGAATGTAATCGGCGATGAAGGCGTGAGGGGACGGGTACCGGCTTGCCGGGTATGGGTGATTAGCTCAGTTGGTAGAGCAGCTGACTCTTAATCAGCGGGTCGAAGGTTCGAGTCCTTCATCACCCACCAATCAAATCAATCAGTTGAAGAGCTTTCCGGCGACACGGCGATGACGTTGCCGGAAACAGCGCCAAAAAGCCGCTGCGGATCGGCCGATCAGGCGGCTGCGGCGGATGCATCGGTGCGAATACGCGCCACCATCGAAGCCAGACCGTTGGAGCGCTGCTGGGTGAGATGCTCGGCCAAACCGAATTGGGTGAAGACGGACTGAGGATCGCTCTGCAAGATCTCCTCAGGTGTCGCGTCCTGATAGAGTGAGAAAAGGACAGCGATCAAGCCCTTGACGATATGGGCATCGCTATCGCCTTCGAAATGCATGCGACGCTGGCCGTCCGTCTCATCAATGCGGGTGGCAATCCAGACTTGGCTGGCGCAGCCGCGCACTTTGTTGGCGTCCGTGCGCAGAGCCTCGGGGAACGTGGGTAACTCACGGCCAAGCTCGATGACGTAACGGTAGCGATCTTCCCAGT
>JAXGRZ010000090.1:0-10297 GCA_040765305.1 Hyphomicrobiaceae bacterium | reverse complement strand
TGAACGGTCGTTGCCCGTTCTTGTTGCACATACGAGAGATAGCAGATGTCCAAAGATGCCATGAGCCCGCAGTCCGACAGGTTCGACATTGTTGTCTCGGGTGGCAGTTATGCCGGTCTGGCCCTGGCGCTGGCATTGGCGCAGGGCCTTGATGGGATCTCGATTGCGGTGGTCGATCCCAAGCCGCGTGGCAGCGGCGATCCCCTGCTCGATGACCCGCGCGCGTTCGCGCTCTCAGCGTCCTCGCAACGGCTGCTCGAAACGATCGGCATCTGGCCGGCAATTGCGGAGACGGCGCAAGCTGTCAGCGCCATCGACATTACAGACTCATCGCTCGATGCCGGGGTACGCCCGACGCTACTCACCTATACCAACGAGATCGACGACGGCTCGGCGGCGTCGTTCATCGTTCCTGGCGGCCCTTTGCTGATGGCGCTTGATGCCGCGGCGCGCGCAACACCCGCCATTCATTTCGTCACCGGCAGCGTGACGGGCTATGAGGCAGGTGAGCACGAGGCGCGGATCAAACTTGCCGACGGGCACACGCTGACGGCTTTGCTGGTGGTGGCCGCGGAAGGGCGACGCTCGACCTTGCGCGAGGCAGCCGGCATCAAGCTCGTGGGCTGGGACTATGGCCAGACCGGCATCGTGGTGACGGTCGAGCATGAGCGCGACCATGGCGGGCGCGCCGTGCAGCATTTCCTGCCGTCGGGTCCGTTTGCCATCCTGCCGCTGCCAGGCAGCCGGGCCTGCATCACGTGGTCGGAAACCAAAAGCGAGGCAAGCCGGATCTTGGCGCTCGATGATGCGGCGTTCATCGCGGAAGTCGACAAGCGCTTTGGTGGTCACCTCGGTCCATTGCAGCTGGCCGGACCGCGCGCCTCCTGGCCGCTCTCGATGCACCTGGCACGCGCCTACGTGGCGCCAAGGCTGGCGCTGATCGGGGACACCGCGCATGGCGTACATCCGATTGCCGGCCAGGGACTGAACCTTGGGCTGCGCGACGTTGCAGCGCTGGCGCAGGTCATTGCCGAGGCTATGCGTGTCGGCCTCGACCCGGGCAATACCGAGTCGCTGCGCCAGTATCAGCGCTGGCGGCGTTTCGATAGCACGCTGTCCACGCTCGCCTTCGATGGGCTCAACCGGTTGTTCTCCAACGACTGGACGCTGGTGCGCGCCGCGCGCGATATGGGACTGGGTCTGGTTGACCGGCTGCCGTTGGTCAAGCGCATGCTGGTATCGGAAGCAGCGGGCCTCACCGGTGACCTGCCACGCTTGCTGCGTGGCGAGGCGCTGTAACAGGGCAGCCTTGCTGGTCTGGTGCGGTGGTGCGCTGTCGTTTAGGCCTTACCTGAATAAGGCGGCTAGCTGCATTTCGCCCTTTGGCGTGAACTTGACGATGCGCGTTCCATCAAGGCGACGGGCCCACTTCAATTCATAAAGGCGTGTCAGCAAGCGCGCGCCCAGGCTCCCGGCCAAGTGTGGGCGTCGTTCGCTCCAATCAAGGCAGGTTTTACATAGCGGCCGCTTAGCCAGTTCAAGCGCTTGTATGTCGATGCCGAATTTGCTGAATTCACGTTGACCTTTCGGCGTCACCGCTACGCTATCGGCATAAAGTTCGATCAGCTTGCAATCCACCAGGCGATTGAACAGCGCCACACCCAATTCGCCAGCCAGATGATCGTAGCAGATACGCGCACGGCGCAGCTGTGGATCTTTCGGGCCGATGCGCACCCCGACCGGCGGGCTGGAGGCTGCGAGTCCCATCAACTGTTCAATGACGCTCGCCACACCCGGCCCCGCGAGACGGTAATATCGGTGACGGCCCTGTTTTTCGACAAACAGCAATCCACCCTCGGTGAGCCGTGCCAAATGCCCACTGGCAGTTGGCGCGGTGACGCCGGCCGCCTTGGCCAGTTCACCAGCGGTCCGTGCTTCGCCACTCATCAGCTCCGTCAGCATGTTGGCGCGCGCGGGATCGCCCATCAGCGATGCGATGCGGGAGATATCTGCGCTGGACGTCATGGCATCAAGCTAGCACACCACGTGGTGCGATACTTCGGTTTTCACCGAAGCAACGAGCGCGTTCAATCAGCGATAACGTGGAAAAGAAAAAAGGGAGATCGCCCATGATAGCCGTGATTTTTGAAGTTGTGCCGGCCGAAGGCCGGATGGATGATTATCTGGCCCATGCCGCGCGTCTCAAGCAAGAACTCGAAAAGATCGACGGGTTCATTTCAGTTGAACGCTTCCGCAGCATCACGCATCCGGAGAAAATCCTGTCGCTGTCATTTTTTCGCGACGAGGCGGCGGTGGCAGCCTGGCGCAATCACCCCAGGCACCGCACAACACAGGCGGCCGGGCGGGCTGGCATCTTTGCTGATTACCATCTGCGCGTTGCCACCGTGATCCGCGATTATGGGATGAGCGAGCGCGATGAAGCCCCTGCCGATAGCCGCAGTGTTCATGCCGGCGATTGATGTTGGCACCGGTGACGTTCCCACCATGAAAGGATGGGGCTCAATGTCGTGGTTGGGCACGCGCACAGCCAAGCCCGGTCACCTCACGTCGACTCTTGGGGCAAATTTTCCGGCGGCTCGCCCTCGACCAGCTCAGGCAGCGCGATGATCACCTGACGAGCTACAAGGTCTATGCGCGGCACGCAGGCTTTGGTGAAAGGAATAAGTTCGCTCTTTCCTGTTGCGTGCCAGCGGATTTCCAGGAGGTCACCGGCACCATAATTTTGCACGGCAATGACCTCGCCCAATGCATCGGCCGCTTCATCGATGGCCGCAAGGCCGATTAAATCAGCGTAATAGAAATCTTCCTCATCATTGGGCTCGGGCATGGCCTGGCGTGCAACATAGAGCTTGCGACCCTTCAACGCTTCAGCACCGTTGCGGTCAACGACACCTTTGATGCGTGCCACGATGGCGCCCTTGGGCGTCATGCGCAGGACCTTGAGTGTCAGTGGGCTGGCGCCTTTCTCATCGGTCAGTGCGCCGTAATCACCAATCGCTTCGGGATCGCCCGTGTAGGAGCGCACGAGCACCTCACCGCGGATGCCGTGTGCACCGGTGATCTCACCCAACAGGATTTGTTTGTCGCTCAAGCTTTGCTCTCACATCCGTTCGCATCAATTGGGCAGCGCGCCAAGATAAGTCATGGTCACCTCGAGCGGTTGGCCGGCAATGTCCGCAATCGTGCGGGTGAGGGGTGCTGCACGTTCAAATTGGCCGGCGACCTCGATGATTGCGCCTTCCGGACCGGCGGCAAAGCCCGTCACCAGCTCGCCTTGCGGGGGCACGTGAAGGCGCAGGTGGACGGCATTGGTCTCATTTACCGGATCAAATTCGTACGATCCCATGAACACCGCACCCCAGCGGTCGGAACCCAGGATCTTGCCATTGCGCAGCACCGCCAGAGCGCTACCAACGTCGGCATCGACACTGTGCGATCCGGTGAAACGGTACTCCACGTTATAGAGGCCTTCGTCAATCATCTTCGATCTCCCTTGAACGCGCCGTAACTCCTGGGCACGGACTTCGGCCGGTAACAGCTGGAGAACCCTCAGATAGGCGGCGACCGGTCCAGGCAGCGGACTTTCGCCCGTCGCCCACAGACTGACCGAACGTGGGCTCATCTCGATCAGGCGCGCAAACTCGGCCTGTTTCAGGCCAAGGTGCTCGAGTGTTTCCTTGAAGCTCGTGTTCAGCATAGTCTCATAATAGAAATATTTGCGCATTACGCAATTATTTCTATATTGTGTTGTACGTAAAATGCGGGAGGCGCGCTGAACGGGGCGATCGAGCATCGCGGGGTGGTCGCACGTGAACCACGTTTGCTGATAGTAGGAATGGACACGTTTGGTGGACAGACGACTGGCGGCCATGCGAGCCGACTTATCGTGCCCGTCTCCTTGAAAAAGCCGGAGAATTTAATGACTGACGACAAGCGCCCCACACCCGACCCCGCGGAGGACAATGCCTTTTTTCCCTCACCCTATTCGCTGGGCCAGTTCACATCGTCCACGTCGGACCTGAGCGATGCAACCTATTCCAATGCGTACACGGGGGGGCGCTGGAAGGTTTTGATGATCGCCAGCGACGAGCGGTATCTGCTGATGAAGAACGGCACCATGTTCTCGACCGGCAATCATCCCGTCGAGATGCTGCTGCCGATGTTCCATCTCGATAAAGCCGGCTTTGAAATCGATATCGCCACCTTGTCGGGCAACCCGGTCAAGCTGGAGTTATGGGCGTTGCCGAAAGAAGACGCCGCGGTTCAAAGCATCTATCGCAAATACCTCGACAAGCTCAAGGCGCCGTTGAAGCTCGCCGATGTCGTCGAACAGGGCCTTGGCGATACCTCCAACTACATCGGCGTCTTCATTCCCGGCGGCCATGGCGCGCTTGTCGGCATACCCCACAGCCGCGATGTGAAGGCCGTGCTCACGTGGGCTATCGATCACGACAAGCACATCATCTCGCTGTGCCACGGACCAGCAGCCCTGTTGGCCGCCAGCGTCGATGAGGCTGCCAAGGACTTCATGTTCAAGGGCTACAAGATCTGCGCCTTCCCCGACGCGATCGACGCCAAGACACCCGAGATCGGCTACATGCCGGGCCCAATGCCCTGGTTCATTGGCGAGAAGCTGCGTGAACTTGGCATCGAAATCTTGAACAGCGACATCACCGGCCAAACGCATCAGGACCGCAAACTCATTACCGGTGACAGCCCGTTTGCGTCGAATAATGTCGGCAAAGCCGCTGCCGCGGCACTTCTCAAGGCGGTTGGCAATTCCTGAGACGCACATTCCACGTAAGCTTGCACAAGGACCAAACAAGAAGGCCCACCGGTGAAGCCTCCGGCGGGCCTTTCATGTCATGGTCACACGTCAGCCGTGCAATCAGAGGGCTTACTCGCCAGCACCTTCGGCGGCGGCCTTGGCGGCTTCTTCAGCAGCCTTCAAACGCTCCTGCGCCTTCTTCTTGGGCTTGGATTTTTCGGGATTGTTCTTGGCCGTCCGCTTCGACAGACCCGCCGCATCAAGGAAACGCGCAACGCGATCGGTGGGCAGCGCACCAACCGACAGCCAATGCTTGCAGCGCTCTTCGTTGAGCTTGATGCGCTCAGGGTTATCCTTGGCGAGCATCGGATCATAGGTACCGACCTGCTCGATGTAGCGGCCATCGCGGGGCGAGGTCGAATGGGCGGCGACGATGTAGTAGTAGGGCCGCTTCTTGGCGCCGCCACGAGCGAGCCGGAGTTTTACTGCCATGTGTTCGTTCCTTTTCATGATGCGGCCGCGGCCGCCTATCGGTTCTGGTCAAACGCCGCGAGCGGCGCGTTTTTCGTCCTCCCGCCATTGGCGAAGAGGGTCGGGGTGAGGGGGCCTTTGACGGGCCGTCTTCATGCGGCAGAAGGCCCCCTCATCCGGCCTTCGGCCACCTTCTCTCATGCGAGAGAAGGGATCTCGTGGTGCGCACGCGGCGTTGCGCGGGATGCCTTTTCCTGGTGAGAAAGCGACACTCGCTATCGCCAATCAGCGCTTCTTTTTTCCAGGCACGCCGGGAAAGCGCGGCATTCCCGGTCCACCGAGACCCGGTAAGCCACCGCCCATACCCGGCAGCTTGGGCATGCCGCCAAGGCCACCAAGCCCACCGGGCAATCCCTTCGGCAACGCCGGCGCAGCACCTGCCGCGCCGCCCTTGGCGACCATGTCCTTGAGTTCCTGCGGCAGCTGCTCGAGCGCCTTGGGATCAAGCGCGGCCAGTTCATCTTGCATGCGCGCCATGTCCTCAGCGCTCGGCCCACCGCCACCACCCAGGCCGAACATGCTGCCCATCTTGCCCAGCATGCCCTTGCCGCGCATCTTCTTCATCATGTCCGCCATCGCCATGTGCATCTTGAGCAGCTTGTTGATGTCGGCGGGCGTGGTGCCTGAACCAGCCGCGATGCGCTTCTTGCGTTTGGCGTTGAGAACTTTCGGGTTGCGCCGTTCCTGCCGGGTCATCGATGAAATGATGGCGCGCTGGCGTTTGAATTCCTTTTCAAGCTGCTGCTCGTTGATCTGGTTCTTCATCTTGGCGACGCCAGGCATCATGCCCATCACGCCACCCATGCCGCCCATGCGCTCCATCTGCTTGAGCTGCTCGGCGAAGTCCTCAAGATCAAAAGCACCCTTGCGCATCTTCTGCGCAATTTCCTGGGCCTTCTGGATGTCGACGTTCTGCGCGGCCTTCTCAACGAGGCCGACGATATCGCCCATGCCGAGAATGCGGCCGGCGATGCGCTTGGGATCGAACTCCTCGAGCGCGTCCCACTTCTCGCCCGTACCGATCAGCTTGATCGGCTTGCCGGTGACGGCGCGCATCGACAGCGCGGCGCCACCCCGGCCATCACCGTCGGCACGGGTCAGCACGATGCCGGTGATGCCGACCTGCTTTTCGAAGGCATTGGCGGTGTTGACGGCGTCCTGGCCGGTGAGACTGTCGGCGACCAGCAGCACTTCGTGAGGGTTGGTGTCGCGCTTGACGTCGGCAACTTCGCGCATCAACTCCTCATCGACGGTGACGCGACCGGCGGTGTCGAGGATCACGACATCGTAACCGCCGAGCTTTGCCGCATCGCGCGCGCGGCGGGCGATCTGGACCGGGTTCTGGCCGGCGACGATCGGCAATGTCTCGACGCCTGTCTGCTCGCCCAGAACACGCAGCTGCTCCATGGCCGCCGGGCGGCGCGTATCGAGCGAGGCCATCAAGACCTTCTTGCGCTCGCGCGTCTTCAAGCGATAGGCGATCTTGGCTGTCGAGGTGGTCTTGCCCGAACCCTGCAGACCGACCATCAAAATCGCAACCGGTGGCGTTGCCGCAAGATCGATCGTCTCGGCATCATCACCCAAAGTCGCGACAAGTTCGTCATGAACGATCTTGACGACCATCTGGCCGGGTGTGATCGACTTCAAGACAGCCTGGCCAACGGCCTTTTCCTTGACCCGGTCAACAAAGCCCTTGACCACGTCGAGCGCCACGTCCGCCTCGAGCAGGGCGCGGCGAACTTCGCGCATGGCTTCGCCCACGTCGCTTTCGGAGAGGGCGCCGCGGCGGGTCAACTTGTCGAAGACACCGGATAGCCGGTCACTCAGAGACTGGAACATCGAGGATTAAAGTCCTTATGCCTGTCGATCACGCGCCTGGAATCTTCATTGCCGTCCAATCGACCATGACATGCTTGCGGAACGGCGGACGGGTGCTCAGACGTTGGTACCACGCTTCGACGTTGGGCAGCGTCGGCCGGACAATTTCCATCGTGAAGTAGCGATGCGTCATGCAGCCGACGACGATATCGGCGAATGTGAACTCGCTGCCCATGATGTAGGACCGCCCTGCCAGGTGGCGATCAAGGGTTGCCAGATGATCACCGGCACGTGCGGCTGATGCCTTGAGGAGGGCGTGATTGCGCTGATCTGCCGTGACGCGTATCAGCTGATGGAAGCAGTTGGAGATGATGTCGCGATAAAGCGAGTATTGCCCCCACTCGCACCACTGCTGGGCGCTGGCGCGCTCCTCAAGGCTCGGTGGAGCCAATCTGCCAGCACCATATTTCTCCGCCAAATAGCGAACGATCGCGTTCGACTCGGCGAGCACGAAGTCGCCATCCTGGAGGGCTGGAATGAGCCGCGCTGGATTGAGGCGCTCGAACTCGGGGGTATCGAGACCTCCAAATGCACCACCAACGTCGACGCGCTCATAGGTAAGGCCAACCTCATCGGCTGCCCATAACACCTTTTGCACGTTGACCGAGGAGGCGCGCCCCCAAATCTTGATCATCCAACTGCACCTTGGTTCGGGACGGCTTTACCCATCCCGGTTCATCAGGTACGGCTGACGCAAAGCAAAAGCGCATCCGCGGGCGAAACTCGCTGGCGGATGTTGACCCCCCTGCCTCCCGGATCTGTGGCCTTGATGGGCCCAAAAGCCATGTGCAGGGCGGCGGCTCGCTTCTACGGGCCGTCGGAATTGGGCGGAAAATGCGGCACAGGCCCTAGAAAGTCAAGTCGGCAGCCGGGGGAGCCGTACTTGCCAAGCATGGCTCGCCCCAATTCCAGGGCGCCAGACAACCAAACCCAACCTGTCTTGGACCCATTGCTATTGAGGCCGGACCCTAATCGACCTTATGCGCTTTCAGCTCGCCGACGAGGTCTTTCAGGCGAAGGGCAACCTCGTGGCCGGTCTCGACGGTCTGCTTCAGCGTCGCGCGATTTTGGATGAGAGCGTTGAGATGCTCCTGCTGCTCGCCAAAGCCGAAGAAAATTTCCTCCGGCGCTTGGATGTCGCCGTCTTCGATGGCGCACATTACGTCGAAGGCATTTTGCGAGGCCAGCACCAGCATCGAGGCAACATCGTTCATGAGCTGATGATAGACGCGGCAGACGTCCGCCTCGACGCGGGGTCCGTGGACGCCGAACTTCAGCGGTGAGGCGCCTTGCCCGCCTTCCCCCGCATAGAGCTTGGGGTAGCGCTTGAAGCGGCGGAAGATCTCGATCAGACCGAGGCAGCAGCTCTCCAAGTCACGCAGTGCGGTGCCGGGTTTGCGCTTAGCCTTGGGGCGATCGCTGGTGCGCTCCTCAGCCACCCAGTTGATGGTGGCGATCGAAGAAATGGCGCCCAGCGCCGCGATGGCCGGGAGCACGGCGGCAAACGGGTCTGGCGCGGTGCGGGCGCCGCCAACCACGTCGAATTCTATGACTTTGGGTTTGGGCTTGGGCTTGGGTTTGGCCACGTCATCGTCCCATCCAAATCTATGGCCCCTGGCGCGTGGGTGCCGGCTCGCCATGGTGCGAGGAGATGCTGCTCCATCGCCCCCCTTGATGGCAAGCGCTGTTGCTTGTGGAGGCGATGGCAATACCGTTTGCACCAGCACGACTTGTGCAAAACCGGCCGCGGCTCACTTCGCCCGGTCTATTCACCAGAGCGCCGATCCCTATCCATTGGATCGAAAAGCGCAAACCGCCGCGAACTGTGGGTCCGCGGCGGTTTGGTGAATGTCAAAGATGAGGTGCTTTCGCGCGTCAGCTCAACATGCGCTCTTGCCTTGAGCCATGTTTTTCACGCCGAACCGCTACGCACTTCGGCTCAACATGCGCTCTTGCCCTGAGCCATGTTTTTCACGTCGAACCGCTGCGCACTTCGGCTCAACATGCGCTCTTGCCCTGAGCCATGTTTTTCACGCCGAACCGCTACGCACTTCGGCTCAACATGGCTTAGTAGACCCGCGCCTTGGGCTCGATGTAGCTCATCTCGTTGGTCAGCGTATAGGCATGCACGGGGCGAAAATCGAGCTTCACGGACTTCTTGTCGTAATCGGCATAAGCCAGCGTGTGCTTCATCCAATTGGCATCGTCACGCTTGGAGAAATCTTCGCGCGCATGGGCGCCACGGCTCTCCTTGCGGTTCTCCGCGCCCACCACCGTAACCGCCGCCTGGGCAATGAGGTTGTCGAACTCCAGTGTCTCGACCAGATCCGAGTTCCAGATGAGCGAGCGATCGGTCACCTTGATGTCTTCGGACTGCTTCCAGATCGTGGCGATCTTCTCGATGCCTTCCTTCATCACCGGGCCGTCGCGGAACACGGCGCAGTTGGACTGCATCGTCTTTTGCATCCGCAGGCGCAGAACCGAAGTCGGCGTGCTGCCGTTTGCATAACGGAAGTGATCCAGGCGCGAGAGGGCTAGTTCGACCGCGTCCGCCGGCAGTTCGGGTTGGCGCTCCTTGGTATCGAGGACTTCGGCGCAACGCAGACCCGCGGCACGGCCGAACACGACCAGATCGATCAGCGAATTTGAACCAAGGCGGTTGGCGCCGTGGACGGAAACGCAGGCCGCCTCGCCGATTGCCATCAATCCTGGGACGACGTGATCTGGGTTGCCGTCCTTCATCGTCAGCATTTCGCCATGGTAGTTGGTCGGTATGCCGCCCATGTTGTAGTGGACCGTCGGGATGACGGGGATCGGCTGGCGGCGCAAATCGACACCGGCGAAGATCTTGGCGCTCTCGGTGATGCCCGGCAGACGCTCGGCAAGGATCTTGGGATCGAGGTGATCGAGGTGCAGGTGGATATGATCGCTCTCGGGGCCAACGCCGCGGCCCTCGCGGATTTCAACGGTCATCGACCGCGAGACGACATCGCGCGAGGCCAGATCCTTGGCATGCGGCGCATAACGCTCCATGAAGCGCTCGCCCTGGCTGTTGGTGAGATAGCCGCCCTCGCCACGCGCGCCTTCGGTGATCAGCAC
>JAXGRZ010000009.1:0-25951 GCA_040765305.1 Hyphomicrobiaceae bacterium | reverse complement strand
CTCGCTGCTCGATGGCGTGACCGGATCGGGCAAGACGGAGGTTTATTTCGAGGCGGTTGCGCGGACGCTGGAACAGGGTCATCAGGCGCTGATCATGCTGCCGGAGATTGCGCTGACCAGCCAGTTCATGGACCGGTTTGCGGCGCGCTTCGGGGGAGCGCCGGTGGAATGGCATTCGGCCCTTTCATCAGCCGATCGCGCACGCACCTGGACATGGGTGGCTGAGGGTGACGCGCGTGTGGTCGTCGGGGCGCGCTCGGCGCTTTTTCTTCCCTATCCCGACCTTGGCCTGATCATCGTCGATGAAGAGCACGACCAGGGCTACAAGCAGGATGACCGCGTGCATTACCAGGCGCGCGACATGAGCGTTGTGCGTGGCTCGCTCGGGTCGTTTCCGGTGGTGCTGGCGTCGGCGACGCCGTCGATCGAGAGCCATGTCAACGCGCGCACCGGGCGCTACCGGCATGTGGTTTTGCCGGGCCGATATTCAGGTGCGGAGTTGCCGGAAATTACGGGGATCGATCTGCGCGCCGCGCAGCCGGACAAGGGCCGCTGGCTGGCACCGCCGCTGGTCACGGCGGTCGAGGAAACGTTGGCGAAGGGGCAGCAGTCGCTACTCTTTCTCAACCGCCGCGGGTATGCGCCACTGACGCTGTGCCGGGCGTGCGGGCATCGCATCGAGTGTCCGCAATGCTCCGCGTGGCTGGTGGAACATCGTTTCCGCAACCGATTGCATTGCCATCATTGCGGGTTCTCGGTACCGGTGCCGGAAAAGTGCGCGAAATGCGGTGAGGAGGGCGGGCTCGTTGCCTGCGGTCCGGGTGTGGAGCGTGTTGCCGAAGAAGTCGCCGAGCGCTTCCCGCAGGCACGCGTGGCGCTGCTGTCGTCGGATCTCATTCCAAGCCTTGTCGAAATGCGCCAGGTGATCAAGAGCATCGAGAACCACGAGGCAGACATTATCATTGGCACGCAGATCGTGGCGAAGGGCCATCATTTTCCCGACTTGTCGCTGGTTGGCGTTGTTGACGGCGATCTGGGTCTGGCGCAGGGCGCCGATCCGCGGGCGGGCGAGCGCACGTTCCAATTGCTGCATCAGGTGACGGGGCGCGCGGGCCGCTCTTATGCAGGCGGGCGCGGGCTGGTGCAGACCTACAATCCCGAGCATCCGGTGATGAAGGCGATCATCTCGGGAGATCGCTGCTCGTTCCTGGAGCAGGAAATCCACGTGCGCCAGCGCGGTCTGCTGCCGCCCTATGGGCGGCTGGTGGCGATGATCGTTTCTTCGCGCGACAAGGGCCTTGCGGAAAGTGTCGCGCGAGAAATTGCGCGGCGGGCGCCGTTCTCGGAGAAAATCCAGGTGCTGGGACCGGCGGAGGCGCCGCTTGCCATCATCCGCGGACGCTACCGCTGGCGGCTTTTGGTGAAGGCATCGCGTGAGCTCGACATCCAGGGCTATATCCGCGCGTGGATGGCGGCAGTGCCGCCGATCAAGGGCGATCTGCGGTTGTCGATCGACATCGATCCCTACAGCTTTCTTTGATCGTTTGTTTGCTCGTCGGGTCGGCATCGGCGCCACCCCGATGGAGACACGCGCGAAAGCCGCAGGTCAGGTGATGTCGACATAGAAGCTGTAGCCGTGGCGGGTGAAGCCAAGCTTGTCGTAAAAGGCGTGCGCGTTGGTAAAGCGCGTATGGGAGGAGAGCTGCAGTTTGTAGCAGCCGGCTTTACGGGCTTCGGCCATGGCGTGATGCATCATCAGTTTGCCAAGGCCAGCGCGCTGTTGGTCGCGTGTTACGACGACTTGTTCGACGATGGCGAGGGGGCGGCCATCGTGGGCGATGTTGTCCATGATGAGCAGGACATATGTGCCCAGAGGTTGGCCGCCGTCCTGCGCGACGACGTAGAGACGATAGTCGGGATAGGATTGGATGCGCGCCAGCATGGCGCGGGCTTGCTCGATGGTCATCGCCTGGCCGCTGCCGAACCCGGCTTGCCGATAGAGATCGAGGAGTGCAGGCAGGTCATCGATGGTTGCGATGCGGACCACGTGATGGTTGGGTGAGGGCATTGGGCATCGGCTCGGTTGCGTAAATCCAGAAATACCCTGTTAACTGGCGGCGCAAACGGTGTGAAATTCAAACTGACGTTGTGGGAATAGGCCGGATCTAGCCCGCCTTTTTCACGAGCGGTATGGCCGTCATCACGCTGGCGCGAGATCGACCCGCAAGGAGGGAGGCGGGCTAGCGTGTCGTTATCGGCCGGTGCCGCTGCGACGATGGGGCGTGGGACGCGGCTTGTTGATCTCGGTGTGGAACTGGCCGTAGTACTTCACGCCGAGGAAGTTGCCGTCCATCCACATCACGTCGCAGAAAACGGACGTGCGTTCGTGGGCATAATAGAATGTGAGTGTGAGCCGGTCGCCGACATTGATGCGGTTGTTGCCGCCAAAGATGCGGTCGGGCTTCATTTCTATTTTTGCACCGCGCGAGGACTTGTCGACCAGAAAACATGACAGTGGCTGACCCCAGGATTCGGTCCACAGCGTGACGGCCATCTGTGACGGTTGGCGCTTTTCGCGACCTCGCCGTTCGGGCTCACCGTCGGCTTGCGCTGGATCGTGGTCGTTGGAACAGGCGGTGAACTCACCACCTGCCGGAGCACTTGGCTTGGGGGTATCATTGACTTCGACAGACGTTTTGGTTGTCCGCACTTGAGTTGTCTCGACTGGCGTATCGTCGGAGTGCTGCGCAAATATTGATGGTTCAGGGTGCGTGGGTGATGGCTCTGGAGATGAATCGGAGGTGGGTATCAAGGCGCCTGCGTTTGCTGTCGACGTCGTTCTGAATACCGGCGGTTCGGTGGTCACGATAGGCGCTGGGGAAGGCTGTGCAGGGCGTTGCTCGTGGAGCGCGGCGAGCTTGGTTTCCGCCTCGTTGTATTTCTCCTGCGCGGTATCGCGATCGAACTCGGCGCTCAGGCGTGCAGCTTCAGCGCTGGCAAGATCCGATTCCAGCTGGTTGGCACGGTGGCGCAGCGCGTCCAATTCGCGGCGCAGTTCCTCGATTTTCGCACTTTCCTCCGCTTCGGTATGGGCGCGGCCGGTAGCGAGCTCCTGCGCGGCTTGGCGCAGAGCCTCGATTTCGGTGGCAGCCTCGCTCGCAGCCTTGGCTGCGGCGCGGCGTTCGGTGTCGCGCTCGTCCTCAAGTTTTGCAATCTGGCTGCGAAGTGCTTCGACCTGCGAGAGAGTTGCCGCGGTGTGTTGTTCGAATTCGCTGCTCTCGCGTGTCCTGTTGTCAGTCAATTCCTGAGTTGTGGCCCGTAAGGCTGCGATTTCAGCGTTGGCCGCGTCGATCGACGCCTTGGCCGTCTCGCGTTCGTTGGCAAGAGCTGCCTCGATGCCCGCGATGTGGCCACGCAGCTGTTCGCCCTCATTGAGGAGAGCCTCATAGCGTTTGCGGAGGTCATCGTCCTTGCGTGTGCACTGTTCGGTGAGTTGCTCGGCGGCAAGACGCAGAGCTGCTATTTCGGCGGCGTCGTCTTCGGCTTGTTTGTGTGAGGCTTCCTGCTCGCGGGAGCGATCGGCCTCGATGCTGGAAATCTGTGAGTCCAGTTCCTGGATGCGCGATTCAAGGCTTTGCGCTTTGGCGGATGCTTCAGCTTCGCGCGCTTTCGTTGCGCTCAGTTCATTTTCGATATCGCTGAGCTTGGTCGATGCCTCGCGCAACGTAACGACTTGCTTATTGGCGGCGTCTGCGGCCTGCTGCGCTGCCTTGACGTCGGATTGGGCGCGCATAAGTGCTTCACGTGCCTTGGCGGCCTCGCCTGCCAACTCATCGTTTCGCGCGCGCAAGGCCGCAATTTCTTCAAGCGTTTCGTTCGATGGTGATAAGACTGGCGGTTGTGTTGGTGCAGCGGACGCCTCTGCGGCGGCCTTGCGGAGCGCTTCAATCTGTTCGTTGGCCTCATTCAGGGATTTGCTGATTTTTTCACGCTGTGCGTCAGCCTCGCGGCGTGCTACCTGCTCAAGCATGAGCTTGGCTTCCAGGTGCGCACGCACTTGCGTTTCGGTACCCTCAGGTGCTGCTGCGGTGGTCGGCGAGGAGCGCAAAGAGGACAGCTCTTGGGTCGTGGATACAGCCAATGCCTTGGCTTCGTCGCTGGCGGCTTCGGCTGCGCGGCGGGCTTCCTTCTCGGCGGTGATTGCGGCCTTGAGTTCTTCGGTGCGCCGGCGCAGACTTTCTAGCTCTTGCAGGGTTTCAGTCTCGCGCCGTTCGGCAAGCTCCAGCTGTTCGACGGCTTCCTTGATCAGACTGATGTTGTCGCCCCATGATTCGGCTGTTGCCGGTTCGGCATGTGGTTCGAATGTGGAGGTACCCTCGGCGTGGTGGGTGTCGTGGTGAACCGGTGCCGTCTCGTCCGAATGGGCAGGGCCAAGATCTTTCAAGCTGGAGGCGTCATATCCGCGCGCATCATCAGCGTTGACGCCGGCGTCGGTATGATCGGCGGGGGAGGCCCGGTGTGGGTTGTTGTCTTGGCTGTGGGTGATGGTGGGATGACGAGATTTGCGATCGACATATGACGTGTCGATGGCGACCCGAGGTGACTTGGGCGCATTATAGACTTCGCTCAAGCGTTCGGTTGTCTCAATGGCTGCATTGAGACGCTGAACAAGCCGTACGTTTTTTCGCCGCCAGAACGAGGATAGCAAGGCGAAGACCCTCTAGATGCACTTCATGTGTAGGACGTACAGATGTAGCAATTCGATATTAATCGAGCTTTAAGCTTGGCGTTTCGTTGCGACGATGGCGCAGCAACGCTGGCCTTTGGTTAGTGATTGGTTGACAAACGGAAAGTTGGTATCAGCGAAAAGAGTACCGATTTCGAAAGGAACGCGCTTTTTGGCGTCTTGGCCGATTAGCAATCGATTAACCCTGGACCAGCGAAATCGAAAACTAAAGTGTCCCCTTCCGTTGATCGATTGTGGTGGTTTGGATTTGACGATTAAGGCCGGGGTGCAGCGCGTCTTACAGAAGTGATTCCAGCTAGGTTTGAAAGGCTTTGAGGGCTGAGCTGATGCACCGGCATCTGGCAGGGCGCAGGTGTTGGGGTTGGAACATTTCAAGGTGCTGGCTTCAGGACACTGCTCCTGGAAAGAGCTGAAGATAGTATTTGGAGTAAGGTTATGAGCGATGTGCGCCACGTGCCGGCGAAGAAGACGGCACCGATCCAATTCGGCCTCGAAGGCAGAGCGGGGCCGATCGCGCTTGCCGCGCGGCTTGATCTTCCGGCGGGGCTGCCACGGGCCTATGCGTTGCTCGTGCATGGCTATACGTGCTCCATGGACCTTGCCATCACACGGCGCATTGCCGAGGGGCTGGCTGGCGAAGGACTGGCGGTGCTGCGTTTCGATCTGCCGGGCCATGGCAAATCGGGTGGGTCGTTTTCGGAAAGTAATTTTTCCGATTACAGGGCGGCGGTGCTGGCGGCCGTTGCCTATATGCGCGCGCACTACGAGGCGCCAACGGTCCTCGTGGGCCACTCCCTGGGTGGGGCGGCCATTCTTTCGGTCGCTGCCGAGATTCCTGAAGCAAAGGCGATCGCCACAATTGGCACGCCGGCCGATGTTGGCGAGGTCGTGCGCCTGGTTGGGGCTTCGGTGGAAGAGGTGCGCGAGCACGGCGCGGGTGATGTCGTGATCGACGGTCACCGGTTTACGGTCCGACGCCAGTTTCTTGAGGATGCCGATCGATTCCGGATCGTCGAGGCACTTCCTCGCTTGCGCAAAGCTTTGCTGATTTTGCATGCGCCGCGTGATGAGATCGTTGGAATCGACAATGCTGGGCGCTTGTTCGCAGCTGCCAAGCATCCCAAAAGTTTCGTGTCACTCGATGATGGCGATCACCTGCTGCAAGATCCGCGGGATGCGGCCTATGCGGCGCGGGTCATCGCGGCGTGGGCATCGCGTTTCCTTGAGGATGTGCCGGTGAAGGAGACGGGCGCGGCCGATCGCGTCCGTGTCAGCGAAATCGGCCAGGGACAGTTCCAGAATACGGTGGTGTCGGGGCGCCACCGGTTGTTCGCCGACGAACCGCAGTCGGTCGGTGGCGATGATCTGGGCCCGTCTCCCTACGACTATCTGTCGATCGCGTTGGGGGCGTGCAAATCCATGACGCTGCGCATGTATGCTCGCCACAAGGGCCTGGATCTGGGGCGGATCTCGGTCGAAGTGAGCCACGGCAAGGTCGCGGCGGAGCATTGTGAGGATTGTGGGGAGGTCGCGGCGGGCAGGTCCGGTCGTATCGATAGGTTCGAATGTATGATTGCCATCGATGGGTCGGTTTCGCCCGAGGTTCGCTCCCGGCTCGTGGAGATTTCTCAAAAATGCCCTGTTCACAAGACGTTAGAGAACTCCGCGGCGATCGTGACGCGGCTTGCGGACGATGAAAATGCTGGTTGAGGAGCGGCAGGGCGTGATTTTGATGGCATCAAGATTTGGAGGGTTGGTCCAAAAGATAATAGGCCCGCGACACATTTAGGGCTCTGTGGTCACGTTGCACCCGTTGATGCCCTGGGCGGGCCATGTTAGAGAACCGCGCGTCTTCGTAGGGGCGGATTGATCGGCAGATAGACGCAGCCTCTGACGAGTACGTGAAATTCCCGCGATGGAAGGGGGCCGGCGGCCCCGTCCAGTTCCTGCAAATGCGCTAAATGAAGAGCGCCGTACGAGAGCCTTTTGACGTGGCGACAGACGATCCGATGATGGCCAGCGTGGCCGGCCGCTATGCCGCTGCCTTGTTCGATCTGGCGAGTGATGAGAAGAAGGTCGGCGATGTCGAGGCTGACTTGGCCAAGTTCCAAAGTCTCCTTGATATGAGTGCCGATCTCACCAACCTGGTCAAAAGCCCGCTCTATTCGGCCGATGAGCAGTCCGCGGCAATCGAGAAACTGGCGGCCAAGGCCGGCATCGGTCCGCTGACGGTCAACTTCCTCAAACTGCTTATCAAAAACCGCCGCCTGTTCGCCATCTCCGACATGATCAAGGCGTATCGCGCGCTGATGGCGCGGAGCCGTGGCGAGGTGACGGCGGAAGTGACGAGCGCGGTCGCGCTCAATGAGGAACAGATTGAAGAGTTGAAGCAAACGCTGAAGGCGTCTGTCGGCAAGGATGTACAACTGGCAACGCGCGTTGATCCGAGCCTGCTTGGCGGGCTGATCGTCAAGATCGGCAGCCGCATGGTCGATTCTTCGTTGCGCACGAAGCTTTTCAACTTGCGGCTCAGCCTCAAAGAAGCGGGCTAGAGAGCTCCAGGAGTGCGGCGGTGCCCCTTGTTCGCCGGGGGCGCACATGGCGGGAAGATATGCGCCGCAGAACGATTAACGGTTGCCGGGCTCCCATTCGGCGACCACACGCTTGAAGATATGATGCCCGGTGGCTCGCATGAGTTCGGGCATGCAACGCAAACGCCCAGACAAGAGGTCAAGAGATGGAAATCCGGGCCGCCGAGATCTCCTCGATCCTGAAAGAGCAGATCAAGAACTTCGGCAAGGAGGCTGAGGTCTCCGAGATTGGTCAGGTGCTGTCGGTTGGTGACGGTATCGCCCGTGTGTATGGCCTCGACAATGTTCAGGCCGGTGAAATGGTCGAATTTCCCGGTGGCATTCGGGGCATGGCGTTGAACCTGGAGGCCGATAACGTCGGCGTCGTGATTTTCGGCGACGACCGCTCGATCAAGGAAGGCGACACCGTCAAGCGGACGGGTGCGATCGTCGAGGTGCCGGTTGGCAAGGGCCTGCTCGGGCGCGTCGTCGATGGTCTTGGCAATCCGATCGACGGCAAGGGGCCGATCAAGTCGGATACGATGAAGCGCGTCGACGTGAAGGCGCCGGGCATCCTGCCGCGCAAGTCGGTGCATGAGCCGATGGCGACGGGTCTGAAGGCTGTGGACGCACTCATCCCGATCGGCCGTGGTCAGCGCGAGCTCATCATCGGTGACCGTCAGACCGGCAAGACCGCGATTATTCTCGACACCTTCCTCAATCAGAAGCCGCTAAATGATGGCGATGATGAGAAGGCGAAGCTCTACTGCGTTTATGTTGCGGTCGGCCAGAAGCGGTCGACGGTAGCGCAGTTCGTGAAGGTGCTGGAGGAGCGCGGTGCGCTCGAATATTCGGTGGTCGTTGCGGCCACCGCATCCGATCCCGCCCCGATGCAGTACCTGGCGCCGTTTACCGGTTGCGCCATGGGTGAATACTTCCGCGACAATGGCATGCATGCGGTGATTGCTTACGACGATCTGTCCAAGCAGGCTGTCGCCTACCGCCAGATGTCGCTGCTGCTGCGCCGTCCGCCGGGCCGTGAAGCCTATCCGGGTGACGTTTTTTATCTTCACTCGCGCCTTCTGGAGCGCGCCGCCAAGCTCAACGATGACCACGGTGCGGGCTCGCTGACGGCATTGCCGGTGATCGAGACGCAGGCCAACGACGTGTCGGCCTACATTCCAACGAACGTGATCTCGATTACCGATGGGCAGATCTTCCTGGAGACCGATCTGTTCTTCCAGGGTATCCGTCCGGCGGTGAACGTGGGTCTGAGTGTGTCGCGCGTTGGAAGTAGCGCGCAGACGAAGGCGATGAAAACGGTTGCCGGCAAGATCAAGGGTGAGCTGGCACAATACCGCGAAATGGCGGCGTTCGCGCAGTTCGGTTCCGATCTGGATGCGGCGACGCAGAAGCTGCTGGCGCGCGGTGCACGCCTCACCGAGCTTTTGAAGCAGGCACAGTTCTCGCCGCTGAAGATGGAAGAGCAGGTCTGTGTGATCTTCGCAGGCACGCGCGGCTATCTCGATCCGCTGCCGGTCAAAGCGGTTGGCAAGTTCGAGCAGCAGCTGCTGCATACGTTGCGTGACCAGCACAAGGACATCCTGGAGTCGATTCGCTCGACAAAGGCCTTGTCGGAAGATGCGGAAAAGAAGCTTACCGAGCTGCTCGACAAGTTCGCCAAGACCTTCACGGCGTGATGGCCTTCGCGGGTTCTGGGCGGGTTCAGGTTTGAGGCTGCAAGCCAACTGACCGGGGCCGCGCCAACCCAGGGGTTCGGACAAGGAACGGGATGCTCGAATGGCGAGCTTGAAAGACCTACGCAACCGTATCGCCTCAGTGAAGGCGACGCGGAAAATCACGAAGGCGATGCAAATGGTTGCCGCCGCCAAACTGCGCCGCGCGCAGGAGGTGGCGACGGCCGCGCGTCCCTACGCGGAGCGGATGGATGCCGTTCTGGCAAATCTTGCCGGCAAGATCACCAACCGCGAAGGTGCCTCGCCGCTGCTGGTCGGCACCGGCAAGGACACGACGCATCTGCTTGTCGTGATGACGGCCGAGCGCGGCCTGTGCGGCGGCTTCAATTCCAACATCGCCAAGCTGGCACGCGCCGACGCGCTGAAGCTGATGAGCGCGGGCAAGACGGTGAAGATCATGACCGTCGGGCGCAAGGGCGCCGACAACCTGCGCCGTGACCTCAACAAGCAGATCGTCGAGCGCCGCGATTTCCGCAATGTCCGTCAAATCGGCTTTGGCGAGGCGGAAGGCGTCGCCAACCGCGTGCTGGAGATGTTCGAGGCCGGCGAGTTTGATGTGGTGACGATCTATTTTGCCGAATTCCAATCGGTGATCGCGCAAAAGCCGACGGCGCTGCAACTCATTCCCGCCAGGCTGCCCGAGGCAGAGGAAAGTGCTTCGGTTTCCAGAAACACAGCGGTCTATGAGTACGAGCCCGACGAAAATGTCATCCTAGGCCAGCTGTTGAAGCGCAATATCGCAACGCAGATCTTCCGCGGCCTTCTTGAAAATGGTGCTTCGGAGCAGGGTGCGCGTATGAGCGCGATGGACAATGCGACGCGCAATGCCGGCGAGATGATCGACAAGTTGACGATCACCTACAACCGCCAGCGTCAGGCACAGATCACGAAAGAACTCATCGAAATCATCTCGGGCGCCGAAGCGCTCTAACAAGCTGACCGGAACTCAAGGACGAGAACAATGGCTGACAGCAAGGTTGGGAAGATCCGTCAGGTGACGGGCGCCGTCGTCGACGTGCAGTTCGATGGCCACCTTCCCGCAATTCTCAACGCGCTGGAAACGACGAACCAGGGCAACCGTCTGGTGCTCGAAGTCGCTCAGCATCTGGGCGAGAACACGGTGCGCACCATCGCCATGGACTCAAGCGAGGGTCTGGTGCGAGGCCAGGAGGTTCGCGATACGGGTCGCCCGATTGCGGTACCGGTCGGTGACGCCACGCTGGGGCGGATCATGAACGTGATCGGCGAGCCGGTCGATGAAGCTGGTGCGATCAAGGGTGCGGAAGATCGCCCGATTCACGCGCCAGCCCCCTCCTATGTCGACCAGTCCACGGAAGCTGAGATTCTCGTTACGGGCATCAAGGTCGTGGATCTGCTGGCGCCCTACGCGAAAGGCGGCAAGATCGGTCTGTTCGGCGGCGCTGGCGTCGGCAAGACCGTGCTGATCATGGAGCTCATCAACAACATCGCCAAGACGCATGGCGGCTATTCGGTGTTCGCTGGCGTTGGCGAGCGTACGCGCGAGGGCAACGACCTTTATCACGAGATGATCGAGTCGGGCGTCAACAAGGATCCCAAGAAGGATGGTACGACCGAAGGCTCCAAGTGTGCTCTCGTTTACGGGCAGATGAACGAGCCGCCCGGGGCGCGTGCGCGCGTGGCGCTGTCGGGTCTGACGGTTGCTGAATATTTCCGTGATCAGGGTCAGGACGTGCTGTTCTTCGTCGACAATATCTTCCGCTTCACGCAGGCGGGCTCTGAGGTGTCGGCGCTGCTCGGCCGCATTCCCTCGGCGGTCGGCTATCAGCCGACGCTGGCCACCGACATGGGCGCCTTGCAGGAGCGCATCACCTCGACGCAGAAGGGTTCGATCACCTCGGTGCAGGCGATCTACGTGCCGGCCGACGACTTGACCGACCCGGCACCGGCGACCTCATTTGCGCATTTGGACGCGACCACCGTTCTGTCACGCTCGATTGCGGAAAAGGGCATCTATCCGGCTGTTGATCCGCTCGATTCCACCTCGCGCATGCTCGATCCGCGGATCGTCGGCGAGGAGCACTACCAGGTGGCGCGCCGCGTGCAGGAGATTCTGCAGCGCTACAAGGCGCTCCAGGATATCATCGCAATTCTCGGCATGGACGAGCTTTCCGAAGAGGACAAGCTGGCGGTGGCTCGTGCCCGCAAGATCGAACGCTTCATGTCGCAGCCGTTCGACGTGGCGAAGGTGTTCACCGGCTCGGATGGTGCGCAGGTGCCGCTGGCCGACACCATCAAGGGCTTCAAGGGTCTGTGCGATGGTGACTACGATCATCTGCCCGAGCCGGCGTTCTACATGGTTGGCACGATTGAGGAAGCCATCGCCAAGGCCGAGAAGCTGGCCGAGGCGGCTTGATCTCGGTGGAACGGAAAAGAGCGGTGGAAAAACGCTCGCCGACACGGCGTCATTACACGCAAAGCATCTCATAAAGGCGCTGAGCGCAGGCTGGAGGAGGACACCATGGCCGATGAAAACCAAGACGACGTCGAAGTCGAGGGTGATGAGGAATTTGGCAGTTGCTGCACTGAACTCAAGGAGGCCATGAGCGGGGCTGAGTTCGAACCGCTCATCGTTGTCGGTGAAGACGGCGTGCTCTACATGTCCGTCGGCTTGATTGACATCGAGGGCGAAGAGCCTGGCATGGTCGATCATCCGGTGTTCTTCTGCCCGTTCTGCGGCACCGAGCTGCAGACACGGGAGGATGTGCGCCAGGATGGCGATGCAGTGAACTGAAAACAGATACCGGCGCGGTATGCCGCGCCGGTATCATGATGCGTCTGGGTGCGATCTGCGGTTGGCCGCAGGCAGTCCTGGGCGTTCAAGTGCAAGTGAGGACGGCGAGGCAATGGCAGGCACGTTCAAGTTCGAGCTGGTGAGCCCGGAACGCATTCTTCTGTCGGATGTGGCAGAGGAGGCTGTGCTGCCTGGTGCAGAAGGCCAGTTTACCGTTCTGGTCGGGCATGCGCCCGTCGTATCGACGCTTCTGCCCGGTGTCATCATCGTCAAGCTGACGGCGTCGACGAAGGGGATCTACATCGATGGTGGCTTCGTCGAGGTCAATCCCGAATCGGTGACGGTGCTGGCGGAGCGGGCGTTTATCGTCGAAGAGGCGGACCAGCGGCAGCTCGAAGAAGCGCTGGGCAATGCGGAGGCGGCCCTGGCGCAGGCCAAAGACGACGATGCGCTTCGTCATCTGACCTGCGCCATTGATCAGCTGAAGGGCTTGCAGCGGAAAAAGGTAGCGTAACGCTTGGGTGCGTGATTTTCGAGTCGCGTCAAGCCATGCACGGCGGGCCGCACTGCTGTTCGGTTTTGAACGCTGGGGGTTTGGTGTCGCTCTCGCGCAACCTCATTCATCAAAAGATCAACCCGGCGTGATGACTTCGGCAATGGCGCGAAGCACCGTGGCGTAGAGGTCGCGTTTCCAGGCGACCGTGCGCTCGATGGCGTCGGCAGGGTTTGTCCAGGTCCAGGACTGGAACTCGGGCCGGCGGCTGTTGTTTCTGTGCAGGTTGAATTCGCTGTCCGCGCCGGTGAATCGCAGTGCGAACCAGAGCTGGCGCTGGCCGCGATAGCGCCCTTTCAGCGCCAGGCCGAGAAGGTGATCGGGGAGCTCGAACGACACCCAACTGTCGAGTTCGGCGACCGGTCGGAAGGCGTGGGTGCCGGTCTCTTCGCCAAGTTCGCGCAAGGCAGCCTCAAGGGGAAGTTCGCGGCCAAGCAGGCCGCCTTGGGGCATTTGCCAGATGGGCGCACTATCGGGCGCCATCCAGCGTGGCCGGCGGGCGCCGAGCCAGATCAGGCCATCGTCGTTGAACAGCACCATGCCGACGCCGTCGCGGAACGGCAGCTTCTCGCGTGTCGGCGCTGGGAATTTTGTCGAGATGTTCATGGGCGGGGCCGCATCCTTGGTGACAACCGGGCACGTCCTGCGAATCACTCTCCTCCAAAGATAGCGCAAAGTTGTGTCGGATGTGTCGCAACAGTGCGGCAATCGGCGCAAGGTCACGTCTGCCATAGAGCGCCGCGCCGGACCCTAAGGATTTGGTGGGGTTGTGTGGGTGTCAACCGTCCGCGGCGAGCGGGCCCAGTTCGTCGAGTACCGACCGATAGACCTCGCGCTTGAACGGGACGATCAGGTCCATCAGCTCGGAGCGCTTTGCCCATCGCCAGGCGTCAAACTCGATCTCGTGATCGATCGGGGAGATGTTGATCTCGGCGTCGTCGCCGAGGAAGCGCATGGCAAACCACTTCTGGGTCTGGCCGCGATACTTGCCGCCCCATTTCTTGCCGACCAGTTCGACAGGCAGGTCGTAGTTCAGCCACTGGGTGTGCTCGGCGATGATTTCGGCAGAGCGGATTTGGGTTTCCTCGTAAAGCTCGCGCTGCGCGGCGGCGGCCGGATCCTCGCCAGGGTCGATTCCGCCTTGCGGCATCTGCCACCAGGCGCCATTGGCAATCTTGTTTTTGGCGTCAGAGCGGCGGCCGATCCAGATGAGGCCATCGCGATTGAGGACCATGATGCCGACGCAGGGGCGATAGGCCAACTTGTCGATATGGAGTTTTGTCATGCGCTTCGCCCTGCGGATTTCGTGATGTTGCGCCGTGCCTGGATTGTGTTCCTGCTCCTATATACAAAAAAGCGAAACTTTAAAGCGTGTCGCGAATCTGCCGATTGGCTTGCCGCGCATATCAAAGCGGGCACCCTGAAGGGGTGCCCGCTCACATGTCAGGTGGTGGATTAAGCGAGCCGGACTTTCGTCAGTTGGCCTTCTTTGGCTGCGCCTCCTCGGCAGGTGGTGTTGCGGGTGAGGCCGTGGCCGGTCCCGTCACCTTGCCGCGTAGGAAGTTCAGAGCGTATTGCAGCTGGGTGTCCTTCTCGGGCTCCTTGGGCACGTAGGCCGATGAGCCGGACGCCTCTTCTTCCGCGTCCTTGTCGTTCTTGAGGTGGCCGCGCAGGCTCGCCTCGCCGCGGATCTTCGTCTTGGCGGCCTTTGCCTTCATGTCGTCGGGCAGTTCCTCCTCGACGATGATATCAGGCGCGATACCTTTGGCCTGGATGGAGCGATTGGAGGGCGTGTAGTAGCGCGCGGTGGTCAGGCGGATGGCGCCGTTGGCGCCGAGCGGGATGATGGTCTGCACCGAGCCCTTGCCGAACGAGCGCGTACCGATGACCGTCGCGCGCTTGTGATCCTGAAGGGCGCCGGCAACGATCTCTGAAGCGGAGGCCGAGCCGCCGTTGATCAGCACGACGATCTTCTTGCCGTCGACGATGTCACCGGGTCGTGCCTGGTTGCGCTGAGTTTCTTCGTTGTTGCGGCCACGCGTGAAGACGATGGCGCCGCGGTCGAGGAAGTCGTCCGATACAGCAATCGCCTGGTCCAGCAGTCCGCCAGGATTGTTTCTCAGATCGATAATGAAGCCCTTGAGGTCTTTGCCGATCTCCTTTTCGAGCGACTGGACAGCGCGGACAAGGTTGGAGTGTGTCTGTTCGTTGAATGTCGAGATCTTGACGTATCCGACATCGCCCTCTCGACGAGCCTTCACCGCATTGATGCGAATGATGTCACGCACGATCTTGATCTCAAGGGGCTCTTCCATGCCCTTGCGTACAATCGTCAGGGTGATGGGTGTATTGACGGCGCCGCGCATCTGCTCGACGGCCTGTTCAAGTGTCAGACCGTTGACCGGCTTGTCGTCGAGATGGGTGATGAGGTCGTTGGCCAGAACGCCTGCGCGTGCGGCCGGAGTGTCGTCGATCGGGGCGACGACCTTGACGACACCGCTCTCCATCGTGACCTCGATACCAAGGCCGCCGAATTCGCCGCGCGTTTGAACCTGCATATCCTGGAAGTGTTTGCGGTTGAGATAGGCTGAATGCGGGTCGAGCGAGGTGAGCATGCCGTTGATGGCGCTCTCGATGAGCTTTTCGTCATCAGGTTCTTCGACATAATCGGAGCGCACGCGCTCAAGTACGTCGCCGAACAGATCGAGCTGCTGATAAAGGTTTTGTGATTTTGTCGTGGCCGAATGCGTCTGAGGCGCATTTAGGACCGTTGCCGCGCCAGCCAGGCCGGTCATCAACAAAAACGTCCAGAATGCGAAGTCGGTCTTGCGCATCATCCTTGCACCTTCTCAGGACCACTCACCCACCACGGGTTCGGGTCAATGGGATTACCTTCCTTGCGGAATTCGACATATAGAACCGGGGCGTCGGTACTGCTTTTCAATGTATGCGTTGACGCCGTTCCACTCATGGTGCCAACCGGCTCGGCTGCGAGAACGAATTGTCCTGGTTCCACATCGATCCGTGACAAGCCTGCCAGCAAAATATGATACCCGCCGCCCGCATTGATTATCAAGAGTTGGCCGTAGCTGCGGAATTCGCCAGCGTAAACAACCCAGCCATCGCACGGAGATGTGATCTGGGCGCCGGATCGCGTTTCCAGAACCATACCCTTGGAATTGCCGCCATATTGGGTCTTTTCGCCATAATTAAGGACCGCACGCCCGGCGGCGGGCAGGGGTAGGCGGCCGCGCGCCTGGTGGAAGGGTAGCGCTGGTTTGATGCGTGCCGGACTGGCGGCAGCATGATTGTTCGGGCCAGGCCGCAATTCAACGATTTCGCCGGGTTTTGGCACGTTGAGGGCGATTTCCTTGCGGGTTGACTGGGCCGCTGTGTCAGGCGATGGGTCGGGCGTCAGAATGATCGGTTTGGTCGCCGGAGGTCTGGTAGGGGGTTGGGGAGCGGCGGCGAGCTCCTTTTCGTAATTCTTTAAGTTTGTATGTTGGGTAACCTGCTTGTCGAGGCGTGCGATCAGCTCGGTGAGGTCGGTTACTGAACGTGAAATCTCAGCGCTTGCACGGCGCACTTCCGCCAATTCGTCACGGCGTTGGTCAAGCGATTTCTTGCGCTCCTCCATCAGGCCGGCGAGCTTGGTTTGCGCCTCGGTGAGGCGTATCGTCTCCGATTTCAAGCGCTCACTTTCGGAGCGAATGTCGTCCATGACGCGGACCAGCTCCTTGAGGCGGGAGGAGAGCTGCATTGCCTGTCCGCGCAATTCAGGAAATGCAGCTGCAAGGAGCATGGCCGAACGCACCATGTGCAGGGCATCGGCGCGCCGCGTGATCATCACGGGTGGTGGATTGCGGCCCATGCGCTGCAGGGCGCCCAGCAGCTTGGCAATTTGACCGTGACGCTGGTTGAGCGAGCCGCGGACGATCTTTTCCTGCGCCTGAAGCTCGCCGAGTCGGCCCTCGATGGCCGACATCTTGGTTTCGCTTTTTTGAATGAGCGCGGCGGTTTCGAGAAGGCGCTGCTTGAGGCGCTCGCGTTCCGCATCGATCTCGGCGACGTTTTTGGTCAGCTCCTGTTCGCGATCATGCGCCGATTTGAGTTCGTTGCGCTGTTCTTCGAGCTGACGGCGCTTGGCGTCTGCGTCTGTGTTGGCCTGGGCGTGCGCGGTGGCGGCGAAGATGGAAAGGAAGGACAGGGACATACAACCTGTGACTATTGCAGGAGTGATGATCCCAACAAGGCTGATGTTGGTCAGGGCAAGCAGCGAAATGGCGCAAACTCGGGCTGACGCTGCGCGGCAATGGTCTGCCCCGCTCGCGCGTGCTGTGGATGATTTCGCCGGATGGCGGTTCAATCGGGTTCCCCTGGTGGGCGCGCAAATGGTGCTGGCGTCGTGGTGAGCACAGACGGGCATGATTCGCAAAATTACGGCAAGAGCGGGCCGGCGCCAAAGACAATGGCAGGCTGGTCGTGTGGTCAGCCTGCCTCGTTACCTGCGCTTTGGTCCGGATCTTAACCGGTATGCGAACGTCCTGGCCGGCAAGTGAAGTGTTTGCTGCTTCAGAACGAGGGGTCTATCAAGGCGCCGGTTCCTTATACCGCTCTCGGTTCCTCGATCAGCGAGCAAACCCATGCAAACCGCTCTTTATTACCTCACGACCATCGCTGTCCTGTCGGTTCTGGTTGTACTCCTTCTTGGGCTGTGGAGCCTGATGAGCAACAGAAGTGGCAATCTCAGCCAAAAGCTGATGCGCTGGCGCGTTGGCCTGCAATTCCTGGCCATTGTGATCATCATCGGATATCTGCTGCTCAAGGCGTGAGGGGCAGGTTGGCCCGGATATCGTCTAAAAATTTGGTCTTTCGAGCGACTACGCTGGTGGAATGACATGGTAAAACTGAACAAGATTTATACGCGAACGGGCGATAAGGGTACGACGGGGCTTGGTACCGGCGAGCGCGTTGCAAAGCATGCGCTGCGGATTGCCGCCTACGGAACAGTTGACGAGACCAACTCGATCATTGGTGTGGTCCGCCTTCACATTGGTGCTGCCGACGCCGCGGTCGATGCCATGCTGGCGCGGATCCAGAACGATCTTTTTGACCTTGGCGCGGATTTGTGCGTGCCCGAGACCGACAAGGATCTGGGCTATGAGCCGTTGCGCATCAGTGCGGCACAGGTGAAGCGACTGGAAGATGAGATCGACCAACTCAACGGCGAGCTGCAGCCGTTGAAATCGTTCGTGCTGCCGGGTGGATCGGCTGCTGGGGCACACCTGCACGTGGCGCGGACAGTCTGCCGGCGTGCCGAGCGGGTGATGGTGGAGCTGGCCTCGCACGAGGACGAACCGGTCAGCGAGGCGGCCCTTCAGTACGTCAACAGACTTTCCGATTTTCTGTTCGTTGCCAGTCGCTACGTCAATGATCGCGGGGCGGGCGATGTGCTGTGGGTGCCGGGTAAGAACCGCTGAGCGCAAGGCCCGTTCGGTTTTGGGGTGTCAGCGATTGGCGCTCCAACTTCTCGTTTGGTCACATTTTTCACGCCAATCAAGCGTCCACTTCGTCGGAAAATACTCTACCGTTCAGGTTCCGACACTGGTTGCGGCATCAAACCCCATGATGGGAGGCTCAATTCCGTGTTCGTGCCGCTGCAAGATGACAATCCGCTCAAGTACATTCGCCGCCAATACGTGACCTATGCGCTAATCGGGCTCAATACGCTCGTCTTTGTGCTGATGGCTGCCGGTGGACAGGAGGCGCTTGTCGCCAGCTTCGCTGTCATTCCCGGCGAGTTGTTCGGGCAGGCAAGCGGGTCATCGGAGCAGAGCATGGCGTTTCCGGAGAATTTCACGCTGCTGAGCTACATGTTCTTCCATGGTGATCTGCTCCATCTGGCCGGAAACATGATCTTCCTGTGGGTATTCGGCGACAACGTCGAGGATGCGATGGGGCATGGTCGCTTCCTCGTCTTTTATCTACTCTGCGGCATTTTTGCAGGGTTGCTGCATGCCTGGGTCGGGCCTGATTCGGGTATTCCGCTGATCGGGGCCAGCGGTGCCGTGGCCGGCGTAATCGCGGCCTATCTGATGTTGCATCCGCGGGTCCGCGTCTGGGTGCTGGTGTTCAAGTTCATACCTATGCAGGTCAGCGCGGCCATTGTGCTAGGTATCTGGATTATAACGCAAATCGTCATGGTTTTTATGCCTGAAGTGGGGCCAGTCGCGTGGTGGGCCCATATTGGCGGGCTGCTGGCTGGGGCGGTTCTGGTGCCATTTTTCAAGCGAGCGAATGTCCGCCTCTTTGACCAGGGTCTGCCGGCCGTGTGAGGAGGGCGCTCGCGGGGGCAGCGCTGGCGGCAGACGTTTGTTTTTCCAGCACCCGTTAAGACTGCTCTTCATAGGTTGCATTGACTTCCCGGTAACCCGCACCTAGGCTGTTGTTTCGCAAATGCGAAGAACTGTTGCGCGCCTTATTCGTACGGGTGTGATCGGCTGTTTGGGGTCCGTGGGGGCGGAGTTGAGTTTGCGGTGCACAACACGTCTTTGGGACCTAGAAGCGTTGCCTCGTGTGAAGGGGTCTTAAGGGTTGCAGCCGCCTCAGTGCGATGGTGCCTGGCCGATGGTTCCTTGTCGGCAGTGTCGTTCGGGTCGATGAAGGGCGTGTGGCAAACAAATAAATTCGAGGCTGGGGACCGCTAAGGAAATGAAGATACTTGTGCCGGTGAAGCGCGTCGTTGATTACAACGTCAAGATCCGCGTTAAAGCCGACGGAACGGGCATCGAACTTGCCAATGTGAAGATGTCGATGAATCCATTCGACGAGATTGCTGTCGAGGAAGCTGTCCGGATCAAGGAAAAGGGCGGCGCCGAAGAGGTGGTCGTCACGTCAATCGGTCCGGCAAAGGCGCAGGATACCTTGCGCACCGCGTTGGCAATCGGTGCTGATCGCGCCATTCTGGTTGAAACGCCTGAAGGCGCAACGGTCGAGCCTCTCGCAGTTGCCAAAGTTCTCAAGACGATTATCGATCAAGAAAAGCCGGACATCGTCATACTCGGCAAGCAGGCGATTGATGACGATTGCAACCAGACCGGACAGATGCTGGCGGCGTTGCTTGGTTGGCCGCAAGGGACGTTCGCTTCAAAGGTCGAATTTGTTGATGGCGGTGTCGCGGTGACGCGCGAAGTCGATGGTGGACTGGAAACGGTGGCGTTGAAGCTGCCTGCGGTCATTACCACGGACCTGCGTCTTAACGAGCCGCGCTACCCAACACTGCCCAATATCATGAAGGCGAAGAAAAAGCCGTTCGAGGTGAAGAAGCCCGATGATCTGGGTGTCGACATTACGCCGCGTCTTGAGGTGCTGGCGACGAGCGAGCCGGCAAAACGTACGGCTGGTATCAAGGTTGGCAGCGTGGCCGATCTCGTTGCCAAGCTGAAGTCGGATGCGGGGGTGCTGTGATGACCATTCTCATTCTCGCAGAGCATGATAATGCCGCGCTCAATCCGGCAACGGCAAAGGCGGTGAGCGCGGCGAATGCCATCGGTGGCGATATCCATGTGCTGGTGGCGGGCGCGGATGCGCAAGCGGTTGGCGATCAGGCGGCAAAGCTGGACGGTGTTGCAAAGGTGTTGCTGGCCGATGCGCCGTATCTTGCGAACGGACTTGCCGAGGAAGTTTCGGCGCTGCTGGTCTCGATGATGGGCAGCTATGATGTGCTGATTGCGCCTGCGACGGCATCAGGCAAAAACATCCTGCCGCGCGTCGCCGCGTTGCTCGATGTGATGCAGATTTCCGAGATCACTGCGGTGAAAAGCGCCGATACGTTCGAGCGCCCCATCTACGCAGGTAACGCGATCCAGACGGTGAAGTCGACAGACGCAAAAAAGGTGATCACCGTGCGCACTGCCGCGTTCGCGGCGGCGGGCGAGGGTGGCAGTGCGAGCGTCGAGAAGATCGATGCGCCGGCATCTGCGGGTCTTTCGAGCTTCAAGGGGGCTGAACTGACCAAGTCCGATCGGCCTGATCTTGCCTCGGCGCGGATCATCATTTCGGGTGGCCGTGGTTTGCAGTCGGGTGACAATTTCAAAACACTCATTGAACCGGTGGCGGACCAGCTCGGCGCGGCGATCGGAGCATCACGCGCGGCAGTCGATGCCGGTTTTGTGCCCAACGACATGCAGGTGGGTCAAACGGGCAAAGTGGTGGCGCCAGAACTCTACATCGCGGTGGGTATTTCAGGCGCGATCCAGCATCTGGCGGGCATGAAGGATTCAAAAATTATCGTCGCGATTAACAAGGACGAGGAAGCGCCGATTTTCCAGGTCGCCGATTACGGGCTGGTGGCAGATCTGTTTCAGGCTCTGCCAGAGCTGGCGGCTGAGCTGGAGAAGGCACGAAGCTAAGTAACGGTACAATGAGCCGGGTCGTGAAGGGCAAGCGGGTGCCGGCAAAGACAGCGGTCGATTGAAAAAAGGACCATTGAGATGGATGCAGCAGTCAAGGCGCCGAAAGCGGCGAAATCCAGCGCTGGTAAAAATGCCGACAAGAGAGCACACAGCGCGATCAAGAAGGTTGGCATTATCGGGGCCGGCCAGATGGGAAACGGCATTGCGCACGTGATCGCGCTGGCCGGTTATGATGTGGCTCTCAACGATCTGAAGAAGGAGGCGGTCGAGCGCGCCTTGCAGACGATCGACAAGAACATGAGCCGACAGGTCTCCAAGGGCATGATCGGCGAGGCGGACCGCGATCAGGCTGTCAAGCGGATCGGATACGCGGCCGACTTCAAGGCGCTCGGCGATTGCGACATGGTCATCGAGGCGGCGACCGAGGACGAGAGCATCAAGCGGAAGATCTTCACGGAACTGTGTCCGTTCCTGAAGAAGGAAGCGATCCTGGCGACCAATACCTCGTCGATCTCGATTACCCGGCTGGCCTCGACGACCGACCGGCCGGAACACTTCATCGGCATGCACTTCATGAATCCGGTGCCGTTGATGGAGCTGGTCGAATTGATCCGCGGTATCGCCACCGAGGACGTCACGTTTGGGGTTGCCAAGGAGTTCGTGCACAGCCTTGGCAAGCGCATGGCAGTGAGCGAGGATTTCCCTGCCTTCATCGTCAATCGCATTTTGCTGCCGATGATCAATGAAGCCGTCTACACGCTCTATGAGGGTGTTGGAACGGTGGAGTCGATCGATAAGGCGATGCGGCTTGGCGCGCACCATCCGATGGGACCGCTCGAACTGGCCGACTTCATCGGCCTGGATACATGCTTGTCGGTCATGCAGGTTCTCTATGAGGGCCTCGCCGATTCGAAGTATCGGCCGTGCCCGCTGCTGGTCAAATACGTCGAGGCCGGGTGGCTTGGGCGCAAGACCAAACGCGGCTTTTATGACTATCGTGGCGAGACGCCGATCCCGACCCGCTGAACCATTCATTCCCTGTGAACCATGGGATATAGACGGGCGCCCTTGCGGTGCCCGTTTGGTGTTTGCTCCTTTTGGGGTGTGGTTGTCCGTGTGAGTGGCGGCGGCTGGTGCAGGCGCGATCGTGGGGCGTGGGAGGCGTTGCATAGCGTTGAGGCTTGCGGGGCGCGCGTGGCATGATAGCGTTCAGTTTAGAGCATTTTCTTCGACGAGCCGGTGTCCACTTCGTCGGAAAATGTTCTGGTAAGCACCGTAGAGTGCCAAGCATGACGATGGGGAGAAAAACGTGGCGGGCAAGAGTGCAGGTAAAGTAGCGGTCGTAACGGGAGCCAGCGCGGGCATTGGTCGCGCGGTGGCGGTTGCGTTGCAGGGTGAGGGTTACAACGTGACGCTTGCGGGACGGCGCTCTGGCGAACTGGAAGCGACAAAGGCGCTTGCGGTGTCGGGCGGGGGCGACATGCTCGTTCACGCCTGCGATGTTTCCGATGCTCTTGAAGTCAAAGGTCTGTTTCAAGCAACGGTGCAGGCGTTCGGCCGGGTCGATCTTCTTTTCAACAATGCGGGGCTTTTCGCGCCGTCCGTGCCGCTGGAGGAACTGCCACTCGAGACGTGGCGGCAGGTCGTCGATGTCAATCTGACGGGCGTGTTCTTGTGCTGCCAGCAAGCCATTCGGATCATGAAGAAGCAGACCCCGAAGGGCGGGCGGATCATCAACAATGGGTCGATCTCGGCATTTTCGCCGCGGCCGATGTCGGCGTGTTATACGGCAACCAAGCATGCGGTTGCGGGGTTGACGAAGTCGATTGCGCTCGATGGCCGTGGTCATAACATTGCCTGTGGCCAGATCGACATCGGTAATGCGATCACGGCATTGACCGAGCCGATGGCCAAAGGGCAAGGGGCGTTGCAGGCCGATGGCAGCAGGAAAGTCGAACCGCGCATGGACGTGGCGCATGTCGCCAGTGCGGTTCTCTATATGGCAAGCCTGCCGCTCGATGCCAATGTGCTGTCGATGACCATCAAGGCCACCGAAATGCCGTTCGAGGGGCGGGGTTAGCCCGCCTTTCTCACGCGGGTACGGCCTTCTTGTTTTGAGCATGCTTCTTTGCGCGCTTCTATTGCCACGTTTCCATTGGAGCCGCGATGTTCGTCATCGCAGCACATGCGCGCGGCTTCAGGCGGATTTCGATGGCGGGGTTGGCAGCAGCTGACGTTGCAAGATTTGACGTTCCTTCTTAATCGACCGGCCGATCGCCTCTTGTGGCATCCCCATGCCGAGGAGAGCGGCGCGCGAGAGCTGCAAGCTGGCCTCGACCGTTTCGGGCACGGCGTTGTTGACCCCGGTGGCATAGAGATGGCGCGCATGTTCGCCATCGCGTGCGCGTGAAACGATTGTCACGTCGGGTCGAAGGGCGCGAACCTGCGCAACAATCTCGTCGATGATCTTGGGGGATTGCACGGTAACGATGATGCAGGTTGCGTTGGCGACGCCGCAGGCTTCCAGATAGGCGCGGTTGGTGGCGTCGCCGAAGTAGACGTCATGGCCCTCATGGCGGTCGTCCGCCACGGCTTGTCCGTTGTGATCGATCGCGATGTAGGGTGTGTCGTGCATCTTGAACAGATCGCTTACAACCTTGCCCATGCGCCCATAGCCGACGACGATGGCGTGCGCCTTGTGGGGATCGGGCATGACAAGAGTTTCTGGATGGGGTGCGGGGGGTTCGGTAAACTTGGTGGCCAAGTGCCGCCCGATGATTGCCATAACGGGTATGAGGACCATCGACAGGGACGTTACCGTGAGCGTGAAGGTGGCAACGGGGGAGCTTATGATTCCCAGAGTGGCTGCCAGACCGACGCCGACGAATGCGAATTCGCCACCAGGACCGAGCAAGAGTGCAGCTTCGATGCTGACCGGCTTAGACAGCTTGAACAGCTGCGCCAGAATGACAACGATGATGGCCTTGCCAACGATCAGGGCCGCCACCGCAGCGATGATCCAGTGTGGTTCTTGGATGACTTCACGGACATTGATGCTCATGCCGACGGTGAAGAAGAACATGCCAAGCAGCAGGCCCTTGAACGGTTCGATTGTCGCCTGAACCGCGCGGCGATACTCGGTGCCAGCGAGCAGCAGGCCAGCTATGAAAGTGCCAAGTGCCATGGAAAGTCCTGCCACGGCGGCGATCACGCCGGTCAGGATGACGACAAACAGTGTTGCGGCAATGAACAGCTCGTTAGACTTGGTTGTGGAAACGAGGCGGAACAGCGGCCTCAGGGCCAGTCGGCCAATGAGAATGATGACGCTGATGGCAACGAAAGCCTGAGCCATGGCGCTGCCAACGCTGGCGATGGCAGAGCCATGGCCACCGGTTGCCAGTAGGGAGATGAAAATCAGCAGCGGGACAACGGCAAGGTCCTGGGCGAGCAGAATAGAAAAGCTGACGCGGCCGGTAACGGTCGCAAGGCGATCTTCTCTTGAAAGGACTTCAAGAACGATGGCGGTCGATGAAAGCGCCAATGATCCACCAAGTATCATGGAGATAGGGCCAGACATTCCGAAGCTGGAAATTATGCCGGCAATTGCAACACTGGTGATGGCGATTTGCAGTCCGCCGAGGCCGAACACCAACCGGCGCATGGTGATGAGGCGTTCGATGGAAAGCTCAAGGCCGATCAGGAAGAGGAGGAATACGACGCCAAGGTCGGCTATCCCGGCAACGTTCTTGGCGTCAGTCACTGTTAGCCAATAGAACAGCGGGAATTGTGCCACGAATGAGCCCAGACCCAGAGGACCCAGTACGGCGCCTGCACCAAGATATCCAACAACAGGGCTCAGGCCCCAGCGGCTGAGCAAAGGGACAATGATGCCGGCTGTTCCAAGCACGACCAGTGCGTCGCTGTAGGCGGAGACATTAATTGCGGCGGCCATACGAAATGTCTCTTGCTTAGGGTTCTTGCTGGGCTGCCAGATCGAATGTCAATCCAGCCAGATTGAAACAAGTATATGTTGCCGGGCGTTGTTTCTGTGGTGTGATCTTTCCTGCATCAACAAGCAGTTTGATCCTGGGTCAGGGAATGTGTGAGGTGGCTGATATTCGCTCTCATTCAACTGGCGTGATGATTGACCTGATTTTATTGGACCGGTGCTTCCGTTTCCGGGTTGGTCGCATTTCTTCTTTGCAAACCGATGACCAGTTCGTTGGAAAATATTCTATGGCGTTTTGAGATCGGCGAGAAAGCGCGCCAGGTCCTTGGTCATGTGATGAATATGGTCGGGTAGTTTGGTCCACGTGCGGATTTTTGTCTGGGCTGGATGATCCATATAGTTTGAATGAACCAGAACTGTGGTCATGCCGAGATCGTGAGCAGCACGCAGATTGTGCGGCATGTCCTCGAACATGGCAGCCTCAATGGGGCTGACCCCATGGGTGCGAATCAAGTGGTCATAGGCTTGCCGCTGTTCCTTGGGCACGAAGTCGGTCGCCACGATGTCGCAGATGTCCTCAAACAGGTGCAGGACGCCGAGCTTGGTGGCGACGTTCTCGGCATGGCGGCGCGAGCCGGCGGTGAAGATCAACTTGCGGCCAGGTAATTTCTCAAGCGCGGCGGCGAGTTCGGGGTGCTCGGGTACCGGTGACAGATCAATGTCATGCACGTAGTCAAGAAACGGCGTGGGCTCCATCTTGTGGATTCGCATCAAGCCGGCGAGCGTGGTGCCGAACTGGTGGTAATAGGTCTTCTGCAAGTGGCGCGCGTATTCATAAGGCACACCCAGATAGGTCTGGATGAACTCGCCCATGCGGTGATCAACCTGAGCAAACAGGTTGCAGTCGGCGGGATAGAGCGTGTTGTCGAGGTCGAACACCCACACGCGTGTGTTCTCAAAGCCGCGGTGAGGGGATGGGGGTCTATTACTTGTGTCGGGAGGTACGCTCATGGGAAATATATAGCGCGTGTTTGCTGGCTCTGCATGGGCGCTCAGGCCGCAGTCGCGGCCTCAGCGCTGCCACCTCATCGTGAAGCGGTCTAGAGCGCTTTTCGATCCGATTGCATCGGATCGGCGCTCTAGCTCTTTGGTTTGGTCGCATTTTCTTCGACGAACCGGTATCCACTT
>JAXGRZ010000089.1:0-10306 GCA_040765305.1 Hyphomicrobiaceae bacterium | reverse complement strand
CTGGCCCCGCAGGTCGGCACAATCGTCCTTAATCTCAACGGTGATCCGGCGCGCTTTGAAAGCTTTGGTCTGCCCGTCGTGGCCGATACCATCGACGGGCACGTCGGGCCACTGGCCGGTGTGCTGGCGGGGATGCGCTGGGCAGCGATTCACCATCCCGAGGCCCGTTTCATCGCCACCGTCTCCACCGATGCCCCGTTCGTACCCGCGGATCTGGTGGCACGCCTAGCCGCGGCGCGGGAGGGACCACCCGGCGGGGCGCAGATCGCGTTGGCCCGCTCAGACGGGCATTTGCATCCCGTGATCGGGCTATGGCCGGTGGCGCTTGCTGAAGATCTTGATACCGCGCTTCACAATGGGGTCAGGAAGGTTCTGGCATGGACCGACCGTCATGGTAGTGTAGGCGTTGATTTTGCACCGGTTCGTGTTGGTGGGGAGGAGGTCGATCCCTTCTTCAACGCCAACACACCCGATGAGCTTGCCCAGGCACGGCGGCTGCTGGCTGGGTAGGCATCGGTTCCGGTAGGTGCCCAATTTTGAAGGACGACGCGTGACAGGCTCGAACACATCACGGACGCCCGCGCAGATCGGTAAAGTGCCGATCATCGGCGTTGCCGGCTGGAAGAAATCCGGCAAGACAACGTTGAGTGTGCGGCTGATCGAGGAATTCACCCGGCGTGGCCTCAAGGTGGCGACGGTGAAGCACGCGCATCATGCCTTCCAGATCGATGATGGCGAAACCGATAGCGCCCGTCACCGGCGGGCGGGCGCTGGGCAGGTTGCGGTCGTCTCGGGAACGCGCTGGGCCATCGTGACGGAACTTAATGGTGGGCCAGAGCCGAACTTCGAGGAAGTCATCGCGGCGCTGGAGCCGGCCGATTTGATTATCGTTGAGGGCTACAAGTCGGCCCCGATTCCGAAGATCGAGGCGCGGCGGATGCAGTCATTCACGCGGCGGGCGCTGGCCGACGAGGATCCCAACGTGATTGCGATAGCCGCCGACTATCCGCTTGAGCATCCCGTGCTGCCCGTCTTCTCGCTTGATGACATCACGGCCATCGCCGATCTCGTGGACCAGACGGTCGGCCCGCTCGATGGCCGCGTGGCGCGGGCTGCGGCGGAGGCGGCGGCCCTGTTGGATGAGGGCGGCATGCTGCCGGCGCCTGGAGAGCCGGCGGGTGAATCGGCATGGGAGCCGCAAGCGCCGGCGATGACGCTGCCCTCCGCCATGCACGATACGGACGAGCCGCCAACCAAATAACTTATCAAGGATCGATACGATGCTGGATCGCGTGCGGATGCTGGGCGTCGTGGCGGCAATGTCATGGTGGGCGTGCGGGCCGGCCTTGGCCTCAGATCCAAAGGTGCCACCGGGCCACGATCCCGGCGGAACGGCCATCGCGCTGATCGGTGGTGGGATCGATTACACGTCCGAAAAGATCACGCCACGCCTTGCCCGAGATGGTGAGGGCGAGCTGATCGGCTGGGACATGATCGACAATGATCGCAGACCTTTTCCCACGGCCATCGCCAGCGGGGGGGGCTCCAGCGGCGAGGCAAGTAAACCGCAGGCTTCGTCGGGCAATACTTCCGATGACGATACCGAGCTTGCGAGCCTCATCCTGTCAGCCTATGCGAAGGGACAGTTGGTGCCCGTGCGCACGCGCCCGGGAGAGGCCCAGGCCCTGGCCACGGCAATCGCCTTCGTTGCGGGAACGCCGGCACGGATCGTGGTGATCGCGCAGCCGCTTGACAGTGCGCCATTGCGTCTCGTGGTGCGCCAGGCATCAGAGCGCTTCAAGGATCATCTGTTCGTCGTTGCCGGGGATGTGGGCCTTGCCGCGGCGCCGGTCGCGGGCGGTGCGCCGCTGCCCAGCTTGATGAATTTTGCCAATGTTCTGGTGGTCGCCGCGCTTGGTGACGTCAAGGGCCGCTCGGTCGATGACATCATCAAGGCCAGCGATCTTGTCGTGATGCCGCGCGGTGGCTCGATGTTCGCCGGCATCGTCGAAGGCGGTCCTCCGCGTAACGCTCGCGAGGCGGTGGCGCTGGCGGGGGCTTCGGCTGCCTGCCAGTGGCATGGCAGGACCGAGCCCCTGAGAGGTTCAGCGGTGAAGGCGGCAACGCTCGATGCCGCGCGCCCGCTGCCCGATCTGCCGTCCGTGCGGGGCCTCGATCCGATCTGCTGGTATGGCGGCGTGCGCTACTAGAGCATGTTTAGCCGAAGTGCGCAGCGGTTCGGCGTGAAGAACATGCTCAAAACAAGAAGCTCGAGCGCCGATCCAATGTGCTGGTACGGTGGCGTGCGCTACTGATGATCTGCTATTCTTCAGTGCTTTTCTCGCCGTTGCCGTCGCTGTCGCCCTCGCCTTCGTCCTTGTTTGTGCCCAGGCCCGGATCGGCCAGGTTCTGGCGCAGCATTTCCTTGTACTCGTCAGCCATCTTGGTCACGAACTGCTCGTGATTGTCGACGTCGAGCACGGCCTTGGCGACGTGAGCATTGTAGCGCGCCGCGGCCCACAAAAACGCCATATGCAACTCGGTTGCCGGAATGCGCTGGTTCTCGCGGTTGGCAAGATCGATGAATTTGCCGGCAAGCTTCAGGAAGGCTGCGGTGTCGAGCACGCCCTCTTTGCGCTGGGCGCGGCGTTCCTGGCGATTGGGTGGGGGCATGAGGGCTCCGGGCGGTGTTGAACGGGTGGACTGCCGGCACTGTGCGGTGGCGCATGCGCCATGTCCAGAGCCCTCGCCGCAATCGTGCGTATACCGATTTGACTGATGATCTGTGGTGGGATGTGTTCCGTGACCTTGCGGGCGAGGTGGGTCAGGCCCTAAATCAGCTAAACCCGATCCATTCAACGAAGCGCGGACGGCACACCTGCGCAGCAACGGAGAACGACGTGAAGGAATTCGAGGTCAGGCCGACACCGGACGATCCGCGCCTTTCCAAACACGTGTCCGGCATCGACCACGAAGGCAAAACGGTCGAGACCGACGTCGTGACCGAACGGCCGCTGACGCTGTTCCTCAACGCGCGTGAGATCGTGACGATGATGACGATCGGCGATCATCCTGATCTGCTTGCGGTCGGTTTCCTGCTCAACCAGGGCATGCTCAAGCCTGATGATGTGATCACGCGGATCGACTACGACGAGGACATCTCGACGGTGGTGGTGCGCACCGCGCGTGAGACCAACTACGAGGACAAGCTCAAGAAGAAGGTGCAGACATCGGGCTGCGCGCAGGGCACCGTGTTTGGTGACCTGATGGATGAATTCGAGACGGTGCGGCTATCACAGGGCGCGCGCATCAAGACGTCTTGGCTCTATCAGCTGACCAAGAAGATCAACACCGAGCCCAGCCTCTATCTCAAGGCCGGTGCAATTCATGGCTGTGTGCTGGCCTGCGAGGATCGCCCGCTCGTCTACATGGAGGATGTCGGCCGGCATAACGCGATCGACAAGATCGCCGGGTACATGCTGATCAACAAGGTCACGCCCGACGACAAGATTTTCTATACGACCGGACGGCTCACCTCCGAGATGGTGATCAAGTGCGTCAAGATGGGTATTCCGATCCTCGTGTCGCGCTCGGGCTTTACCGCGTGGGGTGTCGAATTGGCGCGCAAAGCAGGGTTGACCTTGATTGGACGGGCGCGCGGCAAACGGTTTTTGGCGCTGGCGGGCGCTGAGCGGATCGAGTTCGACGCAGATTTATCGCAGATGGGCGAGGAGGAGCGAAAATTCGCGCGCAAGAGTAGCGTTGCAAGCGCCGATGGAATGGATGCGGACGGCGGCTGACGCATCCTTCCAATATTGTCCTCCTGTAGGCGCGCCATGTTGTCGATCAAGCACAACCAAGGTTGCCCTCGGTAGTGGGTTGCGAGGAGGGCGATCGCGCGCACCAATTGTTATTGAGCTGAACCCTAACCCGAAGCCGCAATCATCGTCGCCAGGCCAACGATCACCGGCCCCATGAGCGGTAAGATGACATTGGAAATGGCATAGGTGACGGTGTAACCGATGACCGGGATCGAGTTGCCCGACTGGCTGACCAATGCGGTGATTGTCGGCGTGCTGCAGTGCTGTCCGGCGATGGCGCCAAGCAGGATAGGCGCCCGCAGCTTCATCAGCTTGTAACCAACAAAGAGGGACACGATGGCAGGAACGACCGAGACAATGATGCCGAGCACCGGGAGCAGCAGGCCGTATTGTTTCAGCTGAATGAGAGCATCGGGCGCGGCTTGAAGACCGATCGCCGCAATGAAGACCGCCAGCCCGAGATCCTTGGTCATGCTGGCAGCTGAGCTGGGCAGCGTGCCGATCTTGGGGATGCGCATGTTGATCCAGCCGAAGATCAGGCCAGAGACCAGCGCCCCACCGCCCTTGCCAAGGGCTAATTCAACGCCGCCCCATGGGATGGCGATCTGGCCGATCAGGAGCCCAAAAAGGATGCCCGCTCCCAGCATCACGAAATCGGTCTTGTCGGCCGGCGGCATGGCGCTGCCAAGTTCCTTGATCGCCTTTGCGACATCCTCCTTGGGGCCATAAAGAGTGAGAATATCGCCTTGCTGCAGCTCAGTCTTGGGCAGTGAGGGGATCTTGTGCCCCATGCGGCTGATGTCGGTGACAAAGATGCGGCGCCTCAGTTCGGGTGGTGCGATCTCGCCCAGTTGCTTCAGGCTGGCGCCAAAGGCATCCGCGCGCGACAAGATGACTTGTTCAGATGCAACCTCGAACGTCACGTCCTTGGGGAGAGGAAGTTCATTGCCCAGCCGCGCGGCGGCCGTAATCATTCCCTCACGACGCCCGCGAATAAAGACAATATCGCCCTCCCGCAGCTTGAGGTCCATCGGCACGTCGATCAGTGCGCCGTCGCGTTGCACGCCCGCGATCGTGACACTCCAATCAAGGTCTTTTTCGAATTTCGCCGCGCTCACGCCGGCGCTGGCGCCAACATCAAAGGCGCGCTCCACGAAAATTGGGAAGGCATCATTCTGCTCCTGGTCTGCATCTGCACCCAGCTCCTCGGCGAGCTTCTTGGCTTCGTCCCGCAAGTTGATTTTGAGCAGAAGGGGAGCAATCTGCGTCGTGAAGACGACGATGCCGACGAGCCCGAAAAGATAGGTCAGGCTATAGGTTGTGGCGACGTTCGATTGAAGTGCCACAATGTCCGCTGTGGGTAGCTGAAGATTGGATAACGCTTCTGAGGCGGTGCCGACGACGGCAGACTCAGTCGCCGCACCGGCAAAGAGACCGGCGATCGTCCCCACATCAAGCTTGAAGATGATCGCAAAGAGGGCTGTCAGTGCCATCGCCACGACCACTTCGAGCAGCGAGAATATGCCGAAACGCCAACCAGTGCGGATGTTGGCGAAGAACTGGGGGCCGGCAGTGAAGCCAAGCGCAAAAATGAACAGGGCGAAAGCGGTGTTTTTGAGATCGGCACTGATGGCGACGCCAACCTGACCCAGCACCAGTGCAACAAACAACGTTCCGCAAATGCCGCCAATCGCGATCGGTCCGATGTGCACCTTGCCCACCAGATAGCCCAAGGCCACCGATGCGAATAATGCAACGACTGGATCAGTCAGCAATTCCATTTTCGGCCTTTTCTTTCTCCCCTTAAGACGTCGCAAATCCAGATGGCATCACGAACCCTGCATCCACCGCTTCGCCGCAACCCCAAAGCACTGATGATTGCGGCAAAGCTGGTTCCCGTGACGTCACGACGACTTGCGCGCAGCTTCGTAGGTCTGGACGTAGCCGGCCGCGATGGCCCGCACGGCCCGGCCGATGGCCGCGTAATCCTCTTCGTTGAGATTTGCAAACGAGACGCGTGCCGACCAGTTGGGCGCCTGGAAGCCGCTGCCGTTGAGCAGCACGATGCCATGACCCTGAGCAAGCTTGAAGGCGATATCGAGCGGGTGCACGTTTGCCTTCAGCCAGTTCACGACATCCTCGCCGACGTATTTGCGCAGCCAGAATTCGAAGTCGATGATGCCATAGTAGGCGTCATAATACTTGTCGGCATCGACCTCGATGCCCATACCTTCGACAAGCAACCTGAAACGCTTGTGAACGATGTCGATGCAGGCTTGTTGATAGGCCTTGTCGGTGTCCATGAGTTCGACCAGCGAGAACATGCTCATCATGACCTGCTGGGGCAATGACAGTCCGGCCGTATGATTCAAGGCAACGTCGCGACTGTCGGCGACGATCCGGTCGATGAACTTGATTTTGCGTGGCTCCAGGGTCAGCGTCGCATAGCGCTGGTCCAGCTTCTTTTTCATCGCCTCATCGAGAGTCTCGAGTTTGCCCTCGAAAATATTGTCTTCGTGAACCGCGATCACACCCAGACGCCAGCCGGTGCATCCGAAGTATTTTGAGAACGAGTAGACGCCAATCGTATTGCGCGCCAGTACAGCCATCGCAGATTTGAAGCCAGGCACGAACGTCCCGTAGACGTCGTCAGTCAAAATGATGAGGTCGGGGCGCTTGGTTTTGACGAGCTGGACGAGGCGTTCCAGCGTGGCCGGTGTCAAGGCGACGGCCGATGGGTTGCCCGGATTGACCATGAAGAGGGCTTTGACATTCGGGTCCTCAAGAACCTTGAAGTCCTCTTCGGTGTATTGCAGATCGTCTTCCTGCTCGGCATTCATGAAGACGGACTTGAGGTTGTAGTCCTCCAGTTCCGGCATTTCCAGGTACGGCGTGAAGATCGGTGTTGCCAACGCGATCGTATCGCCGGCATTGAGCAGGCGGTTATTCTTCAAGGCCTTGAAGATGTAGCACATGGCGGCCGTGCCACCTTCGACCGGGAAGAGATCGAATTTTCCTGCAGGCGGTTCATTGTTGCACATCGCCCAGTCCAGATAGGCACGGGTGATGACTTCATTGTGCGCAAGGCAGCGATCGGGAACGGGATAATTGTCGCCGATCACCGAGTCGGTCAGTTCGTGCAGGAAAGCGTCCGCATCAAAGTCGAACTTCGCGATGGCAAATTCGACGACGTCCTTCAGGACACCCGCACCGGGCAGGTTTGCATGTGTTGCAATCCACTTGTCGAAGCGTATCCGCACGCCCTTGACGGGCGGCATGCCGGCCAGTCCGACGGGATCTTCAAAGACGGTCTTGGCTTCCGCGATTGCAAACTGTCCGAGCAGGAAAAAGGCTTCACGCGCCTTGGTGGCAATCCAGTTGGGATTGCCGCGGCCGGCATTCAGGAAGGCGTGCGAGGATTTGATGCCCTCGCTTTTGGCCTGCTGGATCAACTGATCCTTGATCTCGAAGGGGCTGAGCTTTTCAAGCGCACTGTAGTCGATCGGCGTCATGAGACACACTCCGGCGATGAAATGAAGATGTGGGCAAGGGGGCAAGCCTGCCCTGAGGGCACGCTCGCCGGTTCAATATCTTTGGAATTATTTGACCATCAGTACGATCGCCAATCCCCATAGGGTCAACAGCGTGTTGGATACGGCATAGGGAACCGTATATCCAAGCATTGGAACATTGCTCTTTGCCACTTCGCCAACCATGGCCACCGAAGCCGTGCTGGTGCGCGCACCACCACAGCATCCAAGGTTGATTGCCGGATCGAACTTGAAAATGTACTTGCCGATGTAGGGAGCGAGCAGCATTGGAGTGGCTGTGGCAAACACACCCCAGAAGAAGAGTTCGAACCCTGCATCCTTGAGGCCCTGGATGAATGTTGGACCAGCGGAAATGCCAACCACGGCGATGAACACGTTCAAGCCGACTGAGTTCATGAACCAGAGCGTCGATGCGGGAACGCCACCGAGCTGTGGGTGGAATGTGCGCAGCCAACCAAACACGAGGCCTGAAATCAATGCGCCGCCAGAGGTGGATAATGTGATCGGAATGCCCTGGATCGGAAACACCAGTGCACCGACAAGACCACCAAGCAGAATTGCAAATCCGACCAGGACCATGCTTGTCATGTTCGTTGGACGATCTGCATAGCCAATGGCAGAGACGAGTGCTTCGATATGCTTTTTCGTGCCGGCAACTCTTACAATATCACCGATCTCGATCTCAGTTCCGGGATGAACAGGGATATCGACCTGAAGCGAACCGCGCTTGATGCTGTTGATGTAGACGCCGCGCGTGTAGGGCTCGTTGGCAAGATCTGACAGCTTGCGCCCGTCGACCGACCGGTTCGTGATTTGGACGCTCACCTCTTCGACCGGAACGTTCAAGATCTCGCGATCATCGACGTTTTCGGCCTCGTTGGAGAACCGTGCAAGGGTTGCGGGCTTTGCTGATACCGCAACGATATCTCCAGCCTGCAAGACAATATCGTCGCTCACTTCGATTGGTTTGCCATCACGCCGCAACGCCTCGACGAAAAGCCTTTCATCCTTGAAATTCGCCTCGGCGGCGCCGATCGTCTTGCCGACAACCGGGCTGTTTGCAGCCAGCTTGTATGCGCGCATTTCATGCTGGTGCCAGGCGGTTTGTCCGCTGGCATCGGCATTGCCGCCCTTCATTTCGAGTTCATAACGTGCGCACTCCTTCTGGAGGTCGACGCCCAGCATTTTGGGTCCCAGAAACGCCAGGATCCAGCCCGTGCCGATCGTGCCGAAAAGGTAGCAGATCGAATAGGCCACCGGGATATGATCGAGCTCAACCTTGGTTGCCTCGGGTGTTAGGTGCAGGTTGTTGATTGCGTCGGTGGCAACACCAATCGATGCCGAGATTGTTTGAGCTCCGGCCAGCAGACCTGCTGCATACCCAGGCCCATAGCCCGACACAACAGCAGCGATATAGACACAAAACAGGCACAGGAAGCAGATGATGACGGCGAATACCGCCTGCGGCGCTCCGTTTGAGGCGATGCCACGCACGAACTGGGGCCCGACACTGTAGCCGATGGAAAACAGGAACATCAGGAAGAAGACCGACTTGACGACAGCGGATATCTCAATGCCGATCTGGCCAATGAGCACGCCCGCAAGCAGTGTGCCCGTCACGGCGCCCAGACTGAAATGGCCGAATTTCAATCCCCCGACCCAATAGCCCAATCCGAGCGCGAAAAAGATCGCCAACTCGGGATGCGCCCTTAGTGTGCTGAAAATGTACTCAAACATTACGTACTCCTGTCACGCCACTGCGCTACGAAGAGGGAGCGGCAGCGTTGTCCGCTCCCTATCAAGCAGTTGTTCTAGCTAAAGAAATCAGCACTTCGTTGAGGAGACGTTGGCGTGGGCATGCAACTCCGGCGGCGTCACGTTACCGCCGTGCTTTTCCAGCCACTTGCAAGCATTCACGATGTCGTTTGCCAGTCCCTCAATGACGTTGTGATTGAGGTGGGGGCGCACCACAACCCGCAAGCTCCTCACCGTTTCGGCATTCGGCGGCATCGTATAGGCCGAGAGGACCCAGCCCCGCTCGCGAACCTTGGCCGAGACATCGAATTCATTGAAGTTCGTGAAGTTGCTTTTTAGTGTCAGGGCAACAACCGGAATTCTTTGAGTTTCATTCATGATTTCAAAATAACCACTTTTCACAAGCAGGTCGCGAAGAAGCTGTGCATTTTTGACCGTCTGAGTCATGATTTCCTTGAAGCCGGAAAACCCAAGCCGCAAGAAAATATAATATTGATAGGCAATTTGAAATGCGTTTCGGCTGAAATTCAATGTCGCCGTAGGCATTTCTCCGCCAAGGTAGTTCACGTAGAAAATAAGATCTTTGTTAAAAACCTTGTCGTCGCGGAAAACCACCCACCCGAGGCCGGGCGGGACGAGACCGAACTTATGGCCCGAGGCGTTGATCGATTTGACGCGCGGCATGCGAAAATCCCAAACATAGTCGGGATACACGAACGGGTTGACGAAGCCACCAGAGGCGCCGTCGATATGCATGGGAACATCATGTCCTGTGCGCTTCTGGTAGTCGTCGAGCCAGGCGCTGATCACCTCGAAATCGTCATCCTCGCCGGTGAAAGTCTGCCCGGCAATGGCAACGACGGCGATGGTGTTTTCATCCACATAGTCGGCGAGATGCTCGGCGGTTAACCGATACTGCCCAGGCTTGAGCGGAACAATGCGCGGCTCAACGTCAAAATATCGCATGAACTTTTTCCATACGATCTGCACGTTACCACCCGTAACCAGGTTGGGTCGGGAACCATCTTTTCCCGCCTTTTCCCGTTCCTGGCGCCAGTTCCATTTGTGCGCCAGGCCGGCAAGCATGCACGCTTCGCTCGAGCCAACCGTTGCGGTTCCGTATGGCGTGACATTCTTGGGGCCATTCCACAGCTGATGCAGCCATCGCACCATTCGCGT
>JAXGRZ010000088.1:0-10510 GCA_040765305.1 Hyphomicrobiaceae bacterium | reverse complement strand
TCAATAGCAATGGGTCCAAGACAGGTTGGGTTTGGTTGTCTGGCAGGCGCGCGATCGCCGGAAATCTGGTTGATTTTCAAGTGAGCGCAACGCACCAGGCAAGCAAACCCAGCCTGCCCGAAGGGTCGCCAGACGAGGCGAGATATGCGGCGTGGTCTTCGCTTGAATATGCTCTGCATGTCCAGCGCTGCGTCCACTTGCCTCTTTCGCCTCGTCTGACGATCTTGCGGACTCATTGCTATTGAGGCCGGACCCTAGGCTCTCCTGGTGTCAGCCGGTTAGGTACCCCTCCAAAACCAGAGTTCTCACGAGCGGGCCGTTCGACTACGATCCGCCATATAAATCGATTTGTTGATGGAGGCTGTAAATGTCGATGGTGCGTCTGTTTGTCAGTGCCGTTGCCCTCATGCTGGTTCTCGCAGCACCAGTGAGCGCGCAGGAAAATTCTAAAGATCCCGAGCGCCTTGCCGCGGCCATGGAGCTGATTGAGGTCACGGGCGCCAAGAAGCAGATCGAGCTGATGCTCGACGTGATGAAACAAAGTGTCGGCGTTGGTGCCAGCGAGGCCGCAGGAAGCGGTGCAGGTGCCGCAGCGGAGAAGGAATTTGCGACTTTCAGCGCCAAGTTTCAGAGTTACCGCGACCAGATGATCGAGGAATTCGCCACCCTTTATGCCGAGCGTTTCACAGCCGCCGAGCTTAAGGAGATCAGTGTGTTCTACCGCTCGGGCACCGGCGCTAAATTCATCTCCATCATGCCCGAGCTGATGCAGCAGGGCGCACAGATCGGCCAGAAATACGGACTGATGGCGGTACGCGAACTCAAGGCCATGCAGCAAAAGAAGAAGCCTTGAATGACACCGGAGCATTTTCCGACGAAGTGGGTCCCGGTTCGTCGTAGAAAATGCAACCAAGAAAGATGCGGAAGCGCTGATTTGGTTCCATCGGATCGCACAGCGCTCCAGCAATCAGTAACTTCTCAACTCAGAAACTTCACGACAGGGAGCCGTGGGCTATATGTCCGATCAGGACTTCGATCTTTTTGTTATCGGTGGTGGCTCTGGCGGTGTGCGCGCCGCGCGCATCGCCGCCGGTCATGGTGCGCGTGTGGCGCTGGCCGAGGCTGACCGGTACGGCGGCACCTGCGTCATTCGCGGCTGCGTGCCCAAGAAGCTGCTCGTCTATGCCAGTCGCTTTGCCGATGATTTTGCCGATGCGGCAGGCTTTGGCTGGTCGCTCGAGACGCCGCGCTTTGATTGGTCCGCCTTGATCGCGGCGAAAGACCATGAGATTGCGCGCCTGGAGGGGCTTTATCAAAACACGCTGCGCAACGCGGGTGTGACGCTCTTTTCCCAGTACGCCGCCCTTGCGGGACCGAACACGGTCCGCCTCCAGGATACAGGCCAGGAGGTTCGCGCCGGCAAGATCCTTGTGGCAACGGGCGGTGTGCCTTTTGTCGATCCTGATCTCAAGGGCCGCGAACACGTCATCACCTCCAACGAGGCCTTCCACCTCGATCAGCTTCCCAGGCGCATCGTCATCGTCGGGGGTGGCTACATCGCGGTCGAGTTTGCCGGCATCTTCGCGGGGCTTGGCGCCGAGACGACCCTCGTCTATCGCGGCGACAAGATCCTGCGCGGTTTCGACGAGGACTTGCGCGATGGCCTGAGCGAGGCGTACCGCGCCAAAGGCATTCGTATCCTGACCGGGCGCACGATACCTCAGGTCGATGCGCATGCGAACGCTAAGCGTGTGCATCTGGATGATGGCAGCGTGCTCGATGCGGACGTCGTCATGTACGCTACCGGGCGCGTGCCCAACGTCAAGGGATTGGGGTTGTCCGCGCTCGGCATCACCTGCGGCTGGAACGGTCACATCGTTGTTGATGAGGAATTCCGCTCCTCCGTGCCCTCGATCTACGCGCTCGGCGATGTCACCGACAAGCCGCAGCTGACGCCGGTGGCGATCCGCGACGGTCATGCCTTTGCCGATCGCGAATTTGCCGGCATGACGCGCGATATCGATTACGAGATGGTGCCGACGGCCGTCTTCTCGACGCCTGAGATCGGCACCGTGGGTCTGCCCGAGCATCTGGCGGGTGAGCGGGCCCATGCGCTTGACGTTTATGTCTCCCGCTTCCGCCCGATGCGCGCGACGCTGGCTGGCCGCGAAGAGCGGGTGATGATGAAGCTCATCGTCGATCAGGACTCGCAGCGGGTGCTGGGCTGCCACGTGTTTGGCCCCGACGCTGCCGAAATGGTGCAGATGGCCGCCATCGCCATGCGCATGGGCGCGCGCAAATCGGATTTCGACCGCACCATGGCCTTGCATCCCAGTGCCGCGGAAGAACTGGTGACGATGCGCACCAAACGGGCGGCGGCGCCCGCGTGACCCAAATTCAGGTGGTGATGGCGCCATCCTGGCCAGTGGCAAGGCCAAGGCCAAAGCCGAGGGGCCAAGGCTACGGGGCCAAGGTCGCAGCGCCCGTTTGTCATAATCTCGCGCCGCGGTTGAAACGGATCCGCACCCGGCCTAAACCCTCTGCCGGACTGTCCGGCGGCCCAAAAGCGAGCCCGCCTGCGCCGATCATAAGGGGCTTTCATGGCGAGACTTGCTGGAAAAATTGCCGTTGTCACCGGATCGGGTGGCGGTATCGGACGATCGGTTGCGCAACTGTTCGCGGCCGAGGGGGCGCACGTCTACATCGCCGATATCGACGGTGCGGCTGCTGAAGCCACGGCGTTGGCAATCAGCGCGCAGGGGCAGACGGCGACGGCGGTTGCCTGCGATGTGACACGCGGCCAGGATGTCACAGCCCTCGTTCGCACGCTTGAGACCCGGCATGGCAAGGCTGATATTGTCGTCAACAACGCCGGCATCAACGTGCGCGCTGAATTCCGCCACCTGACCGATGAGGAATGGTCGCGCCTGCGCGACGTGAACCTCGATGGCGTGGTACGCATCGCACGCGACACGTTCCCGTTGCTGAAGGCCAGCGGGCATGGTTCGCTGATCAATATCGCCTCGATCATGGGCCATCGCGGTCTGCGCCAGCTGGCGGCCTATTCCGCGACGAAGGGTGCTGTTGCCGCGCTGACGCGGGCGCTATCGGTCGAATACGCAGTGTTCGGCATTCGCGTCAACACGATCTCTCCAGGCTTCATCGAAACGGCGATGACCAGACGCATATTGAAGACCCCGCCGATCCGCAAGGCGCTGCTCGAGCAGACGCCGCTGCGCCGTTTCGGCACTGGCGAGGACATTGCCCGCGCCGCGCTGTTCTTTGCCGGCGAGGACTCAACATTCGTCACCGGCTCGGAGCTCTTGGTGGACGGCGGCATGTTTGCAGCACTGTGACGCTGGGGAAAAGCGCGGCTGATGCGCAAAGCCGCCACTTTTGCGTCAAGTCCGGCGGTTAATTCACGACCAAACCAAAGCCCGTTCGACCGTTTCACGTCCCTTGCGGGCCCATGCGCTCACGTCTCCAACCGAGGTGCTCCATGCGCGGCATTTGTAGTTTTCGGCACGTTTTGCACGTGCCAGCTCTCCGGAATCTTTGGCGGCTGTCAGCCATGTGCGTTGCGATGGTCGCGCTGGCGCTGACCCTGTCGGCCGCTCTTGCAGATCCCGCCAGCGCTGCGCCTGAAACCTATACGTTTGACAAGGACCACACCGAGATACGCTTCAGTTGGGAGCATCTGGGGTTGTCGCGCCAGTCGGGCCGTTTTCAGGATATCTCAGGCGAAGTGGTCTTTGATCGCGAAAAGCCCGAAGAGAGCCGCATCGACGTGCGCATCCCGTTGCGCAGCCTGTCGACCGGTGTTTCCGCGCTTGATGACGTCTTGTTGAAGTCGCCCGACTATCTCAATGCCGCCCAGTACCCCGAGATCGCCTTCAAGAGCCGTGAGGTCATCATGACGACGGCGAAGACGGCCAATGTGACCGGAGACCTGACATTCAACGGTGTGACGCGGCCGGCCATGCTTTCGGTGGTGTGGAACTTTTCAGGTGAGCATCCGCTGTCCAAGATCAATCCGATATATGCGGGCGTCTACGCTTCGGGCTTTTCGGCGCGCACGCAGATCCTGCGCAGCGAGTTTGGCATTACGCGCTCGATCCCGCTGGTCTCCGACGAGATCCGCATCACCATCGAGGCTGAGCTGCATCGTCGGTGATGGAGCTGATGGGACGGCACGGCAGCTACAGCACGACAACTAAAGCCCAGCAACGGTTTCCTTGATCAGCATATCAACGACACCCTTCATCGCCTGGGCGCGATCAATGCCGCGCCCGAGCTGCTCTTCAAGCACATGAAGCTGACGGTCAGCGCCAGTGCCTGCCGCAACGATGTCGCGCGTGCGCTCGATTTCCGCAAGACACCCGATTTCGGCAGCGTCCTCGGCGATCATCTCGATCAGCTCGTTGATCAGTTCGGCGAAGGGGACCAGTGTCCCCTTGCCGAAATCGAACAGTTGATCATCAACCCCGTAACGTTGCGCGCGCCAGCGGTTCTCCTCGATGAGGAACGCGGGGTAGCTGCGCCAGCGTTGATTGCGCCCCTTGAGACGATAAAGCATGCGCGCAATAGAGACGTAGAGCGCCGCGATTGTCAGCGCGTCCTCCACCCGCGGGCATACGTCGGTAACGCGCATCTCCAGCGTTGGAAAACGGACCGACGGGCGTAGATCCCACCAGACTTTTGTGCCGTCCTCGATCACCCCGGCCCGCACCAGCACGTCGACAGTGCGTTGGTATTCACCATAACTCTCGAAGCGCTGCGGCAGCCCGGTGCGCGGCAGCTCATGGAAGATCGACAGCCGGTAGCTCTTCAGCCCGGTATCCTCGCCCTCCCAGAACGGTGAGGACGTCGACAGCATCAGCAGGTGCGGCAGGAAATAGCGGATCTGGTTCATCAGATCGATGCGATCCTCGTTGTCTTCGATCGCCACATGCACATGCATGCCACAGATCGAAAGCCGCCGGCCGATGCCGCCAAAGTCCCGCGCCAGCGCCTGGTAGCGCGCCTTGGGCGTCGTCTCCAGCGTTGCCTTCCTGGCGAAAGGGTGGGTCGAGGCGGCGATCGGGGCAAGGCCGAATTCGGCCGCCCTGCGCGAGATCGTGCCGCGCAGCCGGGAGAGTTCGTCGCGCGCCTGGGTAAACGACGTGCACGGCTGGGTGCCGATCTCGATCTGACTGCGGAAGAATTCCGGCGCCACCTGCTTGCCAAGTTCTTCTTCGCAGGCCGCCATCAGGGTGGCGGGGGCGGCGGCCAAATCGCGGGTATCGAGATCGACAAGGTGGTATTCCTCCTCGATGCCAAAGGTGAATGAGGGTGCTTTCATTCGCTGGACCTGCTCACTATCTATCTATCTATCAGGAGGCTGCCACACCCCGCTTGGTCGCGTCAGCCGAAAAAGGTTGCCCTTGCAAGCCCTACATCAGCTTGTGCCAATCGCGGTCCAGGTGAGGGGGCAGGAGGCGGCGCTATGGTGATGCATGGAGCCATGGCTTTCGGGGCTTGCGTGGCGGGGGAAGGCTGGCCACCTGCCAAGGGATGGCCTATAAGGCCGCTCGAATGGCATCATGGCCGAATATGACGGCCTTTTTCTGCGGTCCTGCAACGCAGCATGAAACCCACGGGCGGGAATAACTCCGTTCGTTTCAGGAGAGTGAACCGATGGCGGCACCTTGGTCCCCCGACAACTGGCGTTCCAAACCGATCGTCCAGGTGCCAGATTACCCCGATCTCGATGCTTTGGCGGATGTGGAAGCAAAACTTACGACCTTCCCGCCACTGGTTTTCGCAGGCGAGGCACGCGAGCTGAAAAAGACGCTGGGCGAGGTGGCTCAGGGTCGCGGCTTCCTGTTGCAGGGCGGCGATTGTGCCGAAAGCTTCGCCGAGCACCGGGCCGATAACATCCGCGATTTCTTCCGCGTCTTTCTGCAGATGGCGGTGGTGTTGACGTATGCGGGTGGTTCGCCTGTGGTCAAGGTTGGCCGCCTTGCCGGTCAGTTCGCCAAGCCGCGTTCCGCGCCGACCGAGAAGAAGGGGCTGATCGAGCTTCCCAGCTACCGCGGCGACATCATCAACGGCTCCGAATTCCAGATTGATGCACGCATTCCCGATCCCCACCGCCAGCTCCAGGCCTACCGTCAGTCGGCGGCGACGCTGAACCTGATCCGCGCCTTCGCCAGCGGTGGTTACGCCGATCTTGAACGCGTGCACCAGTGGAACCTCGGGTTCGTCAAGGACAGCCCTCAGGGGGATCGTTACCAGGAGCTGGCGAACCGCATTTCCGAGACGCTGAGCTTCATGCGTTCGTGCGGCATCACGTCCGACAATACGCCACAGCTGCGCACCACGCGTTTTTACACTTCGCACGAGGCGCTACTGCTGGGCTACGAGCAGGCATTGACGCGGCTGGACTCCACCAGCGGTGACTACTACGCCACGTCCGGTCACATGCTGTGGATCGGCGATCGCACCCGCCAGCCCGATCACGCGCACATCGAGTTCGCGCGCGGCGTCAAGAACCCCATCGGCCTCAAGTGCGGTCCCTCGATCGAGCCCGACGGCCTGTTGAAGCTGATGGACATCCTGGATCCCAAGAACGAGCCGGGCCGCCTGACGCTGATCTGCCGCTTTGGAGCCGACAAGGTGGCCTCGCATCTGCCCAAGCTGGTGCGCGCGGTGCAAAAGGCGGGGCGCCTGCCAGTCTGGTCGTGCGATCCCATGCACGGCAATACGATCTCGGCGGTGACCGGTTTCAAGACACGGCCGTTCGATCGCATCCTCAAGGAGGTCGAGGCGTTCTTCGATGTGCTGCGCGCCGACAATGCGCATGCCGGCGGTATCCACGTCGAGATGACCGGCCAGAACGTGACCGAGTGCACGGGCGGAGCCACCGCGATCAGCGAGACGGACCTGTCGGACCGCTACCATACGCACTGCGATCCCCGTCTCAACGCCGACCAGTCGCTGGAGCTGGCGTTCCTGGTCGCCGAGCGCATGAAGAGCGAGCGCCTTGCCCGCGCTGAGCCGATGGCTGCCAGCGCGACAGCTTGATTGACCAACTGCCCTGCGCATTTTTCATTTGTGAGAAATGCGGGGGGTGGTGGCTGCCGCGCAGGTGGCAGCCGATTTCGTCTAGCCCGCCTTTCTCACGAGGGTACGGCCAAAGCGTTCGACGAAGCGGGCATGCGCCGCGCGCAAACCCTTCGGGCCGGGCGCGGATGCGCCGATTGCAGACCGGGCGCGGATGCGCCAATTGCAGGCCCGACGTGCATACGTCAAACTCGACGTCATCGTGCATACGTCAAAGTCGGAGCCATCTGGTCATGCTCTGATCGCCGGGCAGGACTGACTTTCGTCGCGCCGCCCAACCACACCCATTGCATTGAGGCGTCATGCCCTTCTAAATGCACTCCGTTTGTGCCGCAGGACCATCCGTGCCCATGAAAATCGCAGCTGCCCAGTTGAACCCCACCGTCGGTGATCTCGACGCCAACGCCCAGAAGGTGGCGGCGGCCCGTGCACACGCGGCGCGTGAGGGCGCCGATCTGGTCGTTTTCCCCGAGCTTTTCATCACCGGTTATCCGCCCGAGGACCTGGTCCTCAAACCGGCGTTCCAGGAGGCTGCACGCGCGCGCGTTCTGGCGCTGGCCCAAGACTTCAACGACGCAGGTCCCGGCGTGCTCCTGGGCACGATCTGGGTTGAGGATGGCAAGGTCTATAACGCCGTGGTGCTGCTGGAGAAGGGCGAGGTGGCGGCTGTCCGCTACAAGGTGGATCTGCCCAATTATGGCGTATTCGATGAAAAGCGCGTCTTTGCGACAGGTCCGCTCCCCGGTCCGATCGCCTTCAGGGGCATCAAGATCGGCGTGCCCATCTGCGAGGACATCTGGTCCGATGAGGTTGCCGAATGCCTCGCCGAATGCGGTGCGGAACTGCTCATCGTTCCCAATGGCTCACCATTCGACTGGAAGAAGCCGGACGTGCGCCTCAACATTGCCGTCGCGCGCGTCACCGAGACCGAGTTGCCGCTGATCTACGTTAACCAGGTCGGGGGACAAGATGAGCTGGTCTTTGACGGTGGCTCCTTTGCGCTTGGTGTCGACCGTAGTCTTGTCCTGCAGATGCCGCAGTGGACCGAACAGATCATCATCACCGACTGGACGAAACAGGACGGGGTTTGGACGTGTGGCAACAAAGGGCCACTGGCGCCGATCGTTGAAGGTGATGCGGCTGCCTACGCCGCCTGCATGCTGGGTCTGCACGACTACGTCGAAAAGAACGGCTTTCCTGGTGTCGTGCTGGGGTTGTCGGGGGGCATCGATTCGGCGCTCGTTGCGGCGCTGGCGGTCGATGCGCTGGGGCCTGAGCGCGTTCACGCCGTCATGCTGCCCTATCGCTATACATCAAAGGCGTCACTGAAGGATGCCGCCGATTGCGCTGAGGCGCTCGCCATTCGCTATGACATCATTCCCATCTCTTCCCCCGTGGAGGGTTTCGAAGGCGCGCTTGCTGATCTATTCAAGGCAACGAATGCGGACATCACCGAGGAAAATCTGCAAAGCCGCACGCGCGGTACGATCATCATGGCCATCTCCAACAAGTTCGGCGCCATGGTGCTGACCACCGGCAACAAGTCCGAAATGTCGGTCGGCTATGCAACTCTTTATGGTGACATGAACGGCGGCTTCAATCCCATCAAGGATCTCTACAAGAGCGAGGTCTATCGTCTGGCGGGCTGGCGCAACGCCAATCGGCCCCCGCATGCGAAAGGTCCCGGCGGCATCGTCATCCCCGAAAATATCCTGACCAAGGCGCCGACGGCCGAGCTGCGCGACAACCAGACCGACCAGGATAGCCTGCCACCTTATGATGCCCTCGACGACATCCTTGCATGTCTTGTCGAGAAAGAGATGAGTGTCCCCGACATCATCGCGCGTGGTCATGCGCCCGAAACCGTGAAGAAGGTGGAGCGGTTGCTTTACATCTCCGAATACAAGCGGCGCCAGGCCGCGCCCGGCGTCAAGATCTCGTCCAGGAATTTTGGCCGTGACCGCCGCTATCCGATTACCAACCGATTCCGCGAGACTGCTGCGGCCGCAGGTTCTGACACGACGGTGGCCGCAGCCCGTAGCATTCCAAGAAGCGTGGCACCGCGCGCTGATGGCGGGGAGATGGCATGATGAGCGTTGCAGTCCGTTTCGCACCGAGCCCGACCGGCCGCCTGCATATCGGCAACATCCGCACCGCCGTACTCAACTACCTTTTTGCAGTAAAAAAGTGCGGTCGCTTCCTGCTGCGCCTCGACGACACTGATACCGAGCGCTCCAGCGAAGCCTTCGCCGAAGGGATCCATCGCGATCTCACGTGGCTGGGTCTGACAACGGAATGGCATGCGCGCCAGTCTGATCGCCTTGCACGCTATGACGAAGCGGCCCAAGCGCTCAAAGCCGCGGGCAAGCTCTATCCGTGCTATGAAAGCGAAGATGAACTGGAACGCCGCCGCAAGCGGCAGATGGCGCGCGGCCTGCCGCCCATCTATGACCGCGCCGCGTTGAAGTTGACGCCTGATGAGCACGCCACGTTTGAAAGGGAAGGCCGCAAGCCCTACTGGCGGTTCCGCCTGCCCAACACCGACGGCGAACATGATTTGAAGCCCTTGCCGACGATCGTCTCATGGAACGATCTCATTCGCGGCGATCAGACGGTGGACCTGGGCTCGCTGTCCGATCCAGTGTTGGTTCGTGCCGACGGCTCCTATCTCTATACGTTCACCAGTGTCGTCGACGACATCGATTTCGCCATCACCCATATCGTGCGCGGTGCCGATCACATCACCAACACCGGCGTTCAGATCGCGCTGTTCGAGGCCCTTGCAAGCGCGCCGCCGGCTTTCGGTCATCATTCCCTGTTGGTCGACGGAGACGGCAAGGCGCTGTCCAAGCGCATCGACTCGCTATCGGTCGAAGGCTTGCGCGCCAGCGGCTATGAGCCGATGGCCGTTGTTTGCCATGCCGCCCTTATCGGCACCTCCGAGGCGATCGCCCCGCACACGTCACTGGCCTCGCTTGCCGACGCGCTGGATTTCTCGCACATCTCCCTGTCGCCGGCACGTTTTGATGTGACCGAGCTCGATGGTCTCAACGCGCGCCTGTTGCACATGCTGGATTACGCGGATGTGTCTGAGCAGCTGGCGCAGTTTGGCATCGACGGTGGTGCCGAGTTCTGGCACGCGGTGCGCGGCAATCTGGAAAAGCTCGCCGATGCGAAAATCTGGTGGCAGGTCGTTGCCGGTGACATCACGCCCGTGATCGAGGATCGTGCGTTCCTTGCCAAGGCGGCCGATCTTCTGCCTGCCGAGCCCTGGAGCGAAGGCACCTGGGCGGCGTGGACCAAAAATGTGAAGCAGCAAACCGGTGCCAAGGGGCGTGCGCTGTTCCACCCGCTGCGGCTGGCGCTGACCGGCCGCGAGGCCGGCCCCGAACTGAAGACGCTTTTG
>JAXGRZ010000087.1:0-10599 GCA_040765305.1 Hyphomicrobiaceae bacterium | reverse complement strand
GCTCGAAATCTTGGCGGCACGCTCGGCATACGCTGGATCAAGCCGCAGCATGTAGCCGTAATCCTTGACCGTCGTACCGCACCCCGAGGCGTTGATGATGATGGCATCGACCGGCCCCTTGGTCATCTCCTTCGACCAGGCATCGACATTGCGACGGACCTGTTGGAGCGCCTGTTCCTCCTCGCCCATGTGGTGAACGAGTGCCCCGCAACACCCAGCACCTTTCGAGACGACCACATCGACACCACGGCGCGCCAGCAGACGAATGGTTGCATCGTTGATCTCAGGTCGCAGAACCTGCTGCGCGCAGCCCGCCAGCATGATGACACGGGCGCGACGCTCGGTAGCGGTCTTGGCGACCCCTGGGCCTTCGAATTTGGGCAGGTTCGGCAAACGCTCTGGCGCCAGTTCGAGCATGGCGGCCATTTCCTTGAAGCCCAGGCGGCGCATCAGCGGAATGAACGGCCGCCCCAGCGGCGCCGCCTTCAAAGCCAAACGGAACTTGTCGGGATAGGGCACGACCGCGGCCAACAGCCGGCGCATCATGCGTTCCTTCCAGCTGCGCTGCCCGGTTTCCTTGATGTGCACGCGCGCCAGATCGACCAGATGCATGTAGTCGACACCGCCAGGGCATGTCGTCATGCATGAAAGGCACGACAAGCATCGATCGACATGGTGCTGAACCTCGAGGCTGGCATCCTTGCCGCCCTCGAACATGTCCTTCATCAGGTAGATCCGGCCGCGCGGACTGTCACGCTCATCGCCGACAATCACGTAGGTCGAACAGACCGCGGTACACAGGCCGCAGTGAACGCAGCGGCGCAGGATGCGGTCGGCTTCCGCAATGCGCGGATCGGCAAGCTGCTCAGGTGTGAAGTTGGTTTGCATCAGTTGCGTCCATGAAGCGTCAGATCCCGGCGTACATGCGGCCGGGATTGAGAATGCCCTGCGGATCGAAGGCCGACTTGAGATTGCGCGTGATCCGCTCCAGCACTGGCGACTGCGGCTGGAACACCTCGACCTGGGCGCGAATGGCGGCCTCGGCGCGAACCAACGTGGCATGACCACCATGCACCGCAACAGCGCGGCGAATGTCGCTGGCGCCGGCATCGGCAGTTGCTGGAACCTCGAGCCAGATCAAGCCGCCCGACCAGTCGTAATAGGCTTCAGCTGTCATGTGCTTGCGGATCGCCGCAACGAGCTTGGCGGCGTTCTTGGGCGATGTCGACACCCGCCACAGCGCCGAGTGCTGATCTGCCAGCACCGAAAGCCGGCGCAGCTCACTCCAGAATTTCAACGATGCCTCGTAATCGAGCTCAAGGGGTGCACCATAGATCTTGAGCAGCTGGGCAAGCTGGTTCTTGCGGTACGACACCGAGCTGACGAAATTCTCGATACGCAGCGCAGTGAGCCCCGTGCCCGAGACGGTCGCCGGCCGTGTCGTCAAGCGATCGGCAAGGCTGGCATTGAGATGTACCGCACCCGAAACCTCAAAGGGTGTGCCCATGGCCGCGCACATCAATTCGACGGCAAGGTCGTCGGTGAGGCCCGCAAACACCAGGGTCGCAGCCGCCTCCGGCCAAGGCAGCACCTTGAACGTCACCTCGGTCAGCACGCCCAGTGTGCCCCAGCTGCCGGCAACGCCACGTGTCAGATCGTAACCGGTCACGTTCTTCATGACGCGGCCGCCCGACTTGAACATTTCGGCACGCCCGTTGACCCCCTTGATGCCAATCAGATGATCGCGCGCTGCGCCAGCGACGATCCGGCGGGGCCCCGACAGGTTGGCCGCAAACACGCCGCCGATCGTCTGCTGGCCCGGTGGCCCAGCGATGGCGGGACCAAGGTCGATCGGCTCGAAGGCGAGCATCTGACCGCGCGAAGCCAGCTCCGCCTCGATCATGGTCAGCGGCGCGCCCGCCTCAGCCGACATGACGAGTTCGGTCGGCTCGTAGAGCTTGATTGCCCGCATCGCCTTGGTCGTGATGGTCGCAGACGTCTGCATCGGCCGGCCGGCGTTCGTCTTGGACCCGTTGCCCATCACCTCGACGCGCTGATTGCCTTTGCCGAAGCTCGCAATCATGCTCGCAAGCTCCCAGTCGGTGACTGGCCTCATCGGCTCCTTCATACCTACTCAATTCCTTCTTGCATGCGTCAAGCGGCCAAAATCACCGCCGTGCGGCCATCGAGTGGGAACACCTTGGCAGGATTGAGCAGCCAATCGGGATCAAAGGCCGTCTTGATGCGCATCTGCAGGGCAAGATCGGTATCGGAAAACTGCACGCGCATCAAATCGCGCTTCTCGATGCCAACGCCATGCTCACCGGTCAAGCAACCGCCGACCTCGACGCAAAGGGTGAGGATCTCCGAGCCGGCAAGTTCAGCACGCTCAGATTGTTCAGGATCGTTCGCGTCATAGAGAATGAGCGGATGCAGGTTGCCGTCGCCGGCATGGAATATGTTGGCAACGCGCAAGCCGTGCCGCGCGCAGATCTCGGAGATCGACGTCAGCACCTGCGGCAGACAACTCAAGGGGATCGTGCCATCCATGCAGTAGTAGTCAGAGATCCGCCCGATCGCACCGAATGCCGACTTGCGACCTTTCCAGATCTTGGCACTTTGCACCGGTCCGTCCGAGATGAGAATTTTCTTGGGATCGAAGGGCGCTGCAATATCGGCAACGCGCTTGAGGAGACCTTCAATCTCCTCTTCTGAGCCTTCCACCTCGACAATCAGCAAGGCACCCACATCGAGAGGGTAACCGGCCTTGGCAAAGCTCTCGCAAACCTCAATGGCAGGCTTGTCCATGAACTCGATGGCGACGGGGATGATGCCAGAAGCAATGATCGCCGAGACGCAGCGGCCCGCATCCTCGCTGCACGAAAAACCAATCAGCATCGGGCGTGCACCCTCCGCTGAGCGGATGATGCGCACGGTTGCCTCGGTGATGACGCCGAACTGCCCCTCGGAACCAACGATCAGCCCCAGCAGATCATAGCCTTCGGCATCCAGATGCGGCCCGCCGATCTCGACGACCTCACCGCTCATCAGCACCATCTTGACGCCCAGAACGTTATTCGTCGTGACACCATACTTCAGACAGTGCGCACCGCCCGAGTTCATCGCCAAATTGCCGGCCAGCGTGCAGGCAAGCTGGCTCGATGGATCTGGCGCGTAGAAAAAGGCGTCCTTGCCGACGGCCTCGGAAATGGCAAGGTTGGTGATCCCCGTCTCGACGCGGGCAAAACGTGCCGCGTAATCAACTTCGAGCACGCGATTCATCTTGGAGATGCACAGCACGATCGCGTCCTCGGCTGGCAGTGCGCCGCCGGCAAGCGAGGTTCCCGCGCCACGTGGTACGATCTTGATGCCGCCTTCACGGCAATAGCGCATGACGCGCGCAACCTCATCGGTCGAGGTCGGCAGAACCACGGCGAGAGGCATGCGCCGATAAGCGGTCAACGCATCGGTTTCATAGGCGCGCCGGCCATCTTCATCGGCGATGACGAGATCAGCACCGACAAGGCGCGTCAGGTCGGCAACGATCTGGTCACGTCGCGCGATGATGGACTGGTCGGGCTCAGGCAGAGCGATGTGTGACATCTCCCCGGTTCCTCTCTTCTCCGGCACGTCACGCGCACCGTTTCGATTTGTGACCCCTTGCATGCGCTTGCAGGTGCATCCGCTGGAAGGCTTCATCCACTTGAAGGTGTGAGGGCCATGACTGGTGTAGCGCTTCACACGGGGCTGTGCCAATGCGTGGATTGGAGTTATGTGCCCCGACATGATAACCCAAGCGCCCGAGCGGAGGCAGACCCTTGGGCAAGCCGCTAACGATTATTGCCGATCCATTTTCTTAGACCCCGTTTCTATGGCCTAGTCCGTGCGAACGATGATGAGCGGCGCGCTCAAGGCGTCATGAAACGTCGGCATGCCAAGCTGGTGCCTTTCCGCCCGCCTGTCACTGATCCCACATCCAATCTCCCCCCTGGCCCGGCTGACATTCACCAAAGCCCACCCCACCTTGCGTTTGTCTACTTGCCTGCCGTCAGCAGATGAAGACGGCCGGCACATCCCACCTCACACATCAATCGATCGCGGCGCCCCACTTGAGCGCTTTGCGATCCGATAGATAAGGATCGGCGCTCTAGCTTCTTGTTTGGTCGCATTTTCTGCGGCGAACCGGTGTCCACTTCGTCGGAAAACGCTCTAGACGCCTGTGTCGTGCCGCAGGTCCCTTGGCCACCCAATTTACTCGTATTCAAGCCTTACTCCGCAGCGCGCAATTGGTGAAACCACGCACAAGCGGACGCCTGCTGAATGGGTCGGACTCCCACCCAGCTAATATATTAGAGATATGTCAAAAAGCAATAATTCAACAGAAATCCGGGCCCTGGGCCTCGTACGCTGCATGGAGGAGGCCACTATTTTTCAACTTTTTAGAAAAGAATATTTCCGTTTTATCTATTTCGCCGACACACCATTGCCGTTACGGCTAGTGACAAGTTGGACTGATATCGGGCCCAGAAAGCCCAATTGTAAGCATGTTCGTTCTGGAGGAACCTTAAGGTCATGACGTCCATCAGCGATTTGGATATCTTTGCCCGGGTTGCGCGAACCGCAAACATGTCTGCGGCTGGCCGCGAGATGGGCTTATCGCCCGCGGTTGTCTCAAAACGCATCAGCCTGCTTGAGGACCAGCTCGGCGCACGGCTGTTTCAGCGCACAACGCGCCACCTGACCCTTACCGAGACGGGTGAGGGATATTTCAAGCGCGTAGTCGATATTCTGAGCCTCATCGAGGAGGCGGAGGACTTCGTCTCCAGGCGCAACACGCGCCCCCGTGGCGTCCTCAAAATGACAGCACCAACTGCATTTTCACGGCTCCATATCGCACCGCATCTGCCGGCGTTCCTCAATCGTTTCAGCGATATCGAGCTTGAGATGCACCTGACCGACAACTTCGTCGACATCATCCGCGACGGATTTGATGTTGCCATCCGCATTGGCGAATTGCGCGATTCCTCCCTGGTTGCACGTAAACTTGCCGCCGACGACCGGGTGCTGTGCGCAACGCCAGGCTACCTCGCCGAGGCCGGCACACCCAGAAAACTTGCCGACCTGGAGCGGCACAATTGCCTTCTTGCCGGGGCCCAAGACGTCTGGCGGCTCGAAAGCCCGGAGGGACAGATCCAGGCGCGCGTCAAAGGCAACATCCGCTCCAATTCAGGGGAATTTGTGCGCGAGGCGCTGCTCTCGGGCCTTGGCATCGCCCTGCGATCGACCTGGGATATCGGCGCGGAACTGGAGGCTGGTCAGCTTGAGGTTGTGCTACCCGAATACCGCGGCTCATCGTCGGTAGGCATCTTCGCCGTCTACCCCTGCCGCGAGTTCATGCCCAACAAGGTCAACGTCTTCATCGAATTCCTCAATGAGGTTTATGCGGCCAATCCGCCGGCGGAGCGTAAGCTAAGCACGCGGGCAGGCGAAACCGCAGCTGCCACAGCCAAGGACACCCAGGCCACAGCGAACAGCAGCAGCACCAATTCCCGCAAAGCCCCCACGGCGCAAAAATCGCCGAATACCAAAAACCGCAAGAACAATTCAGCGGCAACGTCGCGCTGATTGCCTTCGCGAGCCAATTCCTTATCATCGGCACGGCCCCGCACCGGCCCGACATGCTCGGGCCGGCCCCATGATGGGGCCTCGACTCGATGAGGTGACACCGCGCCTCCCCTCAACGTCACGTTGACAGCGCAAATACTGGCGCAAATCCCGCAATTTGCCGATCTGGAGCAACCTGCCATGACATCACTTTGGGCACGTGTAGCTGGTTTTGTCGCACTCATTGCGCTTCTTGGTGCAGCTCCCGTGGCGGCAGAAGATCTTGCCAACGGCGCCTCAGTCTTCCGCAAGTGCCGCGCATGCCACGACGCAGGACCCAAGGCACGCAACAAGGTCGGACCAGTGCTCAACGGCATCGTCGGACGCGCCGCCGGATCATTGCCCGACTTCAACTATTCTGATGCCATGCGAACTGCAGGCGAGAAAAAACTCATCTGGGATGAAATGTCACTCAACAGCTACCTGGAATCGCCTTCCGCATACCTGCCAAGTACAAAAATGGCGTTCGTGGGGGTGAAGTCAGAGAAGGACAGGGCCGATCTTATCGCCTATCTCAAGACGCTGAAGCCCTGAGCTGGGGCGAAGCCCTGAGCTGGGGCGAAGCCCTGACGCTGGGACGAAACCCTGACGACGGGGAAACCCAACATCGCACTTAGGTGAGCACGCATCACGTCAATGGACGCAGGTTGCCCGCCCTTGGTGTTGGGCACGCCTCATTGTGGAAACGATCTGCTATAAGCAAGGCAAGATCGGCGTTCAGGGCTCCTTTGCCTTGCCGCTTTTTCCTGCCCGTAGATCGAAAGAGCAATCGGCATGACCGACACCGCCACAAGGCGCCCCCGCGCCGGCCTCTTTGTTACCTGCCTTGTCGACGTCATGCGGCCGTCCATCGGCTTTGCCGCAGCCAAGCTGATTGAGGCGGCAGGCTGTGAGGTGGTCGTACCAGTCGGGCAAACCTGTTGCGGACAGCCGGCCTATAATTCCGGGGACCGGGCCAGTACCACCGCCATCGCGCGCTCGACGATCGCCGCCTTCAAGGATTGCGACTACGTCGTGGCCCCTTCGGGATCGTGTGCGGGCATGCTCAAATCACACTATCCTCGCCTGTTTACCGACGATACTGCCGCGCTCGCCGAAGCCGAAGCCTTTGCGGCAAAGGTGCACGAACTTGTCTCCTTCCTCACCGACGAGCGCGGCATGACGGCCATCGACCCGGCAATGCAGGGCACCCCCCCTGGACGAATAACATATCACGACAGCTGCTCGGGCCTGCGCGAATTGGGGATCAAGGCGCAGCCGCGACAACTGTTGACTTCGATCAAGGGACTGGAGCTTGTCGAAATGGCAGACTCGGAAATCTGCTGCGGTTTCGGCGGCACTTTCGCTGTGAAATTTCCTGATATTTCGAATGCGATGGTGGAGAAGAAGGCTGATAACATCGCACAAGCGGATCCCGACCTGCTTCTGGCGGGCGATCTGGGCTGCCTGCTCAACATGGCAGGTAAGCTTGCCCGGCAGGGACGACAGATCGAGACGCGCCATATTGCGGAGGTGCTGGCGGGCGATCTGAACACCCCACCCATTGGCGCGCCGGCAGATTGGAAACCGCGCAGTTAAGTGAAAACGGGCACGTTCCCCATCCGAGCTACCCACTGGGCAGCCCACGACCAGGAGAGAATGAAGAATGACCCATGTTCCGCATGAGATTCCCGATGAGTTCCCCGAGTACAAGGACAAGATCCACGACCTGAAGACGAGCAACGCACATTTCGCGCGGTTGTTTGAGGAGTACCATGAACTCAACCGGGAGGTTCATCGCATCGAAGCGGCCGGCATCAACACCTCTGATGAGGAGTTCGAGAACCTAAAGTTGGTGCGCCTGCGGCTCAAGGACGAGATCTACGAAATGCTGCACGAGTGAACGTGCGGCATCGTGTTCTGGATCTGTCGTGTTGGGAGCCGATAGGGACCTGAGCGTCAGGAAAGGAACACGAGCATGGCTTGGCAAGGTGCGTTCCACAGCTCCCATCATCCGGCTGTATTGGGCATGGGGCCACGTCATGAGGCTGGAACTTGAGGCAGGGATATGAGGGACGTCGATCCTGAGTTTCGGCGTTGGCCGAGTTAACAAGCCGTGCGAGAACAAGAACGCGATGGAGATCGAAACACCTCACTTCAAGGAGAATGCGCGCGCCGCTCTCGCCGACGAGCAGTTGCAGCGCGCGCTCGCTGGCCTGCCAGGCGGACTCGTCGCCCAGCGCGCTGCGGCGCGGGCTAGGCTTCCCGAGTTCGACACGCTGCGCGACATCGGCCGCGACCTGCGCAACGAAACGCTGGAGCTGCTCGACACCTACCTGGAGATCTACGAAAAGAACGCGACCGCGGCGGGAGCGCACGTTCACTGGGCGCAGACCGCCGAGGAGGCGCGGGCGATCATCGTCGAGCTGTGTCGGGCCGAGGGCGCCAGGCTGGTCACCAAGGGCAAGTCGATGATCTCCGAGGAGATCGGCCTCAACGATGCGCTCGAAGAGGCTGGCATGGAGGTCGTCGAAACCGATCTTGGCGAATACATCCTGCAGATCCGTGGCGAAACACCAAGCCACATCATCGCGCCAGCGATCCACCTCACCCAGGAGCAGGTCGAGCGCGACTTTCGCCGCGTACATCGCGATCTTCCCGAGGCGCGCAATCTCGTCGAGCCGGCCGATCTGGTGGGCGAGGCGCGCAAGGTGCTGCGCCAGAAGTTCCTCGCCGCTGACGTCGGCATCACCGGCGCCAACTTCCTCATCGCCGAGACCGGCTCATCGGTTATCGTGACCAACGAAGGCAATGGCGACCTGACGCAGTCTTTAGCGCGCGTGCACATCGTCATCACCTCGATCGACAAGGTCCTGGCGACACGCGAAGACCTCGCCACCATCCTGCGCCTGCTGGCCCGCTCAGCAACAGGCCAGGAGTGTACGACTTACGCTACCCTATCGACGGGACCGCGCCGGCCTGGTGATGTGGACGGCCCGGAGGCTTACCACGTCGTCCTGCTCGACAACGGACGCGCTGAGCTTTTGGGCACGAAATTTCGCGAGGTGCTGCGCTGCATCCGCTGCGGCGCGTGCATGAACCACTGCCCGGTCTACAGTGCGGTCGGCGGACATTCCTACGGCTGGGTCTATCCAGGCCCGATCGGCTCGGTACTGACACCAGCGCTGATCGGCATCGAGAAGGGGGCCAGCCTGCCCAATGCCTCGACGTTTTGCGGGCGCTGCGAAGCGGTCTGCCCGATGCGCATCCCGTTACCGAAACTGATGCGATATTGGCGCGAAGCGGATTTCGAGGCGGGGCAGCCACCACTAACACAGCGTACCGCCTTAGCCGCATGGGCAGCCCTAGCCAAGCGGCCACGCCTTTATCATATGATGACGCGCTTCGCCGCCGCCGGCCTTGGCGCGTTCGGGCGCCGGCGCGGCCGATTCGGATGGCTACCTCTAACGGGCGGCTGGACTCGTCATCGCGATCTGGCAGCGCCACAAGGGCGCACATTCCAGCAACTGTGGACAGAAACACAGCGGGGGGTGGCACGATGAGCACCGCCCGATCCGCCATCTTGGGGCGCATTCGCGCCTCACTCGATGCCAAAGCCGACGACGCCACGCGCCTGCACGCAGCACAGGCGCGCATCACCGCCCATTCCCGCCAACTCATACCAAACCGCGCACAGGGCTCGGCGAACGATCACGTGGCAATGTTGCGCAGCTTTCTGGAAGGCCAGCTCGCCACCGTCATCAAGGTCAGTGAACCAGGTGCGGTTCCAGCCAGCCTGCTTGCCTATCTCAAAGACAAGGGCGCGCGGGCGAGCGTCCGCCTGGGTGGTGATCCGCGACTTGCCGCAATGCCCTGGCAGGACGCAAACGGTCTCGAAATCCTACAGGGGGCTGGTTCACCAGACGATCCCAGCGGGCTTTCCTTTGCGCTTTGCGCCATCGCCGAAACGGGTACGCTGGTGATCGCCGCCGGCGCCGACAATCCCGTCACCCTGGCATTCCTGCCCGCAACCCACATCATCATTGTCGAGCGCGCGTCCATCGTTGGCAGCTATGAAGAAGCGATCGACAAAGTCCGCCAGGCGTTCGGTGCGAGCGGCATGCCACGCACGCTCAACTATATTTCAGGGCCCTCACGAACCGCGGATATCGGCGGCAAGATCGTGATCGGCGCGCACGGGCCACGCAATTTGTGCGTCATGATCGTGGGTTAAGATGGCACCCTCGCGCGAGAGGAAGAGGACCAGCAATATTGATCGTCCATGCACACGCACGCGGGCTTGGCGCGCGGGCTTTGCGCGATGTCGGGTTCACTCCAAGCCCGTCTCCAAGCTTGGAGCAATCACCGCTTCAGACACGATTGCAGGCATTGCTGCAAGCGCGCATCGCAGCTCGGGTTGCCCTTGGTGGAGATGCGGCATTGATTGTGCTGCGCTCGGCAGTTGGCCGCACACGCGTTGGCCTCGGCGGCGGGCGTCACTGCTGCCAGCATCGCCGAAACGCCGATGAGTGCCGCAAGTGCCAGCAATATGTGCGTTCGCACGGTCAAGACGGAGCTCCAGAAATAATGCCGCCTAACGGTTTCGCACTGCCCCAGCATAGTTGCGGGGGGTTAGCCGACGCACATGCACTTCAACAAGATCAATCAAGACTAATGTCCCGAGGATGAACGGAAGCTGAAAGATCACCGTTCAAAAGCGCGTCAGGTGCCCGAAAAATTCATAATTTATCCAGTTGTATCGGCACGCTCGCCCGATCCCATCGGATCGCAATGTGCTCTGGTTCAAAACGCGAATTCGGAAAAGAGAGGTTCAACATTGCCCTGCCAGCGGCCGTGGTAGCGGGCAAGCAGCTCGTCTGCGCAGGTGGCACCCCGCGCAACCGAATCATCGAGTGGCGCAAGATAGATGGTTTCGTCCTGCGACAGGCTATCGAG
>JAXGRZ010000086.1:0-10651 GCA_040765305.1 Hyphomicrobiaceae bacterium | reverse complement strand
CATTGATGGAGATCACCCCATCGACCTCACCGGAAATCTGCTTCTTGTCGTCAATGATCAAGCGGTTGAGAGCAATCTCCACCTGCTGGAGCTGCACCACGGGGGGTGCCCAAGAGATTGTGCCACGCACCAACACGTCTCCGCCCTTCTCGCCGACACCGCGAATGCCGACAATCTCAAGGCTGGTTTCGCTGATCCTGGCTGGTCCGTTGATCTGTTTGAGAAGAGCCCCGCTGCCAGGATCACGCGCGCTGGCGTCTTCGATCTGGACCGTTCCGTCAAGTTTCGGCTGATCGAGCGTTCCCCCCAGCTGCGCAGTGATGCGCGCCGTGCCGGTCAGCCGCGTGCCACGTTCAGCAAGAATGGCGTTTGCAATCTGCAGTGGCACGCGCCCATTGACTGTGCCGGAGAGGGCATTGAAGGATTTTCCGCCAAGGCGCACCTGGGAGGTGATCGAAAGATCCTCGTAACCGGACGCTTCAAGCTTGCTGGCCAGAGCCTTATCGGCCAACCGCCCGTTGACGCGCAATTGAAGCGGCGGCAATCCAAGATCCGCCATGGTGCGCACGCTGATGGAAGCCCAGGTGGTTTCGAAATCGACCATCGGATCTGATGGTGTTCCCGTGACGTGCGCCGTGCCGCTCAACCGCCCGCGCGCGCCCAGCGAGGGGTCGATCATATCGGCAAGATCGAGGGGCAGATTGCTGAGCCGGGCATTGATGCCAAGCGCGTCGGGCCCAACCGTGCCATCGATGTCCAAGTGCCCATCACCCGACTGGAGTGACAGGCCGGTGATGGTGGTAACGCCCTCGCTGAGCTGGATCGTCGCGACGTGCGGCAAGCTCAAGGATCTGCCGTGGCGCTCGGCCCGCAAGCCATCGATCAGCACGACAATCGCGGTATCGAGTACCTGCAGGCGGCTTTCAAGAGCGACAGCGCCATCATCGGGCTTGGCCGAAGCCTTGATCTGCAGGCCATCTTTCCCCGGCTGGAGCGCAATTTGAGCGTTGTGAATGCGGGTTTGTCCGAGTGCGATCGTGCCGACCTGAAGGGTGCCCTCGGTGCGGCGCAGGGGATCTTGTAGCGCAACGCGCGCCGCAGCTTCGATCCGCACCAACCGCGCACCGGGAGTTGAGATGCCGGCGGACGAGAATTTGATGCGTGCGCTTGGTTCACCTTCGATCGTTGCCAGATCGACATCAGCCGTCAGCTTGCCGGCAAGATCGGAGCCAACAAGCGCCGAAAGCTGCGCAAGATTCCCGTGTTCGATATGGAAGCGCGCTTGCGGAGCCGTCTGCGCCAGCCGGCCTTTGCCGCGCACGCTCAAGGCACCCCAATCGAGGGTGAGATCATCGAGCGCTACGGCATCGGCCTCGAGAACAAGCCGGCTCTTGGCTTCCAGCTTCAGGCCGGTGACGATGGCATCGATATTTGCTTCGAGTGCATGCCGGTCGAGCGGACCGGTGCCATCGAGTGTCGCAACGACGTTGGTGATGTCGCGGCCCGCTATCGTGAGCGAAGGTGCCTTGGCGAGTATCTTGGTGCGAAGATCTGAGCGCGCGCCAGTGATGTCCGCGGCAAGCTTTGCTGATCCACGCAACGTGTCGGAGAGAACCGCAAGCTCCGCAACCTCGGCCTCGGCATGAACATTGAGCTTGGCATCGTCGACCTCGGCGTACCCGTTCGCATGGAACGATTTCGACGTGATCGTAGCGTCGCGAACGGTGAGGGATCCGCCATTCTTGCGGTTGGCCTTGAAGGCGAGCTTTGTCGATCCGATGTCGCGCGTTGCACCGCTCTTGCCAGAAATGATCAGCGACGGGTTTTCCCCCGTAACGCTCACCTCCAAGGCCGACCCGTCGAGCCTGGCAACGCCTTGTGCATCGAGGCTGGCGGCTCCCGCTGCATCAATGCCAGCGAGCTTCAAAAGCGGCTTGAGGTCGCTAGCGCGAACGTTCACCTTCCCTTTGAGGTCCCCCTTATCGAGTGTTGCGCTGCCTGTGATGGCGCCGTGTGCAAGGTCGAGATTGAAGCCTTGCATGTCGAGGCGCCCGCCATCGGACAGCGTGCCATGGGCAGCAAATTCGGCAGTTTCACCGATGGCGCCGGCGATCAGTGCGTCCTGATGCTTCAGTTCCCGCAGCGCCCCAGTGATCTTGAACGCACCGGCAGCCACGTGGCCGCGCGTGCGCTCGAACTGTCCTTTGACGTCGAGTTGGCCGGCCGATGCCGACCCATCGCTGATCGCGCGCACATCGAGCCGAAGAGTTGCCAAGGTTGCGGCCGCACGAGCCGATGGAAGGTCCAGGGTACCCTCAAGAGAGGCGATGTGCAAAGGCGTGTCGCCGGCAACCGGAAGCGCGACGGCCTGTCCGTCCGTGCGCGCAATTTTAATGTGCGCCTTGCCGCTGAGATCGCGTGCGCGTTCATGGTATTGGCCACTGCCGCTGAGGCGAAGCGCGTCATTGGCAAGCGTCAGGCTCTCGATGGAAATGAGACCGTTGTCGGCCAGCGCACCGCGCACTTGGGCGCTCGTCTTGCCGCTCACGATGGCGCGCCAACGCTGGGGTGCGATGGTCTCGAGATAGCCTTCCATCTGCGCAAAATAGCCATACCCTTGCGCCGCGCGATCAATGCTCACCACGCCCGCAATGAACGGCGCCTCCGAAGCCTTCAACGAAAATGAACCGCGCCAGGCGTCGAGAATGCCATCACCCTGCACGTTCATCGATAAGGGCAGGGACGGCGACAGTCCGGCAGCCTTGGCGATGAGGCCGCCGGGCGCTTCGTGCCCATTCGCGCTGATCGTCAAGCGCTTCTCGTCGGGCCGATAGTTCAGCGTCGCCGTCAACGCCGTGCCCTCTGCGTCCAGTCGCTTGAGCTGGAAGCGGGCATCTGCGCCGTGCGCGCGATCGTCGAAATGGGCTGATGCCGTCAAATCGAAACGTGCCGCCACGCCGATCACGGCTTCGCTGATGGCGATCTGCGAGATTGCAAACCGGTCGATCGAAACTGGAACGAGCTGCGGAACTCCCCCGCCGTTGCCGCCGCCGGCGTCAGATGTTGACTTGTCTCCGTGCGGCGTGCGCAGGACGTCAATACGGGCGATGCCGACCTCTACAACCTTGAGCTGGCCCAGCAGCAGCTTCCATGGCTGCCAGTCAAATGCGAAATCGTGGACAACGAGCCATGTGCCCTCGCGATCCGCCACGCTCAGGCTTGCGATCCGTCCCTTTGACAGCAGCGAGCCTTCGAGGGAGCCGAAAGCGATGGATTGGTCCTTGTCCGAGGCCAGCCAGGAAACGAGCGATAGCAGCGCTGATTGCCCTGTGTGCGTCGCAAGAGACCCCGCCGCGACGCCTGCGATCAGCGCCACGATCACCAGAAGGCGCAGCGCCCATTTTACCAACCGGCGCATCAAAATGCCTGCCCGAGGCCCAGGTAGAGCCCATAGCCGGATTGGCCCGGATGGTCACTGAGCGGGATCGCCACATCAAGCCGCAAGGGTCCGAGCGAGGTGTAGTAGCGCAGTCCGATGCCGGCACCAACGTAGACGCCATCGGAAAAGCGCATCGACGTGTCGGCTGAAACGGCTGCGACATCTATGAACGGCACGATGCCGAAGCGATCGGTGATACGGATGCGCGCTTCCGCCGAGCCACCGACGAGTGTGAGACCGCCGGCAACCTCATCACCGATGCGTGGGCCCAGGCTGCGATACTCATAACCGCGCACCGAGCCGCCGCCACCGGCATAGAACCGCTCCGAGGCGGGCACATCGGCGGGCGATGCTCCCGCGATGAGGCCGCCAAAGATGCGACCGGCAAGGATCACCTTGTCGTTGCCCAAAAGCGCGGCATATGTGGCCATGCTGGCCGTCATCGACACGTAGGCGGTATCCATCATCGTGTCGACGGTGGGTTTCACCAGTGTCGTGGCGAGAATTCCGCTCGTTGGGTCAAGTTTGTGGTCGCGGCTGTCGTAGGTAACCTCTGCGCTCAGTGCCACGGGGAAATACTCCGAATGCCCGTAAACGTCGTCGATCTCCTCATAGCGCGCTTCCAGCGCCACAGAACCGTTCAAGCGCTCGCTGAACTTGCGCATGATGCCGACGCGCCCTTTGACGAAACGGCTTTCATAGGCATCAGGCTGCTCCCGTTCGATCCGGAATTCAGTGAATAGGTCCGTATCGATGTCGAAGATGCCGGGCTTGGTGAATTCCGCTCCAAGCTTGAAATTGGAATCCTCGATGCTGCCTTCGCCGATCTGCGACATGGTGCCATCAAGGCGAAGCCGCTCGCCTTCTCCAAACAGGTTCCTGTGGCCCCAGTAGGCATGCACCTCCGCACCATCCAGCGTCGACATCGATGCCGTGGCGCCGAAATAGCGCGGCTTACGTTCTGTCACCTCCAGCGTCATCGGAATGCCACCCGTCGCATCGACGTGTGAACCCTCGACAACGCGAACGCTTTCGATGCTTTCCAGTTTGCGCAGGCGCTCGCGGGCCTTGCGGATATCGCGTGCGTCGAAGCGTTTGCCCGGCTCCAAGGCGCTCTGCTCCGCGATTGTCCCGGTGCTCAGGCCCGATGCACCTGTTACGTTCACCCATCCGTAGACCGCAGGTGGTCCTGGATCGATGGTCACATGGATATCGACGGCGTGGCGCGCGTGGTCTGCCGATATGTCCTTTTTTGCAATTTGCACGAGTGGATAGCCGTACTCGCGCCAAGCTTCGCGAACCTTGTCGATGGCGGCGATGATCTGCGTTGAAAAGGCCGGCTCACCCGTTCGCAAACCATAATGAGCCGGGTCCATGACCGGCGCTATATCGGTTGGGCTTTTCTGATCGAACGTGATCTGTCCGAACTGGAACTGCGCTCCTGGATGGATCTCTATCTCAACGGCAAGTGATTGGGCTTGGGCCTTCTCGATCTCGTCATGGCGCAGCGCGTCGAGCGGTTGCCCGGCGATCTTGATGGTGATCATGGCGCCATAACGCGCAGCGCCATAAAGGGCGGCCAGCAGGCGCTCCTGGTCGGCGCGTGCCCGCGCGGCCAAGGCATAGATGTCGGCGGCACCCTCCTTCTCCTGGGTGATGAGAAGGGACGAGGCGCGCATCTCCGCTTCAAGGTCGCGATCGCCATCTTGAATCTGCAACGCAGTCGTGTAGGCGATCGAACCTTTCTCCACGCCGGCCTTTGCCCCGAACAGATGCACGCCGAATAAATCGACAGCCAGAGCCGCATGTGGGCCTGCGACGGCCAGAGTGCTGACAATGAGCACAAAAAGAATATGTCGGTGGCTGCGTATCACGTGATCCAATGGCAGTGGTGGGTCGGGATACGCTATACGATGAATTAAACGATGAGGCGGCAGGTCGGGGTGGTGAGGGTATGCAAACGGCAGTGCGCTTATCGTTGTGCCACGCCTTACTGAGTGCGTGGATCATATTGGCTCACCAGGCCAGGCTGCTGGGGGCCGCGCTTGCGCAACTCCGGCGTCGATCGGCCGGACTTGGCTTTTGATGTGTGTCCCTTGGGGTCGAGTGTCGCAACGCTCCAATCCGCAATCTGCGCGAGAACATCAGCGAATGCGCCATTGAGTGCGGCCACGCTCGCTTCGGTGGTCTTTTCCTTGACCTGACGCGAAACATCGAACAGTTGTGTGCCGACGACCTTCCCATTGCGGTCCTCGATGAGGCGCACGTTGATGGCCACGTGTGCGGCATCGGTGCCCGGTAGAGCCTCGATCTGGAAGGCGCGAACCTCGCTCGAAACGATGATATCGGCCGCAGCCTTGCTGCCGCCCCCGCCGACCGACTTGAAGACGTGGTCGCCAGAAAGCGCTGTAACCATGCGTGCCTGAACCAAGCGCGGCAGGCGATCGCTCCAGCTCGCTCCCGCCAGCGAGGTGATTTCAGAACTCGACATGGCAACGAGGATCATCTCTCCATCCAATGAGCGAACAGCCGTCGGCTCGTCGACGAGGACCTGCATGTTCCGCAACCGCTGCGAACTGGGCCGTGGCCCGTTCGCGGTCTCGTTGCGCCCTGCCAGGTCGAAGACGCGAGGAGCTGTCGCACCGGTTGTCAGGCCGCCGACTGGCGCACAGCCCGCAGACAAGCCCGCGATCAGCCCCGCAAGCACAATGGCGAACGTGCGCATACTCGTCCGACGCTCTAATTCCTGCATGCGTTTCCCCCGATAGAGCAACGTTGCCCTGGTGCGCGCCGTTATTGTGGCTGATAGGGCTTGACCGTTGTTGAGCCGAACAGAAGACTTTGCGGATCACGATCAACCTTCTCTAAGATCCGATCCATTCCGCGCAACACACGACGTCCATCCCGGGCGAGCTGTTCAAGCTCCTGGAGACTGCGCGTTGCTGTCTGCGTCAGCTTGTCAGCGTTTCCATCGATTGTCTGGTCGATCTTTTCTGCAATACTGCGCAGGGCAATCATCGTCTTCTTGGCTTGGATCACGATTGAATCATCACCATCCGACATGTCACCATCGATTCGCGCAATTGTACTCTCCAAGTGTGCAGCAGCCGAGCGAAAACTTTCTGTTATCGCGTTGACGTTCTTAAGTGTTTTGTCGAGCTCGTCCTTGTTCGACTCCAGAACGGAAGTGAACGAAGCAAGGCTGACCAGAGATTTGTTCAGCGTATCCTCATTGCTGGCAACCAGTTGATTGAGGCGCACAAAAAATGCGTTCACGTTGGCCAGCAGTTCGGGCATCGCATCCATGACCGATCCCGACAACGCCGGATTCGTCTTGATGTCGGCGATGCCAATTTCTGGATTGACAGTGGCAAGCGCCTGATTCGGATTTCCCGCCGAGATCTGAACCGCCGATAGGCCGGTGATGCCGACCTGGACGATGCTGGCCAGCGAATCTGATCGCACCGGAACATCGGCACGCAGGCTCACCATCACTTCCGACTGCCGCGGATCGGGGGCGTAAATGGCAACGGTATCGATCTTTCCGATCTTGATCCCATTGAACAAAACATCACCGGCCGGCCGTAGACCAGCCACCGATCCTTGAAACAGGATCCGGTAGTGCACAACGTCTTCGTCAGAAAGTGTCTGGCGCCCCATCCAGTGAACGAAGCCGAATATGGCAGCGATCAAGGCGATGACGATTGTGCCGACGATCAGATGGTTGGCCTTGGTTTCCATCAAACTCCCCCTGGCACGAGCAGGTCTTGCTTCGAGGCTGGCATGAGCCGCTTTGCCCGTTCACCCCTGAAGTACTCCGCGATCCACGGATGGCCGGGGTTGGCCTGAAGGTCTGCAGGCGCCCCGGTGCGGACGATTCGTTTTTCCGCGAGCACGGCAACTCTGTCGCATATGGCAAAAATGGAATCGAGGTCATGCGTCACCATGTAAACCGTCAAACCCAGTGTGCGCTGCAGGCGTGCGATCAATTGATCGAAGGCCGCCGCACCGATCGGGTCGAGGCCCGCGGTCGGCTCGTCGAGGAAGACGATCTCCGGATCGAGCGCCAGGGCCCGCGCCAGTCCGGCGCGCTTGCGCATGCCGCCGGAAAGTTCCGAAGGCTTTTTCCTGGCCGCCAGTTCGGGCAGGCCAACCATCGCCAGCTTGAGCATCGCCAACTCGTTCATGACGGGTTCGGACAGATCCAGGTGCTCGCGCATGGGAACCTGGATGTTCTGCAGGACATCGAGGGCGCTGAACAGCGCACCATCCTGGAAAAGCACGCCGCAGCGGGCGTTCGCCTTGGCGCGCGCCGACGTGTCGAGGCTGGCCGTGTCCTGCCCGAAGATCTCGATCGTCCCTGCCTGGAATGGCTCAAGCCCCATAATGCAGCGCAGCAGCACTGATTTGCCTTGCCCGGAGCCGCCGACGATGCCCAGAATTTCGCCGCGACCGACATCAAGGTCGAGCCCGTCATAGACGACGTGAGCGCCGAAACGCTTGTGCAAGCCGCGCACCCGGATCAAGGGGCCGTCATCGGTCGCAGTTGGTTGCGTGGCCAGCTCGTTCATGCCTCAGCTCCCGATCGATGCCAGGAACATCGATATGGCGGCGCCAAATATGATGACGATGAAGATCGCCTTGACCACCGCGCTGGTCACATGCTGACCGAGCGATTCAGCGCTTCCCGAAACCTTCATGCCTTCCGAACAGCCGATGATCCCGATGAGGATTGCCGCAAACGGTGCCTTGATCATGCCGGCCATGAAATGGCGCAGCTCGACGGACTCTTCAAGGCGCGCCAAATAGCTGGGCAGGTCCTGGCCAAGATAGAACACGGCGACGGCCGCGCCGCCGACAAGGCACATCACATCGCCTAGGAATGTCAGGAGTGGCACTGCAACCAGCAAGGCCAGGATGCGCGGCACAATCAGTGTTTCGATCGGATCAATTCCAATCGTGCGCATCGCAGCGATCTCCTCGCGCATCTTCATGGAGCCGATCTCGGCTGTGAACGCCGAGGCGGAGCGACCAGCGACCATCACCACCGTGAGCAGCACACCGACTTCGCGAAGCGCCAGCATGGCGAGCATGCTTACCGAATAGACTTCCGCGCCGTAATAGGAGAGCTGCAACGCGGCCTGCTGCATGATTACCGCGCCAATCAAGAAGCAGATGAGGGCAATGATTGGTGCGGCGCGCAGCCCGGCATGTTCAAGGTGGTGGGTGAAGGCTGTCAGGCGGAAGCGCGACGGCGCTAGGCTCAGCCGGGCGATCGCGGAAATGAAGAGGCCGAAATAGGCGATGATGTCGAGGACCACGCTGGCGATGGCGCTCACAACGCGGCTCACCCTTGCGGTGGCATCAGCCAGGCGCCAGCCTTCATTTGGCGCAGCCTGCCCCTGGAAGGTCGCCCGGACAACTTCATCGAGAAGGCCTTGGTATTCAGGGCGCACGCCGTCATGGCGCACGCAGATGCCGGCGCCTTCCAGGTCGCCCGTCAATCGATTGACCAGCCAGGCTCCGGCGGTATCGAATGCGCTGACATGGGATAGGTCGATATGGGCTGTCTCGACGTGTTCCTGGCGCGCCAAATCACGAACCTTTTGGCGCAACGGCTGCTCAAGTGGGCCAATCGTGCGAATGGTGAGTGGGCCGGATGCATCGAGCACGAGCGCACGCTGCCCGCCGTGCGTGCGGACCTCGCACGCAACGTTCTCAAATGCCTCGCGCGTAGTGCTCTGGTGCACGACACTCTCCTTCAAGGTCCACTACCTTAAGGAAACACCTACACGGTGAGGCCGGCCGTGGCGCTGGCTCGCGATTGTTTGTCCCCGCAATTTCATGCAGTGCAGCGCGTTTTTTGGGGGTGTGCAGCGCCAAAGCCGCCATTGTGGCGTCACATCCACGGGCCTGGTTGAACGCATCTTCAGGCGGAATCCATCCCCGATCTTTTTCCTGGGCTTATAGATGTTTATTCGATTTGGAACGGACGCGCGTCGTCGCTGCCCGCGCTGCGGCGATGCAGCCTTGAGGAGGGGATATTTGCCCGGGGCGTGGTTGTGCGCCACCAGGGTCGGCCGGCAATCAAGCCTCAAGGGGGGATGATGGGGATTACACCTCACTCATCGAGCACACCGTTGTCGTTGTCGCGGCCGGCGGGCCACCAGAGCTGCAACGGGCTGTCGGGTGATCGAAATGCGGAAATGCGCGCCTGTGCCGCTGGCGACAAAAGGAATTTCTGCAAGGCTGCTGCGCCGCTCTGATCGACGCCGACAACCTTCTGCGGCCGCACGATGACGCTCGCCATGACGCGCTGCAGCAGCGGATCTGCGACCACCAGGATTTCCAGATCCGAACCCTGCTTGGTCTTGATGCGCAGGAACGGCCACGCCCCGAAGATGACGTAGGCGCGCTTGGCGGTGGCGGCGCGAATGGCGCGCCCCTTGCTCAGTCCCTCGTCGAGATACCAATCAGCCTTGTCCGGCTTGCCCGCGCTCTCCCAGAACACACGCGTCAGGTAGCTGACACCCGGCAGCGCGTTGGCGATGAAGGGGGACTTGGTGTTGGCAATTCTCTTCAAGGCTTGTGCACCGCTCGCCAGCCCCCGAATGTGAGCTGGATCTTCTGGCGGCCCGATGATCGCCATCTGGTTGGAAAAAACCATGCGCGGCCAAGCGCCATACCCCTTCAGCACGAAGTCTTCCATCTCCGGCTTGCCGTAGTGGGCGATGACGATATCAGCTTGCCCCTGTTGCGCCCGCTCGAACACATCGGAGCCCGAATAGACCGCAACATCGATACCTGTAGCGGCCTTGAAATCAGCAACCAAGACGTCCATCAGTCCGCTGAATTGTGGTGTGTTCACGACCGCAAGGCGAACGGGTTTTTGTTCGGAATGAACGGTGGCGGGCGCCAAAGCCAGGACTGCAACGGCCATGATGGCGCACAACGCCCTGCAAATTCCTGCATTCATACCTTCACCATCCCATCTTGCCCTTTATGCGTATCACTCGACACAGTTTGTCGCTTGAGCGATACTATGTCGAAGTGAACACAGCAACGCCCAACACCAACGCCCAATGGACACAACCATGGCCCGGCGCATTCTCCTGGCGATCGACGATACCGATAACCTCGAAAGCCGGGGTACGGGCCATCGCGCCCGTCTGCTTGGCCAGCAGCTTGCTGATCAAGGCTTGGCGCGGGTCT
>JAXGRZ010000085.1:0-10805 GCA_040765305.1 Hyphomicrobiaceae bacterium | reverse complement strand
CAGGCGTTCGAGGGTGCCGGTGAACACGACGGTCTTGCCCGACACCGGCGAATGAGCCGCCACCTGTTCGAGCGGCGTCGGCGTCACATACTCCAGCAGCTTGTCGACGATCTCGACATTGTGCGGCTCAGCGAAGAATTCCAAGAGTGCAAATCCTGCCGTATCCCCAATACCATTATTGTTCGTTATGTCCTTCAAAAGTCCAAACTCAAGCTTCATTGTGGCATCAACATAAGCTGATAGTTCATACCACGCATACCGCGCGTCAACATTTGAGTTGATGGGCGCATGAGCCGAATGAGAAACTAACGGCAATACTTCCATCAGTTGATTCCACGCACGAGCACATCCTTCCATCGTCTTTCTTAGTGCGTCATTGAGATCAACGTTCGGATTAGAGCTGATTATTTTGGATGCTTTTTTCTTGGTGAGAATATTTTTGCGAACCGCAATTCCAATCCAATCTTTTGGCTGGCTGTAGTCAATTTTCCCTTCTTCAAATTCCACCTTTTGGACGAGTTCTCGGGTAAGTTTTATAGAGAAGACTGGACCAACTTCGTTGAGGTAACGAATGCGCCCTATCGCATAGTTCTCCTTTCGAAAAGCACCTCGAATGTAATTTGCAAATTCTCCAACATTGCAAACCTCATCACCAACCCCAAAATATCTAGAGAATGGGCTAGACATTCCAAATATTGCACGCTCCCAAATCTTCGTTCGACTGGGGTAAATCTCCCTAAAAAATTCTTCAAACTTTCCCTTCTTATCAAAAATTCGCGCCAGCACGCGCGCCGTCGTCTCGCCGATATGACGGATGCCGAGCGCAAAGATGAAGCGGTCAAGAGGGATCTGGCGGCGCGCGTCGATTCCCGCAAACAGCTTCCTGACCGACTGCGCCCCCCAACCTTCGCGCGCTCCAATTGGGGGCTGGAAGCTTTCATTGCGTGCCGCCAGCGTGAAGATATCGGCCGGCGTCGAGATCAATCCCGCCTCGTAGAACTCCTGCACGCTCTTCTCACCCAGCCCCTCGATATCGAAGGCATTGCGCGAAACGAAATGCTTCAGCCGCTCGACGCGCTGCGCCGGGCAGATCAGCCCGCCCGTACAGCGGCGCACCACATCCATCTCGCCGGTCTTCTCGTCGACTTCGCGCACCGCATGGCTGCCACAGGCGGGACAGACCTGGGGGAAGACGAACGCCGGCGCCCCTTTCACCCGCTTGTCTTCAACGACACGCACGATCTGCGGGATCACGTCGCCGGCCCGCTGCACCACGACACTATCGCCGATCCGCACGTCCTTGCGGGCGATCTCGTCCTCGTTGTGCAATGTCGCATTGGAGACCACGACACCGCCGACGGTCACCGGCTCCAGCTTGGCGACCGGCGTCAGCGCACCGGTTCGGCCCACCTGGATCTCGATGTCGCGCAGGATCGTCATCGCCTGCTCGGCGGGAAACTTATGCGCACTGGCCCAGCGCGGCGCGCGGCTGACGAACCCCAGCCGCTCCTGGAAATCGAGCCGGTTGACCTTGTAGACGACACCATCGATGTCGTAGCCCAGGTGCGCGCGTTTTTCTCCAATTCGGTGATAGTAGGCGAGCAGTTCGGAGGCGCCCTGGCACACCGCCATCTGGGAATTGACCGGCAACCCCCACCGCCCCAGGGCATCGACAACGCCCGACTGCGTCTCAGCGGGAAGCGCGGAAAATTCGCCCCAGGCATAGGCAAAGAACCCCAGCGGCCGTGACGCGGTGACCCGCGCATCAAGCTGCCTGAGCGAGCCTGCCGCCGCATTACGCGGATTGGCGAACACCTTGGCACCGGCCGCCGCCTGCGCCGCATTGAGCGTGGCGAATTCAGCATGCCCCATGTAGATCTCGCCGCGCACCTCGATGACGTCGGGCACGTCCTCGCCGTTCAGCCTGTGCGGGATCTGTTTGATTGTTCGCACATTCGCCGTGACGTTCTCGCCCTGCGAACCATCACCGCGCGTCGCCGCTTCGACAAGCTGCCCCTTCTCGTAGCGCAGTGCGATCGAAAGCCCGTCGATCTTCGGTTCCGCCGTGATTTCGAGGGGGTCAGTTTCGGCCAGTTTCAAAAACCGGCGGATGCGCTCGACGAACTCGACGACGTCCTCGTCCTCAAAGGCGTTGGCGAGCGACAGCATCGGCACGCGATGGCGGATCTTTGAAAAACCTTCGGCCGGCGCAACGCCCACCCGCCGCGACGGGCTGTCGGGACGCACGAGCTGCGCAAAACGCGCCTCGATCTGCTCATTGCGCTGGCGCAGCGCATCATAGTCGGCGTCCGAGATCTCCGGCGCGTCCTGCTGATAATAAAGCGCGTCGTGATAGGCGATATCCTGGGCGAGGCGGCGCAACTCGCTTTTTGCCTGTTCGTCCGTCAGTTCCTCGACGGGAACGCTTGCCCACGCCCCCCTCGATGTCCCGCCTTTGCCCATGCCCGATCCGCTCCGATCCCCGCCAGCTGATGTCCTGGCCCAATCAATAGCCGATGCGCAGCAACCTCAGAACACCGGCCAGCAGCCAGGCTGGACCCATCAACAGGTCAAAAGCCATCTCGCCCAGCAACCGCGGCCGCCCCTCGATCCGCCGGCCAATGAGCCATAACAGCGTGCTGAGCGCCAGAAACACCAGAGCCGGCTGCCATAACGGCAACGCCTCGTTGCCTGCGTAGAAGGCGGCAATTGCAATGAGCACGAACGAGAGGGTGGCCATCGCCACGCCGATGCGCCAGGAGAAAAGCGCGTACGCAAGGCTGATCACCACGGCTGTCAGCACCGACCAGTCGACACCGGGAATAGCAGCCAACACGTTCGGCTCGGGAAGCGTCCTGCCCAAAGCGTAACCCGACCACATCAGCACCGGAATCGCAATGAACTGTATAACGCGATTAGCAAACGCCTGATGGCGCGTCTCGAAGCGCTCAAGCAGCCGGTCAATAAGCCGTTGCGATGAACCAGATCCCGGTGGGTTGGACAATTCTTCGCTCATGTCCACCCCCACGCGCGCGGACAGCCGGTGCGATATATGCTGCCATCAATGCGGCACGGAAGTAACGAGCCAATCGGCACGTGGCAAGCGCGCACAATCAGCCAAGATATCATCACCGCAGCGAACCTCGCATCGTATTGCACAAGATTCAGCCGGGCCCCCCGAGTGACAGCTTCGGCACACTCTTCCAAGCCTTTGACAGCCAGGAATCACCATCCTCACGCGGCGCAAGTCCATCCGACTCAAGCAGCGCGTAAGCATCCTTGTACCAACGCGAGTTCGGGAAGTTGTAGCCAAGTATCGCAGCGGCCGTTTGCGCTTCCTGCTTGATGCCAAGCGCCATGTAGCTCTCAACAAGACGCATCAGCGCCTCCTCGACGTGCGCCGTGGTCTGGTATTCGGAAACGACGGTCTTGAAGCGGTTGATCGCGGCAACATAGTTCGAGCGCTTGAGGTAATAGCGGCCAACCTCCATCTCCGAGGCGGCCAGCGTGTCCTCCGTCAACCGGATCCGATTATCCGCGGTTTTCGCATACTCGCTATCCGGATAGAGCGCCTTCAGCTTCTTCAACTCAGCCAACGCCTTTCTCGTCGAGGACTGATCGCGATTGGGCGTGCGCATCTCGTCGAAATAAGACGATGCGATGATGTGATGGGCGAGCGCAGCTTCCTTCGTGCCCGGATGCATCGTCGTATACCGCTCGGCTGAGGCGATCGCTTCGGGCAGCTTGCCAGCCTTGTAATACGCGTAGGCAGACATCACGATGGCACGCCGCGCCTCGGGTGAATAGGGATGATCGCGGTCCAGATCCTCAAATTTCTTGGCAGCGGCTTCATATTTGCCCCGGGTCATCAGTTTGTCGGCAGCCGCATACATCACACCGGGAGGATCGGGATTGAGTGCCTTTTGCAGATCGTTGGAAGAGGCACATCCCTGAAGCACCATGACAGCGCTGACAAGAATCACGCTGACGAGCAGATTGAAGCCTGGCGTCCTGTTGCTCATCGCTCGATCGTCCCCGTATCTACCCTGCCGTACCTGTGGCACCTAGAGCGCCTTTCGATCTGATCCCATCGTATCGGCACTCTAGCTCTTTAGTTTTTCGCATTTTCTTCGACGAACCGTGTCCACTTCGTCGGAAAATTCTCTAGCACCACCCTCGGTGAAAATGGCTATCCCCAATTCCAGCCAATTTCATGATCATGAAGCAAACGCGGCCCCTACCACAGGCACATCGACGTCGAACCGGTAAAACCCCATCCAGCGAGACACCATGGGCCGCAAGACACCACGGGAATCCCGGTCAACACAACAGATCAGCGACGCAAAAATCCCTACCCCTATTGCGCCTTCCTACATTCACGCCGAAGGCTGCTCCCCATAAGTTGCAATAGCATACGAGTCGGCTCCGAGTCCCGTGCCCAACGATAACGATCCCACCAGCACCCCCAACAACTGAACATCCTGCCCCAAACGGGTTACAAGCCCAACACACACCTGCCCCGTGTCGCAGTTTCCCCAACCAATTCCCCACGCCTCAGTTGTGCATTCCTATGCCTGTGCGCAAGTGCCAATCCTTGCCCCACATGCACCAGTTGACACCGCAAGCCGAACCAGCAGATGGCCGCAAAACAAAACAGGGCGGGGCGATGTCCCGAAGACCGCCCCAGCCCCTTAACTTGGACGCTCCGCAGCGTCTGAAATGCCCCCTAAAACGATGCGGTGGCGTAGACGACGAGCGCTCGCCAACCGCAGCCCATCCGCCTACCCCCCGGCAGCAGACAGGAGACCAGATTGCACTACTCCGCCATGGCGACGGCAACTGCACCCGCACCGGCACCAAAGCTGACTTCGACAGCCGGAACCTCGCGAACCCGCGGCGCATGAGCGACAGTCCAAGCCGTATCGTCAGCAAAAAGGGCCTGAAGGACATTTGAATTGAGACGATGTCCACCGCGCGCCGATCGGTATGCGCCAAGCAGCGGATGCCCGGCAAGCGTCAGATCACCCACGGCATCAAGCATCTTGTGGCGTACGAACTCCTGCGGATAACGCAGACCGTCGCGGTTGAGAATGTGGCCATCACCAATGGCAACCGTATTATTGAGATTGGCACCCAACGCCAACCCGGCCTTCCATAGGCGCTCGACATCGGACATGAAACCGAACGTGCGTGCCCGGCACAACTCATTGCGGAAATTGCTGGGAGATATTTCCAGCGCCAGACGCTGGCGACCAATAACCGGCGTATCAAAATCAATCTCGACATCCAGATGGAAACCATTGTGGGGAACCAACTCACCCCAGCAATCGCCATCCTGAACGCGAATCGGCTTCAGCACCTTGATGTATTTTCGCGGCGCGCCAAGCTCACGAATACCCACCTCATCGATCGCCTCGACGAACGCCGCCGAGCTTCCATCCATGATCGGAACTTCTTTACTGTCGATCTCGATGAAGCAGTTGTCGACCCCAAGGCCACGCAGTGCAGCCAGAAGATGTTCGACCGTTGAAACGGTAACTCCGTGCTCATCACCAATAACTGTACACAAAGTAAGGTTCTTGACGTTGCGAACATCAGCAGCGATGTCCGCAACAAGGCGCGTATTCTCCGTGACGACGAACCGGAGCCCGGTTCCAGCTTCTGCGGGATGCAGTATCACCGAAACCGGAGCTCCGCTGTGCACCCCCGTGCCAACAAGTTCAATCTCGCGGGCAATCGTCGTCTCTCGAGCGCCGATAAAGCGATTCGACATTTAGCCGTCCCTCGATTATCCCCGGCGCGATTGCGAAAACGTCCCCATGCAATCGCCCCACCCCCGACGATCCTTGTAAGCCTCAGTCCCGTTTTGAGACCGCCATCGGACCAACCCGCTACCAGCGTGTCCTTTGGGCCACCCGTTGTGTCTGTAAAAACACTAAGCCCTTGGAATGCTTACGTTCGTCGTTAACCATTGAACGATAGCCGTGCCCCACCAGCGACACAAATCACGGTTTCTTACATTGTGTTACGCCACATTTCACGAACCGCCACAATCACCTTTAAGCCTGTCGGCCTGGCGCTTTCTAGCGCCGATTTTTTCCAAAAAACATTGGTAAATCAACAGGATCTTCTGGTGAGTCGATTTCATGGGCGGGGCTCTGTCGAGACGACGACCCGCTTGCCCCGTCGTTTCGAACTCGTCCGTGAGCAGCGTATTCATTCCGTTCAGACACATTCTCGACGCCTGAAGAATGCGAATCGCTCCCCTTCCGGCGACGACCAGTGATTCGCTCAAGAAAGCCGGGGCGGCGGCGCTCACCGGCACCGGCATGTTGCAAATTGTCAATACGGCCACCGCTCTCCGCTTGCTTCGCCCGACCTCGATCAGCCTCGGTTCCCGAGCCACCATAATAGGCACGCTGGCCGACCACCGGAAAATCCTCAACCTCGGGGATACGGCGTGTCTGAGGCCTGCGCACCTCACTGGGCGGTTGCGGGCGGAACGCGGCGGGGTCGGATGGCACTGGCGGCGGCGGTATCGCGCCTGTTGGGTGAGGCTGATAGGCACGCTCGATCAGCACGTTGCCCGGTGCCTGCCAGGTCTCGCGCGGCACCGGTGGGGCACTTCCACGGCTCGGTTGTGGCTGGGATGCAGGCTTCTCACCGCCAGGAGCTGATGCTGCGGCAGTCTCTTTGCCGCCTGGCACCGGTGGCGGCTGTGGCAGGCCAGCGGCGCCAACCGCGGCCGACAGGCGCTGTTCGTAGGTCTCGGTTGGCGCCCGTCCGCCATCATGCGCAGCGCCCTGCGGCTGCACAATTCGCGTATTAGGCCATGCCTCAGGCGGCGGCGGTGGCACTTGCGCCTTTTCCATCCGCTCCATGCCCGACGCAACAATCGAAACGCGCATCGCTTCACCAAGGCTGTCGTCGAATGTGGCGCCAACGATGATGTTGGCCTCCGGATCAACCTCCTGACGCACGCGGCTCGCCGCCTCGTCGACCTCGTAAAGCGTCATGTCGTGGCTGCCCGTGATCGACAACAGTAGACCGCGCGCGCCCTTCAACGTCACGTCATCGAGCAGCGGATTGGCAATTGCTTCTTCAGCTGCAAGCACCGCGCGGCGCTCGCCAACCGCCTCACCGGTGCCCATCATCGCCGCACCCATATCCTTCATGACGGTGCGCACATCGGCGAAATCAAGATTGATAAGACCGTCCTTCAAGATCAGATCGACGATGCAGGCGACCCCTGAGTAGAGGACCTGGTCGGCCAGCACGAAAGCCTCGGCGAAGGTCGTCTTCTCGTTAGCAACCCGGAACAAGTTCTGGTTCGGGATAACAATCAGCGTGTCGACATGCTTTTTGAGTTCCACAACACCTGCTTCGGCAGTGCGCAGTCGCCGCGTTCCCTCGAACATGAACGGCTTAGTCACGACGCCAACGGTGAGAATACCAAGCTCACGCGCCACCCGCGCAATCACCGCGCAGGCACCTGTCCCCGTTCCCCCGCCCATACCCGCCGCAATGAAGACCATATGCGAGCCGGAGATCTGCGCGCGGATCTCATCGACAGCTTCTTCCGCGGCGGCCTCGCCGATCTCAGGCTTGGAGCCCGCCCCAAGACCTTCGGTCAGATTGACCCCAAGCTGTAGGCGATGCTCCGCGCTCGACGCCACCAGCGCCTGCGCATCGGTATTGGCGACGACGAATTCGACACCGGTCAATCCAGCCGCGATCATGTTGTTGACCGCATTACAGCCCGCGCCGCCGACGCCGACCACGGTGATCCGTGGCCGCAAGTCGGTAAGCTTCGGCAGTTGTAGCGTGATGCTCATGGGTTTCCTCGTCTTCCCCCGGGCGTCACAGGCGCCCGCATGCCATCCGTTCCGCCTCGGTTCTGCGAGCAAGCTGCGCTGGTGCCAGCGGACTGGCGGCGCGCCTCTCCTCAGAACCCCTCCTTGAGCCACGTTCCAACGCGACGAAGATAGCCCTGGCTCAGCACGTTTCTTTCCTGCAGCGCCCCAACAAGTCCATCGCCCGCCGCCACCGCAGACACCAAACCAACGACCGTGGAGAACGCTGGCATGGCGATACTTCCCGGCAAGGCCGCCGCCGGATCGGGCCCGGAAACGCGCACCGGCGCCCCAAGCAAGTTCGCAACAAAGCCATCACAGCCCACCAGCTGACTGGTTCCTCCCGTCAGCACGACCCGATCTCCGGCCCAATTGCGCATGCCGCTGCGCCGCAGCCGCTCATCGATCAACCCCACCAGACTGGCCATGCGTGGCCGTAAAATCTCGCTCAGCGAGGCCTTGGTCGTTTGTGACAACAATCCCTGCTCGTCTCCCGCAAGCGGAAAGGAAAACGCCTCGCGCCCGTCCGAAGGCGCAGTGCTCAGTGTGCCATAAAGGGCTTTGATTCGCTCGGCCTCGGCAAGTGGCGTCTGCAACCCGCGCGCAATATCAAATGTCAGATGCTGTCCACCGATCGCCAGAGTGTCGGTGTGGACAAAGCGACCGTCGGCAAACAGCGCGATCGAGGTCACTCCCCCACCGATATCAATGACCGTGACGCCGAGCCGCCGTTCCTCGGCGCTGGTCGCGGCAAGCGCACTTGCATAGGGCGCGACCACCAGCCCCGCGACATTCAGATAGCACCGGTTGATGAGCAGCATCAGGTTGCGCACCGGTGCATCGTCAGCGCTGACGGTGTGCAGATCGACGGTAAGCCTGTTCGCCGCCAGCCCGCGCGGATCGCGTCCGCCCGGCGCCCCGTCGAGCCGGTAACCAACACGGTTCATGTGCACGAGCATACGTCCCTCGCGCTACGCGTAGGCGCGCGCACCCTCCAGCACCCGGTTGATGTGGCGATCAGCGATGATTCCGCCATCGACATCGGCATTGGCGGCGAACGTCTCCGATTTGAGCCGCCCGCAAGCCAGCGAAACATAGACATCCTCGAGCGTGACGCCGGCCATATTCTCTGCTTGATCGACGGCCGCACGTACCGCCATCTCCGCTTCGGCAAGGTCCGTAATCACCCCAGCCTTGAGCCCCCGCGAGCGCTGATGGCCGATGCCAAGCACGCGAAATCCCGTTTGCATGCCGGCAAGTATCGAGGGCCCGCGCGCCTCCAGCGCGACGATGAGGCAGACAACCTTGGATGTACCGATATCGAGCAACCCGAGAACCGGGCCGGACGGGTGTCGGGGGGCACGCATCATGGCTGACCTCCGTAGCGAGCATTCTTCTCGATCCGCGAACCGATACCGGCCAGATTGCGTTGCCTGGACGCCGCGAGCGCGCCCTCGGCCGGCCGGATCGCCATGCGATCGGGTGCGCGCAGATCGATGATCGTCGGCGGACCACTCAACAACGACGACAGCTGGCCGTTCGCCTCAAGTTCCGAAATGGCGGACGCTTCCCCGTCAGCGGGCAGTTCGATCCTGCCGCCCGTGATCAGATGCAACGACCACCGCCGTCCATTGACCCGCTCAGCCGACGTGATGGAACTGGCCAGCGGCTGATAGCGCGCCAGAAGCACCATCAGGTTGCCAGCTTGGCGCGCCGCTCCCTCACCGGCCACGACAGGCAGATGCGTCACACTTCCTGCCGGCACCGCCTGCAACACGCGCCCACTGTTGTCGATCAGCTCTTCGCGCCCTTCATGCCGCCACAGCGCAAACGGCGTGCGCTCGGTAATGCGCACATCGAGCTGTCCTGGATAAACGCGCGTTACGTCCGCGCTATCGACCCAGGGCAATTCTTCCAGCCTGAGACGCGCCGCCTTGGGATCGAACGCCCACAGCGAACGGACCTTGTCGAGGTCGAGCGCCTTGAAGATGGCTTCATCCGAGGTGAAGCGATATCCCGTGATGGCCACTTGATCGAGGCCCAGACCAACAGCCTGCACGACATCGGATGCGGGCGGAATATGCGCGGCGATCGCTTCGGGCACTGCGATCAGCCCCCGTTTGTAGGCACCGGCAAGGCCGATCCCAGCCAAAACCAACGAGATCACGAAAATTACGCGCCGCTGACCTGGCCGGCGTTGCCTCTTGAGCCGCCGGCGCCCATGCCGCTGCGCGCGCCCGGCCGGCACCGGCCACTGCGTTGCGCTGACCTCTGGCTTGAAAACAAGCGCACCGCCCACCTCGCGTCCGGGCGGCGCGACAGCCCCATGTGGCGCCTTTAGGGTCTGCGAAGTCTGTGGGGTCTGTCTTAATGGAGCATTTTGGCTGGGAGGCATGGCCGTTCGGGGCGATGGCACTTGAAGCCGCCGCCACGTTCGATCACTTACCTGCCCCACCTGTTGCAACTCGCGTCCTCAATGATCCATCGAACCAGCGTGCCGAACGGCCAGCCCGCATGTGCCGCAAGTTCCGGCACCAGGGACGTCGCCGTCATTCCAGGTTGCGTATTCACTTCCAGGCAGACCAGTTCACCCGTTCCCCCAGGCGTATCGTCGAACCGGAAGTCAGCGCGCGACACCCCGCGGCAACCCAGCGCCTGATGCGCCGCAAACGTGAATTTCCGTATGGAATGGTAAACATCTGGTGAAAGAGTCGCGGGAAGCACGTGTTTGGATCCGCCATCTCCGTATTTGGCCGCAAAATCGTAGAAGGGCAGGTCCTCGCGCGGCACGATCTCGGTGATGTCGGTGACGAAATCGCCGATCACACCGCACGTCAGCTCACGCCCGGCAACGAATCGCTCGACCATCACGATCTGCTCGCGATCGCCACCCGACAGGATCTTGCCGGACATATCGTTGGCGCCGGGACGGACGATTATGACGCCCACGCT
>JAXGRZ010000084.1:0-10880 GCA_040765305.1 Hyphomicrobiaceae bacterium | reverse complement strand
TCAGAGATCGCGGTCTGGAACTTGGGGTCCCAGTTGACGAGGCGCTTGTCCTTGTGAATGAGCCCGGCGCGATAAAGCTCGACGAACACCTTGGTGACGGCAGCCGACAGGCCCTCGTCCATGGTGAAGCGTTCGCGCGACCAGTCGCAGGAGGCGCCGAGGCGCTTCAACTGCTTGACGATGGTACCGCCCGATTCCTCCTTCCAGCGCCATACCTCCTTCAGAAAGGCTTCGCGCCCCATGGTGCGCCGGTCGGTCTTGTTCTCGGCGGCAAGCTTCCGCTCAACGACCATCTGCGTGGCAATGCCCGCATGGTCGGTGCCCGGCTGCCAGAGCACATCGCGCCCGCGCATGCGCTCGAAACGGCACAGAACATCCTGGAGCGTATTGTTGAGGGCGTGCCCCATGTGGAGCGAGCCGGTGACGTTGGGCGGGGGAATGACGATGGCATAAGGTGCGGCGCCCGCCGCCAGTCGTTCCTTGTTGCCGCACTTGAAGGCTTCGGCCTTATCCCATTCGGCAGCGACGCGCGGCTCGATGGTGGCCGGCTGGTAGGTCTTGTCGAGCATGGCTCTATCTAAGCGCCTCGGGGGGCGCATTTCTCCGCGGTTCGTTCGAAAAAGATCAAGGCGCGGTGGTAGGGCGGGCCTCAGGTCCTGTCAACCAGGCGCACACGCACGGCAGGCGTGCCGAGGCCGGGGGCGCGTGCGGCGATGTGTGCCAGGCCGCTGCTGCCCCCCCAATTCAGGGTCACAAGCGGGCGTCAGGGCAAGCCGGTGCTGATCATCAACCGATCCGGGATTTCAGAGCCATACGCGAGGCGCCAGGGCCATCACCGGGCCTTCGCTCCTCTCAATCCGGTTTGCCCTTGGGTGGGAGCGGCTGATTGACGGTCTTCACCCCCTCGGCGAGTTCGATGCGCAGAGCCTTTTCGACCATCCGCGGCATGTTCTCGGCCAGCCATTCGCGCAGCATCGGCCGCAAAAGCTCGGCAACGATATCCTCCACGGTGCGCACCCCAACCGCCGAACCCGCAGGCGCGCCAAGCGTGGCAGCCAGCCCGGACACGGCTGCGACCTGGGGTAAACCGGTGCTCGGCGGCGTGTCGCGGGAAGATTCGGCGGCAACGGGGCCAGTAGCAGAGGCCGAGGCAGACAGAGAGGATGTGGATTGCCCGGCTGGCGCCGCTGCAGCCGCCCGTTCCTGGCTGGTCGCGTCCCGCCCCAAATCGACCTGCTTTGACGTTGCCGCTGCGCCAGCGCCAACCCCGGCGATTGGGAGGCTCGCTGCCACGACCTTGGGCTTCTTCTCGATGGAAACTTCGAGCGTGGCTCCGCCCGTATGGACTTTCACCGACCCGGCGCCAGTCTGGCTCCTGCCGGCATCGGCAGGCGCGACTCCTGAAGATTTCTCAGCTACCGCTGGCGCAGGCATCGTTTCTGGTTTTGGCTTGGCGGGGGCAACGGGAGCCCCAGCGCTGACAGCCGGTGCCTGTGTTGGAGCCGGTGGCGATGCGCGTGCTGGTGTCTCCGAGGATGCCGCAAGGCCCGCCATCAGCGCGCCGAATGCCGACTTGGCAGCCTCATCACCTTCGAGGTCCGCAAACTCCGTTTCAATCGTCGCGTTTGAAGCTTCAGGCTTGGAGGCGGCGGACGTGACAGCGCCAGCGCCAGCGCTGCTCGTTGCATCCTGGCGCCCATCAATGGTCTCGGCGCCGTCTTCGAGCGCGACGCCATCACCATCGAGCGCAGCGGACTCTTCGGCATCAGGCAGGTCATCATCGAGCACCGCGGGAGCTGCCTCGATATGCGCCTTGTTGGCCGCATTGACACCCTGAACGTCGCGTTGACGCACGCTGGCACCATCTGTTGAGGACGCACCCTCACGACCGGGGACAACCCTGCTGAAGTCCACGGTTGTCCGGCGCATAACTGGACTGGCACCTTTATCAGGCGGATTGATGCTTGTTGCATCGCCGGCCGAGGAACCTTCAAGCAAGTCCTCCAGGTCATTCAGATCGGGAAGCGCGGGTGCCGCCACTGGCGCGTGTGCGGTATTTGGCGATGGTCTTGGCTGACCCGGGGCCAGTCCGCCGCGCAGGGCTTCTGCGAGACGACCGAACAGGACGTCGCTGTCAGCCGAAGGTGCCGAGCGCGCCGCAGGAGCCTGCCCGTTGTGGGACGGCGGCAGTGGCCGGACGGGGGCTGCAACCGGTTGAGGCTGCGTCTCGCGTGAAGACTGGGGCTCGCGCGACGACGCCGGAGGCGCAGCGAACGGATCAGACTTGTCGAAAGCATCAGGCTCGCGCGGCGGCGCCGGCATCAGCCTTGGGCCCGCCATACCGAAAGGAGAGCGCGCCTCCACGTCGCGAGACCCGGGCTCAGGGCTCTCGTTGGAGGGGTTCTGCTTGGCGGCAGAGACAGGCTCATTCCCCGCCGGCGCCGACCGGCCTGCCGGTTTGGGGCGAGCCGTGCCAGTCGGTTCCTCCGCAATGATTTTACGGATCGAGGCCAAAATTTCGTCCATCGACGGTTCCATAGCCGCTTCCGGTCGTGACATCCTGTTCCCTCGCCTGCCCCATTTGCCACACCTGCGCGCATCATCTCCGACCCGAGCCCCCTCCACAGGGTTCCGATCAAATCCGCGACAGGCTTGGCGCATTCCGCCACCAAACAAAGTAATCCAGGTGGCCCGACCTCATCATACAAAATATTTTCGCAAGCGCTTCATATGAGGCGTCATGCTTTCCACGAGTATTATGCGAAACACCTGCCGGCATTCCACACTTGCCTTTCATGCTCGTACACTGTCGACCTGATTGCATCAATGCGCCGCACGCATGTTCCCACGCCCAATTGCGGGCAAATACGGCACTCAAGCTCCAGCACAACTTTCAACCGATCTTTTTACTCTCGGTTACTCCAGCATTTTCCGCCATTTCCATCGCCAGGACCTTCTCGATGATTCGCGGCATATTTTCCGATAGCCACTGTTTGAGCATAGGGCGGATTACCTCGGCAGTGCTTTGTTGTGAGCATGACAGCGCGTCAGCAGATGTCTTGCTCAACGCCTCAATCAAGGCGTGAAGCTGCGCATCCTCCACGCGATCCGCTTTTGCGTGGGTTACACCATGTCCGGTGATGTCCGGCGCGGCCACAGGATGCATCGGAGTTTGCAGGCCCATGGGCGGCGCGCCGAGCTTCTTGAAGCGTGTATCAAGAAACGAGACCATCTCGCGTTTAACTGAGGCTGTCTCGCTGGTGGGCGCGACCACGGCTGTCGATGTCGCGACGCGGGGCGGGCGAACCCTGCGGAAAGCCTCGCTCAGGCGTGAGGGCGTTGGGCGCGGGAACGCATGGACATTTGCGCTGTGCGTGGTTTCCTGTGCGGCGCGCTTCAGGACCGATGGCAGGTCTGGCAAGACATCGTCCTGAAGGAGCGAACCATCCTGTGCCGCTCCGCTCCACACCCAGTCCGGATCGATGGCTGGAGGGCGGGGATCGTTGGACAGATGATCGGCCTTTTCAACGCAAGCATCTGGGCAGGCGTCTGGGCGAGTGCCGAGCTGCGCCTGCGCGCCGCTGTCCTGGGACAGTCCATCACGCACACGCTCAACGCGTGAGAAGGGTTGAGCTGATGCCTCCTTGCGGATTTGCTCGAGAATCTCTTCGATCGAGAGTTGTTCTATTCTGGGAACACAGGACATTACGCTACCTCGCTGGAAGACCCGAAATTTCTTCCGGGCGTCACAGTTACGCCAACCGCCTCCCAAAACGATCGCTATCGACCACGATGCGCCGCCTCCACCGCCGCAAAACACCTCCGCGCACCCCGCGCAAGATACCCTGCCAACTGGCAGGGTTTGCGATTTCACTAAACGCGCGCGCAGCTTAACCGATCAACGTCCATCTCCCACACAGCCGATAGGACTAATGGCCATCCGCGGCAAACTTTGGGCAAGGCAGCGCCCGAAGAAAAAGGCGCGATATTGCGCCCGCCTAGAGCATTTTCCGACGAAGTGGACACCGGTTCGTCGAAGAAAATGCGACCAAACAAGAAGCTAAAGCGCCGGACGCACGGCTCTCCGCGTGCGTCATAGGCAGCACGCGAACCCATCTTCAGACGTGATGATTATTTGTACGACTGGTCGACGCGCGAATTCCATGCGTCAAGTTTCTCGCGCCGTCCGTCCTCATGCGTAATGGACAGGCCGTACCATTTGCGGCGCACCTCCTGATAATGAATCTCAGGCTCATAGACATTGGAGGCGACGCTGAGTTGGTTTGCATCCAACCGACCGATGGCCGACAGCACCGTGTAGCCCGCCACGACGAGATTGCGTTCATCAGTGACGAGCTGGACCTGGGCATTGAGCAACTCCTGCTCGGCGTTAAGCACATCGAGCAGCGTACGTTGACCAACTTTCTCCTCTTCACGAACGCCAGTCAGCGCCGTCTGGTTCGCCTCGACCTGGGTACGATCGGACTGCACCTGGGCTGTCGCAGACTGAAGAACCGACCACGCACTGATCACCGCCGCACGCACTTCGGTGCGAACCTGCTCGACCTCCTGCAGGCGCGAAACGTGAATATGCTTAGCCTGGCGCACACGAGCCGAAACCTCACCACCCTGATAGATGGGAATCGAGAGGCGGCCAGTGATCGAACCCTGCTCACTTTCATCGAGCGTCTTGCTCGAAGCAAAGCGATCAGACCATTGCGCTTCGAGCTGCGCGGAGGGCAACAATTCGCCGCGGATCCGCGAAACCGTATAGCGCGCGGCCTGCTCTCGATAGAGAGCTGCAATAATAAGTGCGTTCTCCTGCTCGCTGACCGACTGAGCACTACCCAGAGACTTGGGCAAAAGACGATTGGGAGGGCCGGGATCTGCAACATTGGTCGGCGGGTGGCCAATGACGCGCTCGTAGTTCGCGCGTGATGTCTTTAAATTGGCGCGGGCAGCATCGAGCGAGGACACAGCACCTGCACGGCGCGCCTCGGCCTGGGCAACGTCGGTACGTGTCACCTCGCCGACCGAGAAGCGATCGCGCGTTGCCTTCAATTCGCGGGTCAGAACCTTGACGTTATTTTCCTGAAGACGCACCACCGCCTGATCGCGAACGACATCCATGTAGGATGTGACGGCATCCAGAAGAACCGCTCGCTCCACATCACGCAATGTTTCACGACCAGCGCGCACCCCCGCCTCAGCCTCATTCACGGCGTTCGTCGTCTGAAATCCGTTAAACAGGTTCTGTGAAAGATTGATCGAGTAGCCGCGAGCTGCGGTCGTGCCGTTTGACGCTGCTGATGGGCGCGTTTCCGAATGCTGGACACCAATATCGGCGGAAGCTGATGCCTGTGGGCGGTAACCTGAATTGGCTCGCGCAACCTCCTCGTCAGTTGCGCGCAAGCGCGCACGCTCAGCATCAATACGAGGATTATAGGTGTAAGCCGATGACAACGCCTGCCTCAGCGTTTCAGCAGATACCGGCAACCCATCGGATACCATTCCTGCGAACGCAGCCAGCACCGCAACGCTGGCGTGGGCACATTTTTTTATCGTACTGGAAGTCTCGCGCATCTGGCGTGTCAAACCCGTTTTTCTTGTGCTCAGAAAAGCATTACAGCAATGGTTGCCACCATACTGAGCGGTCCTTTGCACATCCCAACTATTACAGGCCAGCACACACTGGCAGAAAGACAGGAGACCACCCCGCATTTTCTTATTCGGGCAGCCATTGGACTTAACGCTTGTTTAACGCTCTTATTTGAAAACTTCGAATTGTGAACTCAAGCTGGCTTGCGCCGAAGAGGGCATACCAAGCGAGAACATCACCAAGCGGCTGGCCCACCAAAGTGGCACCAGGGGTCATCTCACAAACGCGTATCATCAAAGTTAGAACAGGTTTACCTGCGTCCGGACAAGATCTTGCCGGTGGTCGCCCAGCACTCGCAGCCCGCTCGTTGCATCAATAACACACGGGCTTGACCAATCGCGACCGCCGACACCACGCAACAGATCTGATCAAGATTTGTTTTTCATATGTATTACAGAGCACTAGAAGTTCTCGTGCGAACTATTAATGCCGAATCGAGTAACGGGAATTCGATGCCGGCAAGCGTTTGGTAATTGTGTATCGATTCTCATTCGGGGCTATCACGGGAGGCTCCACACACCCACGCAGGCTTCGCGCAGCGTCTGCCGCTTGATTCGAACAGCGGCTTTACGCAACGAACCCGATCAACCGATTCTTAGAAGACGAATTCTTTCTTCTTCTCAAAACCCGGCACTGCGGGAGCTGCAGCCTCGAAGGCAACGCGGCGATCGAAGTGACGTCCCATCCGCTTCCAAACAACGGCATGCGAAGGCACACCAGCCTCTACGGCAACGAGACGACCACCATCCTTGAGTTGATCGAGGAGCGCGGCGGGGATCTGTTCGACCGAGCCTTCAATCACGATCGCGTCGTAGGGTCCTTCGGAGGGGTAACCAACCTCCAGTTCACCCGTGACGACCGCAGCATTATCGGCACCCAATTGGTCAAGAGCCTTTGTTGCCTCGTCAGCAAGGGCGCTGTCGCCTTCCAGCGTCACCACAGTCTGGGCGATCCGGGCGATCACGGCTGAGGAGTATCCGGTCATGGCACCAACGTCGAGGACGACGTCGGTCTGCCCGATTTCGGCGAGCTGCAAGAGCTTGGCGAAGGCACGCGGTGCCATCATGCCGCGCTCAGGACGGCCGGCACTGGCTTTCACTAAAATAAGAGCCTCATCCATGTAGGCTATTGGCTTCATGGCAATCGGCGCGAATGCCTCGCGCGGGATTGCGAGCATGGCATTCAGTATGCGCCGATCGGTGACATCGTTGGGACGCACCTGGGATTCGACCATGTTCTTGCGCTGCAGTGCCACGTCGGCCATGTCGTCCTCTTGCTCATTATTGTCAGCTGGCTTGTCATCAGCCCGCTGGTTGCCGGAGCGACGACAACGCCGCCGCCAATCCAAAGTGTCGCACCAGTACCTGGCACATCAGCCCTCGCCGATCCCGCATGGCGGTTATCCAATCGGCAAAAGTTGCGTGCCTGTGCACCGGGCACCACGCCATTTCGAACCGGAAAATAACCAAATCGGATGCTGGAAGCCATACCGCGTTTGATGGATCTCTATCAGCCGCGCAAGATCGCCCCGTGAGGTATGGGTAGAGCCCCCCAAAGGGGACGTACGGCAGGCGCCGGCATCACCCATGCGCCTAGCAAGCAAGGCGAGCGTCGTGGCTTGTCGAAAGGCCGCTGGCCGTGCTAAGCGGAGCCTCCCTACGCGTCGGGCGCGGTCCAGCCGAGCCACACGACCGCGATCTAGGGACTTCGTGATTTCTGCGCGCAAGCAGGGCCTAATCCTGCTCCTCGCGACATCACAGCGCCCCCCAAACACCACAAGGGGCGCCTTTGGTTGGCCACGTGGCGGAGTGGTGACGCAGCGGACTGCAAATCCGTATACCCCGGTTCGATTCCGGGCGTGGCCTCCATATTCTCCAGGCCCACATCCTTACCCTACCCCCTTTATGGTTGAAGAACGCGCGATCTGCGCGCCGCCCGCCTCGTCACCCCACGTTCATGAACGCGATTCGCGCAGACGATCCCGGTCGGCTATCCAGGAACCGCCCTACACCGCACTGGCCCGCATGAACGGGATGGATGCCGGTTATTTTTTACGTTAAGGGGCTTGGCTCACGCCGGGAGCTTCTGCTATAGGCACGGCTCTTTATGAAGATGGCCTGTTCCGCGGTAGCTCAGCGGTAGAGCAACCGGCTGTTAACCGGTTGGTCGCAGGTTCGAATCCTGCCCGCGGAGCCATCTCTTCATGTGTCCAATCGCCGATTCATACCCGCCACCCGCCGTTTCGGCGCAAACCCGGTTCAGCTCACTGCCGGATTGATCTGCCGCATGGCGGACCGGCGCCCACCTCACAACAAAAGTTTTCATGGCTGTGCTTGTCTGGGCTATCCATCTGGCTGCAGCGCCAAAGACGGTTCGTGCACCGAACCCGGCAACGCCCGAGCCTCGCGTCCATGCCGTCTCGTAAAGCAGATTTGCGCGCCTCGGCGTCCTGCGCGCTTCCAGGAGCAATGAAGGCGATAGACGACACATGAATATGAACAACATCCCCCGCGACAGCCATGCAGCACCGCCGATCTTTCAACATGGTCGCTCCCTGCTGGCGCGCTACGACGTGCTTTTTTCCGATGTTTGGGGCGTCGTGCACGATGGCCTCAGCGCCTACCCACAGGCGACCGATGCCCTGGAGCGCTTCCGCGCCAGCGGCGGCACCGTGATCCTGGTTTCCAATGCACCTGTTCCCAATGCACGTGTGGCAGAGATGCTGGGCGACAAGAAGGTGCCGCGCGGCGCATGGGATTGCATCGTCTCGTCGGGTGACATCGCACTGTCGCACATTGATGCACGTGGCTATGAACGCCTGCACTGGATCGGACCGGTCGACCGAGACGCAGCACTGTTCGGCAACCTGCGTTGGCCCTCCTCGCCGATCGAGGAAGCCGACGCCATCTTGTGCAGCGGTTTTGACGACGACATCAACGAGACGGTGGAAGACTACCGCACACGCCTTGAGGTGGCGCTGGCGCGCAAACTTCCGTTCGTTTGCGCCAATCCCGATCTCGTCGTCGACGTCGGCGGCCAGCGCTATATGTGTGCTGGTGCCATCGCCGATCTGTACGAAGGAATGGGGGGGGCCGTGTTCTGGGCCGGCAAGCCGCACGCAAGCGCCTATCGCGCCGCCCACGAAGCAGCTGAGCGCATCCGTGGCCGTCATGTCGAATATCACCGCATCCTGGTGATCGGCGATGCGATCCGCACCGACCTTGAAGGCGCAAAAAACTTCGGCGTCGATTCCCTGTTCATCGCCAGCGGTATACACCGCCCGCAGATCATGGCTGGCGAGGACATCGCCCCCATGGAGCTAACGCATCTGTTCGAAGGTGCCGGCAAGACCACTGCGGTCGGCGCCATGTCGTTCCTGCGCTGGTAAGGCACACGCAGCACTCGGCTCACCTCACCGTGACAACGCTACAAAAGCGAGCGTTGTTTCAAAGCAGCCTGCTCATAGCCCCAAGGCGCCGGCGATCATATCGACGACGCTATCGTTGGGCTTGCCTTGACGCGCTGCCCGCGCGGGCGAGATCCCACCCGTGCCGGTGGCAGAAACCGCATCGCCGCCAAAGTTCGGCACCGGCTTTGCCAGATGATTACGCCCCTTGTGGATCTTCTTCCAGTCCCCATCGAGCGCCTGTGTGACACGCTTTTCGTGCCCATAAATATCGCTGAAGAAGCGCACCTTACCATCCTCGTCAGCCCAGGCCGTGAAATAGGCAATGTGGATGGGAATGTGCTTCTTCATCTCAATCTTGTTGTCGAGCGGACCAGATGCGATGAGCTGCTTGATCTTGCCGCGCTCCCAGCCGCGATCATACCTGAGCACGATCTCGGTGAGCTGCAAGGGATCCTTCACCCGCAGGCAACCGTGGCTCAACGTGCGCCGCCCACGATTGAACATCCACTTGTCGGGCGTGTCGTGCATGAAGATCGTGTGTTGGCTCGGAAAGGAGAACTTGACGAAACCGAGCGAACTCTTGGCGCCGGGCGGCTGCCAGACGAGGTAGTTGCGGATGTCGTCCCTGGTCCAGTCGATATCGCGCCAGTCACGCGGCTCGCCTGACTTGGTGGTGATCTCAAGACCGTGCTGGCGCATGAGAGCGCCACCCCGGCGCAGGCTCGGCCACAACTCGCGAACCATGATGCTCTCGGGCACCCGCCAGCGCGGACGCAACACCACTTCCTTCAGCGGCCGCGAGAAGACCGAGGACTGCTTGCCGGTCTCGCCGACGACGATCTTCGCCCGGCGGACCACCTCGCCCTTGAGGACGACGGTCTGCATGTATTCGGGAATGTTGTTGAAGACATAAAGCTCACCCAGATCGTCCCACATCCAGCGCCAGAACTCCATGTTGGCACGCAGTCGCTTGGCCTTGGCATTGAGCTTTCCCTGGCCGTTGCCGCCGGTCTCGGCAAGGAAGGCCTGACGCAGCTTTTCAAATTGCGGATGCACGGGATGGAGCTTGGCCAGGGCGGCGGCCATGTCCGTTGCTTCAACGAGATCGGCCATCACCACAATGGGGGACAGAAGCTGCGGCTTGCGATCGAGATTGGAGTTGAGCATTTCGGCAGGCTCGGGAATGCGCCCGCCGCGGGCATGGCGCGCATATACGAGCGCGGCGCGTGACAGGGCCAGTTCCTGGGCGGCGAGCGAGGAAGCGTCCGGCGCCGCCTCTTCCGCCGTCGACGCTGCTGCGGCTTGAGAAGCCTGCACCGGTAGCGGCACCCTGGCAGGCAGCGGGATCAAATCGGGGTCAAGACCGTACGCCGCGCCATCGGCGATGGCTGCCACCAATTGATGGCCCTTGTCGGTCATGCCTGCCGGCGAAACCCAGATCGGTGCATCGGCGCGGGCGGCATAAAACTGCTTGAGTGTTTCATGCTCATGGGCGAGCGCTTCGGCCTCCGCGCCAATCCGGTCCTTGTTCCAGGATTTTGGCGCACCTTGAAGGCGTTCGGGCGCCGGCGCGTTAAGCAGACCCCGCAAAGCCCGCGCAATGGGCGCGGCGGGCGCGCTCACCCCAGTGCCATCTTTTGTTGCCTCCTGCTCCGCGAGCTTGTCTGCGGCGGCAACACGAGCCGGGTTGAGCGTCGGGAGTGCCACCGCTGCGGGTGAGGTGACGCGATCATCGCGCTCATCGATCGGTGCGCGCGGGTCTGCGGCAAAGGCGGACATCGGCGACAGGACAAGGGAAGCCAGCGCTGTGAG
>JAXGRZ010000083.1:0-10916 GCA_040765305.1 Hyphomicrobiaceae bacterium | reverse complement strand
GCATGATCAGGGCATCGGGTTTGGCGCGGGCCAGTTTTTCATGGTCGAGGCCAAAGAAGTGAAAATACTCGCGCGTCGAAGGTACGAACGATCCTTCCATGCGCTCGCGCTGGAGGCGCAGCATCATGACGACGTCGGCCTCGGCGATACCCGTATTCATGTCGGTGAAGACCTGCGCGCCGAGCCGGTCGGAGGCGGCGGGGAGCAGTGTTGAGGGGGCAATGATGCGAACATCGGCGCCCAGCGTGTTGAGGACATTGATATTGGAACGGGCGACGCGGGAATGGAGAATGTCGCCGCAGATTGCAACGGTGAGACCGCTGACCCGGCCCTTCGCGCGCCGGATCGTCAGTGCGTCAAGCAGGGCCTGGGTGGGGTGCTGGTGAGCCCCGTCACCGGCATTGACCACCGAGCAGTCGACTTTCTGGGAGAGCAGTTCAACGGCGCCAGCGGCGTGATGGCGTACGACGATGATGTCGGGGCGCATCGCATTGAGGGTGACGGCGGTGTCGATCAGCGTCTCGCCTTTGGTGACCGAGGAGGTCGAGACATTCATGTTGAGAACGTCGGCGCCAAGGCGTTTGCCGGCCATCTCGAAAGAGGCCTGGGTGCGGGTCGAGGCCTCGAAGAACAAATTGATCAGTGAGCGGCCGCTGAGGACATCGCGCTTGGCGAGACGAGCGCGATTGGCTTCGGCCAGGTCGTCGGCGATGTCGAGCAGTAACGAGATCTCCGGCGCCGAGAGCTGCTCGCACGAGAGCAGGTGGCGGTGAGGGAAGCGCCGATCTTTTTTTGCCGAAGCGGTCATCAAAGCCGCTCTATAGGGGGAGTCAGGTGTGGGGGCAAGCGCGAAGAATGCTCAACCTGTTTATGGCCCGCAAACAGGCGCGTCACTGACGTTTCCCGTTTTTCCCCTATGACAGATCTGCCCAAGGGTTTGAGGATGCAAATACACCGTAGGCGGAGCGGCGCCGGCAGCCTCATCGCAAAGGCTGCCGGGCGCGCCGTGGTACCTATTCGGCCTTGGGCTGTTCGGGAACCTTGGTCAGTTCCTCAACCATTTTTTCCAGGCCTTTGATGAAGCTATCACGATCGCGTTGGGGGAGCGTGCCAAGCAGTCGCTCGTCCGTCTGATCGACGGCGGGAGACGCTTCCTGCATGGTGGTCACCCCCTTTTCACTTAACCGAAGCGCATACATGCGGGCATCGTGACGTGTGCGCTTGCGCGTGACCAGCCCACGATCGACAAGCCGGCGCACGATGTCGGCAAGCGTCGAGCGGTCGATACCTGTCAACTCGACAAGCTGGGTCTGGCTGGGCTCATTGCTCAACGACACGGCGCGGAGAACCTCGTACTGCCGAGGGGTCAGGTCGCTTGCCCCAATGTGCAATGTGAACAACTCGTCCGCGATTTGGCCAGCGCGATGCAACAAGTGCAACGCAGATGACGTTATATCATTTTGTGTCATTATATAGTTACGTCCTCCAGCATGAGTGAGATCGATAAATCTCCCTTGTTGGCCACGGTCATGGCGAAGTAAAATCTGTACGGTACGCCACCCGGTGGCCTTGGGATGCTAAGATCCGATAGCGGATTGCTGGAATTATCCGTCTTTGTATACAACTGTCTTGACAGTGTGACACGAACTTTTGACTTTAAGTGCTCAAGTTCTCCCGGCAATCGACCGTAAGAGTGTTTTGGATGCAGATTCGACGCCATGAGTGTCATTAGGGGCTTGTCGTACGGGCTTGTAGAAGGAACGCCGGTGACTGAATTGTTGCGCGCCGAGCCTATGATCCGGGTAAGTCCGGCTATAGCACTTGCGAAGTATTTCGAAGTTCACAAAATGAACTTCAGAAGTATAGCTGTGAGCTGTGACTTCCCCTTGGACCGTCTTAGCGACCCGATGCGGGCGGTTCCACTGCGGCTGATGGCTCAATTATTTGTGGCGGCAGCGCGTGACGTCAAAGATTGCAGCTTGCCGATCAAGGTGGGCGAGGCATCAGTATTCGGAAATACTGGCCTTCTCGGGCATCTGGCGATGTCGGCTCCAACGGTCAGAACCTTCCTGGAATGTCTTGCTGGCTATATGCCGGTGCTGCTGAACGCCATCGAGGTCGGCTACGAAGAGCACGGTGGAACAGGTCGCCTCTTCTGGAACACGCCAATTGACTTCGATGTGCCGACCAAGCCGTTCAATCTCTACATCGCATCCAGTCTCGTCTACCGCATCCGTCTGGCTGCGGGGGATAGTTGGATCCCGCTGGCGGTGTCGTTCGAGCACAAAGCACCCAATGTCAATGAGCGCGAACTTTCAGTGTTCGGATCGCGTATCTCGTTTGATGCAGAGGTCACGGGTCTGACGGTTGATGCGACAACACTCGGCAAGGCCATGCCCACTGCGAACGAGGAAATGTTCTCGATCTTCAAGCACCATGCTTCGCTGCTGATGCGCGAAGTGTCAGCGCAGCAGGATCTGCCGACACAAGTGCGCAAGGCAATCTCGCTGCGTTTGATGCGGCACACGCCGACACTGGAGATGGTCGCGCACGATGTCGGATTGCCGCCACGCGCCTTGCAGCGTCGACTGGAGCGGATCGGCGTGTCATTCGAGAAGGTGCTTGATGAGACACGCTGCACGATCGCCGAGCGGTTGCTACGCGAAACTGACCGCCCTTTGATCCAGGTGGCGCATGAAGTCGGCTATGGCTCGCAAAGTACGTTCACGCGGGCGGTACGTCGCTGGCTTGACGAATCGCCGCGCGCCTACCGCCAGAGGTTCCGGGTTCTGCCACTTGCTCCATATTCGGATCTGGTGGTCAAGGATACCCTGGTGAACTCCTCCAACGGTGAGCTGGGTGAGGATGCGGTTGCAGGCACAGACCAGCCGCGCGTATCAGCCCGCAGAGCGTGATGGAACCAGAGCATTTTCCGGCGACGTGGACACTGGTTCGCCGTAGAAAATGCGACAAACCAAAAAACAGGACGCTGTTCTCTATCCTTGAGATCGGCTTGAAAAGCGATCGAAGTTGGCGTCCTTGGCTGGAGCCTTATCCTACCTGCGTGTTTCGGACCTGGTGGGCGCAGGTGCTGCTGCCGAAATGATTCTGACAGCGCGTGAGATGAACTCGCGGCGCATCAAGATTGCAAAGACAAGGCTCATCGCCAGGATGAACAGCAAGGGGTGGAACAGCCAGGCAATGGCAGCGAAGGCATAGTAGAAGGATCGCAAGCCGGAGTTGGCATGCTGCCCGACGAGGTCGAGCAGGCGCGCCGTATAGTCGGCGTGGCGCGCGCACTGCTCGCGTGCGGCCTCGTCGTTGCTTGGCGCCATGGCTCCGAACATGATCACCGAGTAGTGCGACAGCCGGAAGGCCCAGGCGAATTTGAAAAAGGCGTAGATCAGGATCGAGATCAGGAACAGGATCTTGATCTCCCATAGAGCCTGGGGTGTCTCGGAGGCGAGCGGCAGTTTTTCCAGCATGTGACGGGCGACATCACCTGAACCCATGACCGCGGCAAGACCGCCGATGCCGAGCACGCTCGTTGAGGCGAAGAAGGCGTGCGATTGGCTGAGGCTGGCCAGCAAGATGGCATCGAAGTGACGCTGCTCGCGGGTTGCCATGTGGGCAAGCCAGGCGCTCCGGTGGCGGGCAACGCTGGCTGAAAGACTGTTGCCTGCATAGCGGCTGTGGAGGGTTATGACCTCGAAGGCGACGAGCAACACGACGAACCACAACAGCGCGGCGATGTCGATACTTGAGAGCGGCACGTATCAGTCTCCGTTGGCGCTTGTGGAGCAGTTCATGTCAGGTGCGGCAATAATGTGGTCCGTTTTTTCCTGCCACCATTAACACATGCTCATGTCAAGCACCGTGGGCGGCCAGGCGCATGCGGTCCAGCGCGCCTTGCAGAATGAGCGTGGCGGCAAGCTTGTCGATGACCTCGGCGCGGCGCTTGCGACTGGTATCGGCCGCGATCAACATGCGCTCGGCAGCAGCGGTCGTCAGACGCTCATCCCACAACAGGATCGGAAGGGCAAAAATCTGGTTGAGGTTGCGCGACAGCGCCCGCGTTGCCTGGGCGCGCGGCCCTTCTGTGCCGTCGAGATTGGCCGGCAGACCGAGCACGAGACCGGTGACGCCATGAGCCTGGACAAGTTCCATTAGGCGTGCGGCATCGGCCTTGAATTTGGTGCGCCGTATCGTCTCCAGGGGCGAAGCGATGGTGCGGGTGACGTCGGAAAGTGCAAGACCAAGGGTCTTGGTGCCCGCATCGATACCGATCAGACGTCCGCTGGTTGGCAGCAATGCCTTGAATGCCGCGACGTCCTGGGTCGTCGTTGCCGTTGGCGCGGGGGCCAAGGGGGGCGGGCTGGCGGGCCTGCTCGGGTTTTGCGGCGTGCTCATCGATGCGGTTCGCTTTAGTGGGATGCGGCGCGGGCTGGCCCCTTGGTGCCGGGTCTTATCTGCGGCGAGGCGGTTGCGCCTTTCCGCCGGATGGTGTTGATCGCTCCGTGTCTCTTATACTCCGCCGATACCTCTTTCCAGCAATTCGCAAAGGCTGTTTTCCCATGAAGATTTCCTGGCTCGGACATTCTGCTTTCCGCGTGGAGACCGGCAACGCCGTGGTGCTGATCGATCCGTTCCTCAAGGGCAACCCGACGTTTGAGGCCTCAGGCCTTGCCTGGGATGGGGTTACCGCCGGTGTGACGCATGTGATTGTCACGCACGGGCATGGTGATCACGTCGGCGATACGGTGGAGATCTCGACCAAGACGGGTGCCAAGGTCATGACGAATTATGACTTGTGTATGTGGCTGGCCAAACAGGGTGTGACGGCGTTCGATCCGATGAATACGGGCGGTACGACGGACCAGGGGGACTTCAAGGTGACGCTGGTGCGCGCCGATCATTCGGCGGCCCTGGTGGAGATGGATGTCGGTTTTCCGCTGGGCAGTTCGAACGGCGTGGTGCTGACGCCAAAAGACGGGCCTGTGCTGCTGCACATGGGCGATACGGATGTGTTTTCCGACATGGGACTGATCAATACGTTATGGGCGCCGCAGATCGGCATCGTACCGATTGGCGACCGCTTCACGATGGGCGCGCGGACGGCGGCCTATGCGTGCAAGACGTACTTCAATTTCAAGACGGTCATTCCCTGCCACTATGGGACTTTTCCGATCATAGCGCCGAACGCCGATGCCTTCGTGGCCGAGGCCAAGGGGCAGAACGTGGTTGTCCCGAAGGTTGGCGCGGCGTTCACGGTTTAGGCTTGACGCCTCCCGAAGCGGGGCGGCTTTCGTGCATTGGCGCTGTGGTGGAGGGGCCCCGCGGTTGCGCGGTCCTGGCTTCGTCGCTATGAGAGCGGGCGAGACTTGGAGCTTTCGGCCGCGGTGTCTGCCTTCAGGGGATACGGGCTGGTGTTCTGGAACTGACGTTTCAAGGTCGGGGTCGGTTTCTAGAGCATTTTCCGCCGAAGTGGTCACCGGTTCGGCGAAGAAAATGCGATAAACAAAGGACTGGAGCGGTGTCACGCGATTCAAATCGCGTGGAAACCGCTCTAGGTCAGGTTCCGGGTACGCGCGGGTCGTCAAACGTCAGCGTTGGACCACTCAAGGACCTATTTTCGATGAATCCGTGCGAGGGATCATGCACGTTGATGAGACAACCGTGCGGCGTATTGCACGCCTGGCCCGGATCAGGATCACCGATGAGGAAGCCAAGGGGCTCGAAACAGAGCTTTCGGGCATTCTCGACTGGGTGGAGCAGTTGAAGCAGGTCGATACCGATGGCGTCGAGCCGATGACGCGCGTCGTCGCGCAGGACCTCAAGATGCGCGAGGATGTGGTTACGGACGGTGCCAAGGCTGACGATATCGTCGCCAACGCACCGACAAGCGAAGATCATTTCTTCGTCGTGCCCAAGGTCGTGGAGTAGCCCGCATGATCCGCGCTGCCCCGATGACCGGTATTGCCCGCATGAGCGGTGTTGCCCGCATGAACAGTGTTGGATGTGTCCTTGCTGGTCTGGCGCTGATGGTTGCGCCGGTCGGTGCGTTGGCCAAGGAAAAGGCCAGCTTTATCGACGGCACCTATGCCAGCGCGGAGGGCTGCAAGAAGCTTGCAGCGATCGAGGCAGGTGGGCCGCGCACTGTCGAGAGTGTGCCCGAAGTACTCACTGCCGACGGGTTCAAGAGCTGGGAGGGGGCGTGCGAGTTCACCAAAGTTTTCGAGCACGAACCAGGCGCCAAGTGGCTCGGGTTCATGGTGTGCTCTGAGGGGGCGATCATCACGCCGCATAGCGTCGTCATCATCAAGGGCGAAGCCGATCAGCTCGATGTTGCGAGTGATGAAGACAGCGAGCCCGAGGTCTACCATCGCTGCGATGCCGGCAAGGGGAACGCGAAGCCGTGACGGATTTAACGAAATTGACGCTTGCTGAGGCGCGGGTCGGGCTCGGGAAGAAGGACTTTTCCGCAGTCGAGCTGACGCAAGCCCATCTTGACGCCATCGAGAAGAGCAACGGTGCGCTCAATGCCTATGTGCTGGTGGCCGGTGAGCATGCGCTGGCACAGGCAAAAGCCTCTGATGCGCGCCTGGCCAAGGGTGAAGCGGGTGCCCTTGAAGGGTTGCCGATCGGGAACAAGGATTTGTTCTGCACCAGGGGCATTCGCACGACGGCCTGCTCGAAGATCCTTGATGATTTCAAGCCGCCTTACGAATCGACCGTCGGGCAGAACCTGTGGGATGCCGGTGCGGTGATGCTCGGCAAGCTCAACAACGATGAGTTCGCGATGGGCTCGTCGAACGAGACGAGTGCGTTCGGCAATGTCGTTTCACCGTGGCGTCGCAAGAAGGCGGACGGCACGGAGAGCACCGACAAGCTGGTTCCTGGCGGCTCATCGGGCGGGTCTTCGGCGGCGGTTGCCGCGCATCTGTGTCTTGCCGCGACGGCGACCGATACCGGTGGCTCGATCCGCCAGCCGGCAGCCCTGACAGGTACTGTCGGCATCAAGCCGACCTATGGGCGGTGTTCGCGCTGGGGCATCGTCGCGTTTGCTTCGTCGCTCGATCAGGCCGGACCGATCGCGCGGTCCGTCGAGGATGCGGCGATGATGCTCGGCGTGATGGCGAGCCATGATCCCAAGGACACCACGTCGGTCAATCTGCCGGTGCCTGATTATGTGGCGCAGATGAAGCAGGGTGTGAAGGGCTTGAAGGTGGGCGTGCCCAAGGAGTATCGCGTCGAGGGAATGTCGGACGAAATCCAGGCGCTCTGGGACAAGGGCATCGCCTGGCTGAAGGATGCTGGCGCAACGATCCATGAGATTTCGCTGCCGCACACCAAATACGCGCTGCCCGCCTATTACATCGTCGCGCCTGCCGAGGCGTCATCGAACCTGGCGCGCTATGACGGCGTGCGCTACGGGTTGCGCGTCAAGGGCGAGGATCTGATCGACACCTACGAGAACACGCGCGCGGCGGGCTTTGGCAAGGAAGTCAAGCGGCGCATCCTGATTGGAACCTATGTGCTTTCGGCAGGGTATTACGATGCCTACTACCTGAAGGCGCAAAAGGTGCGCACGCTGATCAAGCGTGACTTCGATAAGGCCTGGAGCGATGTTGACGTTGTCTTGACGCCGACCACGCCCAGTCCGGCGTTTGCGCAGGGCGAGAAGACCGGCGATCCGCTGGCGATGTACCTGGAAGACATCTTCACGGTGACAGTCAATATGGCGGGCCTGCCCGGCATTTCGGTGCCCGCTGGCTTGTCGGGAGAAGGCACCCCGCTCGGGCTGCAGCTGATCGGCCAACCGTTCGATGAGGGGACGCTGTTTCGTGCGGCCAAGGTGATTGAGGCTGCGGCCGGGCACTTCAGTCCGGCACGCGCGTGGTGGCTCAAACCGTGACGTGTGTGAAGGTATTCAAAAAATTCGCGTTACAACGCAATCGATTTGAAGAGTATGGCGCGAGTTCGTTGATCATCATATTGGTGGTGCGGTCTGATTGGTGCGACAACCTCATGATGCAAATGCCTGGAGGTGGAGATGCGTGACGATCCGGCGTCGGGCAAGGCTCCGAAAGACTGTTTCGAAATGCACGATGTGCGCGCTGAAATAGATCGCATCGATCGCGCGCTGGTCGATCTCATCGCGGAGCGGTTCGGCTACGTTGATCGTGCCTGGCAAATCAAACAGGATGGCACGGAAGGCGCAGTCGTGCCCTGGCGGATCCAGCAAGTCATCGATCGGGTGGTAGAACGAGCCGTTCAAAAAGGCGTCTCGCCCGCCCTTGTCGAAGCACTCTGGAGACAGATGATCGGCTGGTTCATCCAATATGAAGAGGAGCGCCTTACTCAGCACATTGAAAAATTGGGACAGGAGAGCCCCAAAGGTATGCCGGCAGTTCATCGGCAAAAGGGTGATGGCAGCACTGAAAATGACAGCTGATTTGTTGGGGCTGTGCCAATAGATATGTTGAATTGGTTTTTGCGGCAAAATGTCCGAATTATGAGTAACGATTTCCGATAACTTGAGCTGTCCTTTCTCATGAGGAATGTTGCAAGCGTCGTGTGTCGTGATGGTGACGTTCGCCGCCTTGTCCGACCGCGGAGAATGAAGCAGGTTTCTCGATCATTACACGCATTGTTTTGAGTGCGCATTGAAGCTGTTGTGGCGGGAATGCGAGCTTCAGGGAATATCGATGTCGCATATTATTCGTAAAACGATACCGAACGCCATTTTGCAGATGTTTGATGCTTATCGGGCCAATGATGCGGTTTTGCTCGGCGAAGCTTTCGAACCACACGCGCTTCTGGTTGCATATGTGGAGCCCAGATTGCTCAAGCTGATCGGGGTTAGCGAGCCGAGAAAGCCGGTGCGACTGCGTGGCAATCTGGAGATTACGAAATTTTTGGCGCAAGAGTTTGCGGCGATGCAGATCATACATACCGAGATCCACAGTGAGATGAGAGTTGGGCATGGTCTGTCGATCATCTGCGATTACGAGGCGAAATTCCTGGCGACCGGTCAGACAGTCTCGGCGCGCTCTTCGGGTATCTACACACTTTCGCAATCGGGACGAAAGGTTGAAACCTGCCGGGCCGTCTGCTCTTTCATTACTCCGGGATGGGGCCATTTCTTCAATTGATCTATCGCATTGGCGAGCGTGCTCGTGCCTCGCCTTTGATGTGCGCGCCATGCGTTACCAATGCGCGGGGTTTTGACCCAACAGCCATGAACAGGATTTGGCTTGTTGTTTTGAGCTGTTGGTCACGGCTCTACCGCTCAACACTTCAGCTCAACATGCACTCTCGATTTGCGCATGTTTTTCACGCTGAACCGCTGCACACTTCAGCTCAACATGCTCAGTCAGTCGATGTGGTCACCTGCGAAGCGCCACGCGCCTTCGACCGGGCAGTGCAATGCGCCGTGCGATATATCCAACCCATGATGTGTTGAGGGGGTGGCGCATTTTTCAAGCCGCAGTCTGTTTTTTTGGAGAGGGCTGGACATACCGGGCGTTTGGGAACATAATGTGAACATACGTGGTGTCACTAAGTTTATTGGTCGTGAGGGGACGCTGCTTCGTGGGGATCTGATTTGATACCAGGGTCGATCGGATCGCAAAGCGCTCTAGCTCTTCGGTTTGTCGCACTTTCTTCTTCCTTCGATGAACCGGGGCCACTTCGCCGGAAAATGCTTTAGCCAGGGGCCGGGCAACGGGCGAAAGTGGTGGACAAGCGATCCGGGTTGGCAGTCCTGGCAAGCATCGATAGCTACGGCGAGCTAGGGTCGTGCGCAGATTCGAAGGTGCTGCCAGACCGGCACTGGATTGGCTTGCGCTGCGGCGGGCTGCAGGAGAATGATGTAGCCTCAACAGGTGTGTGCAAGGCCTGGGGCAATGCTGGCTCCACGCGGCCAGAGGCGAAGGAGTTCGATATGGCTGGTTCCGTCAACAAAGTCATCCTGGTGGGCAACCTCGGGCGTGATCCGGAAATTCGCCACACCCAGGACGGCCGGAAGATCGCCAATCTGCGCGTTGCGACCAGTGAATCCTGGCGTGACAAGACGTCTGGCGAGCGTCGCGAGAAGACCGAGTGGCATTCCGTGGTGATCTTCAATGATGGCCTGTGCAATGTTGCAGAGCGTTACCTGAAGAAGGGCTCCAAGGTCTACATCGAGGGCCAGCTGCAGACCCGCAAGTGGCAGGATCAGGCAGGTAACGATCGCTACTCGACCGAGGTGGTGCTGCAGGGTTTTGGTGGCACGCTGACGATGCTCGATGGTGCGCCTGGCGGTGGCGGCGGACGCGCAGCGGCGCCTGCGATGCAGGACGGCGATCAGGCCGGCTATGGTGCTGATGAGGGCGGCGGCTTCGGTGGTGGCTACGATTCGGGTTACGGGTCGGGTTCGGCTCCCGCGCGCGGTGGTCGTGGCGGCTCCGGCGGCAACAAAGGTGGCTTCGACAAGAACCTGGATGACGAAATCCCGTTCTAGATCGCCTTTCTCACGAGGGCACGGCCGTCATCACGCTGGCGCGCTTTTCGATCCGCAAGGAGGCAGGCGAAGAGCGTAGCGGTGGTCAATTTGGCCGCCCATCTGTCACTCATCTTCTTTGAGCGGCGGATCATGGGTTTCTCGCGGATTTAAATTTCACGAACGGCGACGGTTTTTCTTGGCTTTGCGGGTTCGGGCGGCACCCGATTGCGGCCCGCTCGGGCCCAAATCGTCATCGCTCTCCAACCTTGCAACCGCCATTGCAGTGCGCTCGTGAGGCGCTTCAATGCCCGCCATCGGTGTTCCATCAGCTTCATCGCCATCGCCGGTATGGGCCGATTTGGCCGCGACATCGGTGACCGTGATGTGGGAGCGCAGCTCGATCGCCAGGAGGATGGCAACCAGTGCCATG
>JAXGRZ010000082.1:0-10937 GCA_040765305.1 Hyphomicrobiaceae bacterium | reverse complement strand
GCGACCAGGCGACCTCGGCATCCGAGGGCGAGAAGGTCTCGTTGGCGATGGCGACCTGGCTGGGATGAATGAGCGTCTTGCCGTCCATGCCGAGCGTGCGGCCATGCTCGGCCTCGGCGCGAAAACCAGCCTCATCCTTGAAATCATTATAGACGCCATCGAGTACGTCGAGCCCATAGGCGCGGGCGGCCACGATGGTCATCGACAGCCAGGGGACGACGGCGAAACGATCCTTGTAGGCGCGCGCGTGGCTTTCCTTCAGCAGGTCGTTGGTGCCCATCACCATGCAGGTGAGGCGATGCTCACGCTCGATCCCGGCCATGGCGATCTCGCGGACGTTGAGGATCGACATCGGCGTTTCCATCATCGCCCAGATCTTGGTCTTGTCGGGCGCGTGCGCGGCGGTCAGCACCTTGGCCGCGGAGATGATGTCGCCGGGGCGGCCGACCTTGGGCACCAGGATGGCATCGGGCGCCGCCTTGGATGCGGCGAACAGATCATCAGCGCCCCAGGGCGTTTCCAGGCCGTTGACGCGAATGATCAACTCACGCTTCCCGTAGCCCCCACTGGCCACGGCAGCACACACCTTCTCGCGCGCGGCAATTTTGGCGTCGGGCGCGACCGCGTCTTCTAGATCGAGAATCAGGGCATCGGCAGGGAGGGTCTTTGCCTTTTCGAGCGCACGCTCGTTGGAGCCGGGCATGTAAAGAACGCTTCGGCGCGGACGGACCGTCATTTTTTGGCACCTCTTGGCTGTGGCGGCGCACTGGAGCTGGCCGCGGGCAGATCAGGGCGATATTTTGCGGCGCAACACTAATCACCCAACCCCGAAATACAAGCCCACCCATGTTGGGTTATGCTCATTGTACCCGGTTCCTTGCCCAGCCGGGTCCAGAGCCTGACACTTCGTCCGACCATCCGACCAGCTTCCTGTCCAGAGCATACTCAACATGGCCCGAATCCTTGCGATCTCCTCCTATGTGGCGTCCGGTCATGTGGGGCTTTCAGCGATCGTCCCAGCATTGCAAGCGCTCGGGCACGAGGTGGTGGCGGTGCCGACCGTCGTGCTTTCCTGCCATTACGGTCACGCTCATGTTGGCGGAATTGCGGTGGATATGACGGGCCTCGATAGCCTGTTCTCGGCGCTCCGGGCCAATGGCATACTCGATGAAATCGACGCGATTTTAACCGGTTATATGCCCGAAGCGGCAGCGGTCGCGCGTGTCGCGGAGGAGCTGGAGCGGATCGCGCAAAATCGCCCCGATGCGCTTTACTTGTGCGATCCTGTGCTGGGAGACGATCCAAGAGGGCTTTACGTACCCGACGATGTTGCCGGCGCGATCCGCGATTCCTTGTTGCCACGCGCCGATATCGTGACCCCAAATCGCTTCGAGCTGAGTTGGCTGTCGGGACTTGAGGTTGGCAACAGTGTGGATGCAGACCGCGCAGCCGATGCAACGGGCGCCGAGTTCCTTGCAATTACGTCCGTTCCCGCTGGCAATGGTCTGGTCGCCAATGTTTCAAGCGATGGAGACGATGCGCTGATGTGTGCCGCGCCACTGCTCAATCATGTGCCTCACGGCACAGGCGATCTGTTTGCGGCGTTACTGCTCGGCCATATTCTTAATGGGCACGATCACGCCGAAGCCATGGCACGGGCGTCGGCTGGCGTGCAGCTCGTCATTGGCGAAAGTGTTGGCGCACGCGAGCTGCGGCTCGTTTCCAGTCTCGGGCGCGCCGTCGCTGTCGAACCTGCTGAACTGGTGCCGGTGTTTGATGATTAGCTCTTTGGTTGGTCATATTTTCTGCGATCAACCCGTATTCCCTTTGTTGGAAAGTGCATGCAGGACGGGAATGGATGGCATCGAATCCTCGATTGGGGGCGCAACACCATCTCGACTTGCGACCTGGGCTCGGCTAACCCTTTTGCACCGCAGTCAACCCAAGAGGCTCTGTCAAGCCCATGACTCAATTCCCCGAGCATTTGTTGGACCGCTACCTTCGCTTCAAATTCCGGCACTTCGCACCCAACATGGATCGCTACGAGGAGCTTGCCACACACGGGCAGCATCCCGACGTGATGGTCGTGTCGTGCTGCGACAGCCGGGTCGATCCGGAGACGATCTTCTCGGCCATGCCGGGCGAGTTGTTCGTCATGCGCAACGTGGCCAACCTCGTGCCGCCCTACGAATCGGATGGCCGGTTCCATGGCGTTTCAGCGGCGCTGGAATTCGCACTGCTGAACCTCAGGGTCAAGCACATCGTGGTGATGGGTCATGCGGGCTGCGGCGGCATCAAGGCCGCGCTGGAGCAGACCACGACAAAGCAAACCGATGCCCTATTCATCTCGAAGTGGATGTCGATGCTGGATGAGGCGCGACTTACCGTGCTTGCCACACACCAGGGCCGCTCGTCTGCTGAACGGCGGCGCGCGCTGGAACTCGAAGCCGTCAAGACATCGCTGAAGAACCTGCGCACATTCCCGTGCATCCAAATTCTCGAGGGCAAAGGCAAGGTGGTGCTGCATGGTGCCTATTTCGATATCGCATCGGGCACGCTCTCGGTCCTGAACCAGCTTAGCGGTGAGTATTACGACTTGTAAGGCTGCGCGTCGGCAAAATCAGGGTCGCCAGCTTTTATGTTCGCCCGATGGACCAAGCATCAGGTGTTTTTCATTAATTGCCGGTCTTTGCGGCGCCACGCGCCTTCTCGATTTCGGGGATGACCTTTTCCTCCAGCGATTGGCTGGAGATCGGTCCGACGTGCTTGTAGACAATGTGTCCTTTGGCATCGACGAGGAAGCTTTCGGGCATGCCATAAACGCCCCACTCGATTGCGCCGCGCCCATGCGGGTCGACGCCGAGCGCCTTGAAGGGATTGCCGTAGCGGCCGATAAAGTGGCGCGCAGCGGTGGGGTCATCCTTGTAGTTGATGCCGAATACGGGAATGCCGGTGCGCTTGGTCAACGCGATTAGCAGCGGGTGTTCCTGCACGCACGGTATGCACCACGAGGCCCAGAAGTTGACGAGCTTGACCTCGCCGCGGGAAAGATCTTCGGCGGTGAAACCGGGCACGGGTTGATCTGCGCTCCGCAACCCCTCGAGCGGGGCAAAATCAACCTGCGGCACGCGATGCCCGATGAGCGCCGACGGCAGTTTGGAAGGATCACCAGAGAAAAGCGCAAACGCAAACATGACGGCCAAGCCAAAGAACATGGCGACCGGCAGGACGACCCAGCCGGACCGACGCGGCTTTTCAGTAGTGTCCTTGATGGGCGTCTTGGCGGATGCGGCGCCCGGTTGCTCGCGACTCATGGGGTTTTGCGTTCCTTAGCTTTTCTTGTCGTTGCTGACCTGACCGGCAAGCAGCGGCTGTCAACGCCGCGAGCGGCGGCGCACCCCGCGGTTTTCCAGATCTTCCAGGAGCCGCTGCTGGTGACGGCCATCCCACAAAAGCCATGCCACGAGCACCAACAGCACGACGGCAACCGCCCCATAGGACGCCCAGATAAATATCGCGTGCGGTCCCAGATCCATGACCCTAGCCTTGTCCTTTAGATATCAGAGCGCTTTTCGATCCGATGGAATCGGATCGGCGCTCTAGTTTCTTGTTTGGTCGCATTTTCTTCGACGAACGGGTGTCCACTTCATCGGAAAATGCTCTAGCCCGTCGATCCGGCGCCGGCGATCGCTTCGCGGCCGCGCGAAGCCTGCTCCACTTCAGCCATGCGCAGTGCCTTGACACGGCGACGCAGCACTTCGTTGCGCATGCCCTTCATATGCAGCGCCAGAAAGAGCAGCGTGAAGCCCACTGCATTGACCAGCAACGGAATGAGGATTGAGGAGTGGATAGCCGGTCCATCGAGCTTCACCACACTGGCGGGCTGATGCAGCGTATTCCACCAATCGACCGAGAACTTGATAATCGGCAAAATGACGACGCCTGCCAAGCCCAGAACGGCGGTCTGTTTGGCCGCCAACACCTCGTCCTCGAGTGAGGAGCGCAACGCCATCAGACCCAGGTAAAGGAAGAACAGGATCAGTACCGAGGTCAGGCGTGCATCCCAAACCCAGTAGGTGCCCCACATCGGCTTGCCCCACAGCGATCCGGTGATCAAGGCCAGCAATGTAAAGGCGGCGCCGATGGGCGCTGCCGCCTTGGCCGAGACATCGGCCAGCGGATGGCGAAACACCAGCAGGCCAAAGCTCGAGATGGCGATCATCAAGTAGCCCATCATGCCAAGCCAGGCCGAGGGCACATGGATGAACATGATCTTGACGGTTTCGCCCTGCTGATAGTCAGGCGGCGCCACGAAAAATGTCAGATAAAGACCATAGCCGATGACGGCGACTGCGGCGGCGGTCAGCCACGGCAGCACCTTTCCCGAAAGCGCCATGAAGCGCGTTGGGTTGGCCAGACGCTGGGTCCAGCTTTGGCTTGTTGCATCGCTCGTCGTCATGGCCCTGGTCTATCCCCGGTTCGGCTCAAGTGCAATTCATCAAGTGCCTGAAGAGTTGCGACCAATTGCGGAAATTGGGTCACCATCAAGCGGAATTGACTGGCTAATGCCACCTTGGGGTTAGATTCACCCATCCCGGTTTCTCGTGCCGCGGCATCTCGTATCCTTGCCGGTCGTTTTCGCCGGTCGTTTTCGAAAAGCGGCACTGACGCGGTTTGCCCAAAGCCGGCTGCTTTGGGCATGGGCAAACCGATCAGGGGCCCAGCGCCACGCGCGGGAGCATGGTTACTGGCGGATCCCTTCGATATCGAGCGTGAGCTCGACCTCACGGGATGCCGGCCCCAGATTGTAATCGATACCGAAATCCTTCAGCGGCAGGCTGACCTTGCCGGTGAAGCCATCCCGATAGCCGCCCCAGGGGTCCTTGCCACCGCCGACATGCTCGGCCTCGAAGGCGATTTCCTTGGTGATACCTTTCAGGGTCAGTTTGCCGGTGACTTTGGCTTTACCGTCAGCCAGGGGAGCAATTGACGTCGATTCAAAGATTGCGGTCGGATACTTTTCGACGTTGAGAAAATCTTTGTTTCTCAGATGCTTATCGCGCTCCGCATGGTTGGAATTGAGGCTGGCGACGTCGATCTCGACGCGAACTTTGGATTTCTCAGGGGCGGCTTCATCGAAGCTGAAGTTTCCTGTAAAATGGTCGAACCGCCCACTCAGCCAACTGTATCCCAGATGCTTGATACGGAAGTTGATGAACGCGTGAGCCCCTTTCCTATCAATCACATATTCGGCAGCGCCAGCGCTTGATGTTCCGAAGCTGGCCAACAAGGCCGTGCTCATCGCGGCAACGGCCATGACACCAGCAAACATCGGACTTTTCATGATTCATCTCCCGAAATTCAGAATCTTAGAACAGGCAACGCTTCAATATGGCGTTGACGGACGGAAATTACCACCTCAGCCGCGTAGCATGCGCACGAGCGTGCGCTTGCCATCCCAGAGGTGGTGCTTGATTGCGGCGGCTGCGTGAACCAGCGCGAGGACTATCGTTGTCCAAGCCAGCCAGCGGTGAACCATTCCGGCAGGCGTTTCGAGGCCGTCGTGCGTCCAGATTGCTGGAATGCGGACGATGCCGAAGACATTCAGCGGCTGGCCTTTGGCGGTAGCGATGAGATAGCCGCTGACACAGAGCGCAATCAGCAGCAGATAGAAGCTCACGTGGACGAACGTGGCCATCTTGCGTTCGAGGGCGGATTCGACTTCCGGCACCGGCTTGGGATTGACCAACCGCCAGATCAAACGCAGGACGAGGGCCGCAAGGAACACCATTCCTGCGCTTTTATGCAGATCGGGCGCAGCGTTGTACCAAGTATCGTAATAAGTCAAATCGACCATCCAAAGGCCAAGGCCAAACAACGCGAAAACCGCGAGCGCCATGAGCCAGTGGAACCAGCGCGTTACCGCGCCATAGCTGTCGAGTGTGTCCTTGAGCATCCTGCCCCCTTCGCGCATCTTGGAGCGCGCGTCCCAGACAGGTGGGGACGCATGGCGGCAAACTCAACCTGCCACGGATTATTTTTGCCCAACCTCGTGTTTGCCTTGTGGATTGACGCAAGGACGGAGAGCGGAATTCGTCACCACTTGCTGCTATGGCGGCGCGCTGTAGCTTAACATGCTCTTTTGCCGCGCATGTTGGTCACGCTGAACCGCTCCACACTTCAGCTCAACATGATCTTTTATTGCGCATGTTGGTCACGCTGAACCGCTGCGCACTTCAGCTCAACATGCGTTATTGCATATGCTGGCGCAGGGCGGCGGCGGCGGCCACCGGGCCTAAAACCATCGAAACCAGCGATATCGCCGAGAGGATCAGGAACGAAGCCTGAAAGCCCTGCGGCGACATCAATGCGGAGCTGATGGCGGTAATCCCGAAAATCAGCGTTGGCACATAGAACGGCAGCACCAGCAGGGCGAGGAGCAGACCGCCACGGCGGGTCTTCAACGTCAATGCGGCGCCGATTGCGCCTAAAAAGCTGATGGCCGGCGTGCCCGCCAGCATTGTTGCAATCACCAACGGGTAGGCGCGCGCTTCCAAATTCAGCAGAATGCCGAGAATCGGCGCCATCAGCGCCAGCGGAATCCCCGTTGAGATCCAATGGGCGAACGCCTTTGACGCGGCAACCAGTTCGAGTGGCAGAGCACCCAGCGCCAGAACATCGAGCGAGCCGTCGTCGTGATCAGCTTCAAAGATCCGGGGCAGTGACAGAAGCGCGGCGAGCAGCAGCGCAACCCACAAGATGCCGGGCGCGATGCGCGTCAACAAGTTGAGATCGGGGCCAAGGCCCAGCGGCATCAGCGTGACGACGATCAGGTAAAATCCCAGCGCCGTGCCGAGGGCGCCGCCTTCGCGGACCGCCAGCAACAGATCGCGCTTGAGAAGGGTGAGGAAACCACTCATGGCGCCGCCCTCCCGGCCGCCGCAGCCTTGACCTCATCACCCAGCCGCAATTCACCCGACTTGATGAGACCCAACGGCAGATGGGTTGCGGCCACCACCAGCCCGCCGCCGGCCACATGCGCGTCGATCAATCGGGCGAGCAGGCCCGTCGAGCGCGCGTCCAGCGAGACGGTCGGCTCGTCGAGCAGCCAGACCGGACGTTCCGCCACGAGAAGGCGCGCCAGCCCGAGGCGGCGCTTTTGGCCCGCCGAGAGATAGCCAGCGGGAATATCGGCCAGCGGATCGATTTCGAACTTTTCCAATGCCGACCAGAGGCGCTCATCGCGTGCGGCCGCCGCTTGCTCCGCATGGCCCAGATAGGCCTGCCAGAAGCGCAGGTTTTCAAGAACGGTGAGACTTGCCTTGTTGGAATCGAGGTGGCCAACGTAATGGCAGGCCTCGCGCAGGTCGCGATCACGATCCCAGCCGTGCAGCGCAATCGTGCCCGATTGGGGCTCCAGATAGCCCGCCAGAGTGCGAATGAGCGTCGTTTTTCCCGCACCGTTGCGGCCGGTCAGCAAGAGCGCCTCGCCCGAGGTTAACTCGAACGACAGCCCCTCGATAATGCGGCGGCCGGCGCGGGAGACGACCAGATCTCGGATTTGAAGCTGCACGAGCGCCAATCTGCCTGCATTTGTCCGTTTTGGGGGCAGCCCGTGCCCACCTTAGAGCGCCTTTCGATCGAATCGAATCGGATCGGCGCTCTAGCTCTTTGGTTTGGTCGCATTTTCTTCGACGAACCGGAATCCACTTCGTCGGAAAATGCTCTAGGTCCGCCGCGCCCAATAAGATCCTGTGCCAATCCGGAAGTTTAGTGGCCGTGCGGGCGACCGGGCTATATAAGTGTCCCGCTCCCACTGACGCCAGCGCAAAAAAGCGGGGCGGTTACGGTTGGACGGGCCAAATGCGGTCCGATTATACCAATCGGTTATAACCCATCCGCCGGCACACCGGCGGCGCGGCAAGGTTCAGGGGCGGCAAGGCCTGGGTGCGAGCCATGACCGGCTGTGCATCGGGCTAATGCGTGCTGTTTCTGGCATGCTCCGTCCTTAGCGCCTTTCATTCAAGCCCGATCGTGTCCTGGAGGTCCAACCTTGAGCGCCAAAACCCCCAAGTCCCTCGACAGCTTCAACTGCCGCAAGACACTCGACGTCGATGGCAAGAGCTATGTCTATTATTCCCTGCCTGACGCAGAAAAGAACGGTCTGGCAGGCATCTCCAAGCTGCCCTTCTCGATGAAGGTCCTGCTCGAAAACCTGCTGCGTCACGAGGATGGCCGAACGGTCACCAAGGACGATATCGCGGCGATGGCCAAATGGCTCGACGACAAGGGCAAGGCCGGCGCCGAGATCGGCTTTCGTCCGGCCCGCGTGCTGATGCAGGACTTCACCGGCGTTCCCGCCGTGGTCGACCTTGCCGCGATGCGCGATGGCATGACCCAGCTTGGTGGTGATCCAGAAAAAATCAACCCGTTGGTGCCGGTGGATCTGGTCATCGACCATTCGGTGATCGTTGACGATTTCGGCAATCCGCAGGCGATCGCCCACAACGTCGAGCTGGAATATCAGCGCAACGGCGAACGCTACAACTTCCTCAAGTGGGGGCAGGGCGCGTTCGACAACTTCCGCGTCGTGCCGCCGGGCACCGGCATCTGCCATCAGGTCAACCTTGAATACCTGGCCCAGACGGTGTGGACCAACGACCTGGAGGGGGGCGGTACGGTCGTCTATCCCGATACGCTGGTCGGCACCGACAGCCATACGACGATGGTCAACGGTCTGGCGGTGCTCGGCTGGGGCGTCGGCGGCATCGAAGCTGAGGCGGCCATGCTCGGCCAGCCGCAATCGATGCTCATCCCCGAAGTGATCGGCTTTCGTCTCGAAGGCAAGCTCAAGGAAGGCGTCACCGCCACCGACCTCGTACTCACCGTCACGCAGATGCTGCGCAAGAAGGGCGTCGTCGGCAAGTTCGTCGAGTTCTACGGTCCGGGCCTCGACAACATGACGCTCGCCGATCGTGCGACAATCGCCAACATGGCGCCCGAATATGGCGCCACCTGCGGGTTCTTCCCCGTCGACGGCGAGACCATCAACTATCTGACGCTGTCGGGGCGGGCTTCGGATCGCATCGCACTGGCGCAAGCCTATACCAAGGCGCAGGGCCTGTGGCGGCAGAGCGGATCGCCCGATCCGGTGTTCACCGACACGCTGTCGCTCAAACTGGACGACGTGGTTCCCTCGATGGCCGGACCGAAGCGTCCTGAAGGGCGCATCGCACTGCCCGACATCAAGCCGGGCTTTGCCACCGCGCTGGCCGACGAATACAAAAAGCCGGGCGAGCTTGACAAAAAGGTGCCGGTCAACGGCCGTGACTTCGAGATCCGCAATGGCGACGTGGTCATCGCTGCGATCACCAGCTGCACCAACACGTCGAACCCGAGCGTGCTGATCGCGGCGGGCCTGCTCGCCCGCAACGCCGCCAATAAGGGTCTGACGTCGAAGCCGTGGGTCAAGACGTCGCTGGCGCCTGGGTCGCAGGTTGTCGCGGCCTACCTGGAGAAATCCGGGTTGCAGCCCTACCTCGACAAGATCGGCTTCAACCTCGTTGGCTTCGGCTGCACCACCTGCATTGGCAATTCCGGTCCGTTGCCGGCAGAGATTTCCAAGGCGATCAACGACAATGGCATTGTTGCGGCCGCCGTGCTTTCGGGCAACCGCAACTTCGAAGGCCGCGTCAGCCCCGACGTGCAGGCGAACTATCTGGCCTCGCCGCCGCTGGTCGTCGCCTACGCCCTGGCGGGCAGCGTCAATCGCGACCTGACGAGCGAGCCGCTTGGCATGGGTTCGGATGGCCAGCCGGTCTACCTCAAGGACATCTGGCCGACGAGCCAGGAGATCCATCAGTTCATCACCCAGAACATTACGCGCGGCATGTTCGAAGAGCGCTACGCGGATGTGTTCAAGGGTGACGTCAACTGGCAGGGCATCAAGACCTCCACCGGTCAGACCTACGGTTGGGATGATACCTCGACCTACGTGCAGAACCCGCCCTACTTCCGCGGCATGAAGAAAACGCCCGCGGCGCCGTCCGACATCGTGAGCGCGCGTGTCCTTGGTCTGTTCGGCGACAAGATCACCACCGATCACATCTCGCCGGCCGGCTCGATCAAGGCGGCGAGCCCTGCTGGCAAGTATCTGCTCGACAACGGCGTCAACCCGGCCGACTTCAACCAGTACGGCACGCGGCGTGGCAACCATGAAGTCATGATGCGCGGCACGTTCGCCAACATCCGCATCAAGAACTTCATGAACGTCGATGCGAACGGCAACGTGAAGGAGGGTGGCAACACCGTCCACTATCCTTCGGGTGAAAACGTGCCGATCTATGACGCGGCGATGCGTTACGAGCGCGACGGCGTGCCGCTCGTCGTGTTTGCGGGCGTTGAATACGGCAATGGCTCGTCGCGCGACTGGGCGGCCAAGGGCACCAACCTGCTGGGTGTCAAGGCGGTGATTGCACAATCGTTCGAGCGCATCCACCGCTCCAATCTGGTCGGCATGGGTGTCGTCCCGTTCGTGTTCGAGGATGGCATGTCCTGGCAGACGCTCGGGCTGAAGGGCAACGAGACCGTTACCATCCGCGGGCTCGGCAACGTCAAGCCGCGCCAGAAGATGACGGCGGAAATCACGTTCGCTGACGGCGCGAAGAAGGATGTGCCGATCCTGTGCCGGATCGATACGCTCGACGAGATCGAATACTTCCGCAACGGCGGCATTTTGCACTACGTGCTGCGCAATCTCGCTGCTTGAGGGACGTGGTGTTCAAAATTGGGTCTTTGAGGCCCAGAGCGCGCGGCCGCCAGCAATGGCGGCCGTTCGTGTTTTACGCCATGCAAAGCTAAGCCCCGTTTAATGCGTTGTGATGATCTCGTTAACGGATCTGCTGGCATAACCCATTCGTGACTCGCATTTGACATGG
>JAXGRZ010000081.1:0-11016 GCA_040765305.1 Hyphomicrobiaceae bacterium | reverse complement strand
GCTAATACCGTACCGGAAAAATGCCTGACGATCACACCAGCATACGCATCGGGTCCTCAACAAAGGCCTTGATGATCGCCAGCAGCTGCATCGCGACCCGCGCATCAATGGCTCGTTGATCGACGCAAAGCGACATGCGCGCACATCTTTGAATACCCAGCGCGCCATCGACGACGACCGCCTTCGCCTCCGCCGCCCCCATCACCAGCACCGAGGATTGCGGCGGCGTGACGAGTGTATCGCATCCGCTGACCACCGATTGGTTGAGATCGATGATGGTCGACACGCCTCCCCCCATGGCCATCCCGTCAAGATCGCCCCGAGCCGCCATTTCGCGCAGAGCCAGTATCTCCTGCGAAATTTCCGACAACGACTTGAGATCCGCATGAACAATGAGTGGTGCGAAAAAACCGAAGTCACTGCGGGAATGTTGCTGATCGACGTGCGCCGCATCATCGCCCAGCAGAGCAACCGCAACGTCCACCGCACCGTGATGCAGCATGGCCGCATGGGTGTAGCTGACATTGGCTTCGGGCACCTGACGCAACGCCAGCCCCATCGCCTTCACTAGGACATCGCTGATACTGAGTACGGGCGCCCGATGGCCGGACATGGGATAGCCCGTGTTCATGCGCCCGAGCGCACGTTCTAATTCATCGAACCGCACTTCGGTATGTAAGGTCAGTTGCGGCACATAGGCATGTGCCATTTCCAGACGATCGACAAATGCATGCCGGCGCGGATCGTGTGGACGCACAATGTAGCTGCCCGGTGCGTAGGCCTGCCGCGCCAGCGCCATGTCATCAACGACGCCGGCCATACCTGGCATAGCCGGCACGGATGCGCCGACATGAGCGAGCTGGCGCCGTTCCGGGTGCTCGCTGTCATCGGCCTGACTGGCAGGCGCGATCGTCTCATGCACATGGCGGGTAACACCTGTTGCCGCTATTCCATCGCCATTGCTTTCGCCGTCATGGTCATAGACGTCAACATCCCGTGCGATAATCCGGCCACCAGGACCACTGCCCCGCAAGGCATCGAGCGCAACTCCCAGCGCGCGGGCGCGCCGGCGCGCCAGGGGCGACGCCTTGACACGGGTCTGCCCACGCGCCCTGGCGTGCACCTGCAAGTAGCCAAATTCACGTACTGGTGCGGAGCGCACACCATGCCTGACATGGCGATCAGCCGAACTTCCCGGATCTATCAGCGCAATGGGCGTATCCGCAGCGACTGCATCGCTCCCTGATGGTATGAGGATTTGCACAATGCGTCCGCTGTCGACTGCCTCAACCTCCATGGTTGCAGTCTCTGTTTCGATTTCCGCCAGCACATCTCCCTGACTCACCATATCGCCCGGCGCAACCAGCCATCGCGACAGCCTTCCGACACGGATCTTCGCCGACATCGCCGGCATTAGGATTTCAATCGCCATGCGCTTTCACGGCTCCCGGAGAAAGTCTCGACAAAGTCGAAACCGGTTCGTCGAGGAACATGCCACCATCCAAAGACCTGAAGCGCCAGCGCCTATCAATCGATCATCACATGAGCAGCACGCTTTCACCGGCGTCGAGCAATTTCATCGGGCCAGTGATAAAGGAACGTCAAATAGAACAGCGCTACATATACGGTAAGCGCCACACCCCAGCCAATTGCAACACCCAGTTCTTGTTGTGACAGGCCCGCAACGCGCATGTCGGGGACCGGATTACGCAAGTCCTGAAGCGATATGATCGGTCGCTCCAGCCGCTCCCACGCTCCAAACAGGCCGTTCTGCAGTGTCTGCACAACAGCCGCCGTACCGCCCAGAAAGACAAGGCCGATCGAGAGCAGAAAGAACGCAATCATTCTTAAAAGAAGTGGCGCACGCGCGAGGAAAAAGAACAGCGCGGCGACGTATCCTGATACGATGGCAAAAAACGTCGAGAAGACAACCAGAACAGCATCGATGGCATCGAACATGCTCTGCAGGATTTCTGCTTCACTCATACGTGAGCTTCCCCATCCGCACGCCACATCGCTCAACCATCAATGCTCAACGCGCCCCTTGATGCGGCCGTTCATCTTGTCAGGATCGATACTGCCTGCGCCGCGCTGGAACGCGTCCATCATCGCAGCCAGCGCCTCGTCGTGGCTCATCTGCCCGTCAAGTTCGACCGCATGGGCAATGTGCTGGGCGATGTCACCCAGAAGACGACCCCATTCAGACACATCATGCGAAAAGGTTTCCGGATTGAAGATCACGTGCAAACCACCATCGGCAATCCACGCCCTGAGAACCTCCATCGCCATTTCGGCATCGTGGACACCGTCGGGAAGCTCCAGTTCTTCTGGGACCTCGAAGTCCTTTTCGTCCATGTCGTGTGGCCTTCCACCTCATCTTTGTCCCGATTAGGGCACCCATGCGCCAACAGCTCCGCCGTTCCCAGCCCCACCGTTCCCAGTCCCCCAGGCGTCCACGCCAACAACTGATACACAAGATCATCTGTCCTGGCGACCAGGTGGCAACCTTTTTGGCAAACGTGGCACTTCCTGTCGGTCGACATCCTTAAAGCGCGCCTTGGCACGCACGCCGCACCGCGCGCGCCACAGCCTCCGCATTGGGCAGCGCCAGCGCTTCGAGGTTGGCGGCATAGGGCATGGGCACATCGGCGCCCGAAACCTTCTCGGGTGGGGCATCGAGTTCGTCGAATGCTTCGATCGCAACCCGTGCACAGATCTCTGAGCCCACCGAACACACCGGCCAGGATTCCTCCACGCTCACAAGTCGATGGGTCCGGCGCACCGAGGCAATCACAGTGTCCATATCCAAAGGGCGCAGTGATCTCAGATCGATCACCTCTGCCTCGATCCCCTCCTCGGCCAGCGTTGCTGCCGCATCAAGCGCATGCACCACACCGCGTCCATACGATACGATGGTCACATCATGACCTGCCCGCGAGACGCAGGCCCGGCCGATCTCGACGACGTGATCATCACCCTTCGGCACATCTCCTGTAACCCCGTAAAGAAGTTCATTTTCCAGAACCAACACAGGCCCGCGATCACGGATTGACGCTTTGAGCAGGCCCTTCGCATCCGATGGATTAGATGGCACCACCACCTTGAGACCCGGCACATGCGCATACCATGCCGAGTAGCACTGCGAATGCTGTGCCGCGAGCCGGCCACCTGCACCGTTGACGCCTCTGAACACGATGGGCACTGCAATCTGACCACCCGACATGTAGTGCGATTTGGCAGCAGAGTTGACGATTTGGTCGATCGCCTGCATAGCAAAATTCCAGGTCATGAACTCAACTATTGGCTTCAGACCTGAGAACGCCGCACCCACACCAATGCCAGCGAAGGCCTGTTCGGTGATCGGCGTATCGATGATGCGACGTGGCCCAAACTCCTCAAGAAGCCCTACGCTGACTTTGTAGGCGCCTTCGTAAAGGCCAACCTCCTCACCAATCAAAAACACGTCTCCATCGCGACGCATCTCCTCGGCCATGGCATCGCGGAGAGCTTCGCGCATGGTCTGTGTCACCATTTCGAGAGCACCGACCTGGGCCTGAGGTTGGGGTTGGGGTTGGGCGAGGCCAGCAGCATCAGGGTTCATCCCCACATCGGCTCTCGGTTGCGCGCCCCGTCGCGGGATGTCTGCGAGTGTGACGTGCGGCAGATGACGTACAGCGTGTTCTGGTGACGCACTATGCTCACTTGGAACGCCTTCATGACCGACCGCTTCTGCTTCGCTATGTATTGACGGACTACCAGCGTCATCGCCAACACGCATCCGCGCAATCGGCGTATTAACCTTCACGCCCTCGGTTTGGGCTGGCACGAGGATCGACGCGATGGTGCCATCCTCATTTGCCTCCACTTCCATCGTTGCCTTGTCGGTCTCAATCTCGGCGATGACGTCACCAGCATTCACCCGGTCCCCTTCGGCGACCAGCCACTTGGCAAGTGTGCCGGTGTCCATGGTCGGCGACAACATCGGCATCAAGATATCTCTCGTGTCAGTCATCGGCGGAGCGCTCCATGTCGGCGCGGGTCAGGATGTCGGCGCAGATCGGGTTGCATGATGCTGCAGCAGCGTCTTTTCGGGCTCATTGCACTTCGTCCCGAACGCGAACCAGCCTTTCTCACAAGCATGGCTAATCCATCACCACGACGTCACGATAAAGTTCGGCAGGATCAGGTTCACTGTCCTCCTGTGCAAAGGCGGCAGCATCGTTGACGATGGCGCGCACCTTGCGATCGACATCACGAAGTTCCTCTTCGCAGTCTCCAGCCTCGAGCATGCGCGCACGCACCTGCGCAATCGGATCGTGGTGCTCGCGCATGTTCTTCACTTCGTCTTTTGTCCGATATCTTGCTGGGTCCGACATCGAGTGACCGCGATAGCGGTAGGTCAGCATTTCCAGAATGAACGGACCGTTGCCGGCACGCGTCCACTCGCCGGCGCGCTTTCCCGCATCATGGACAGCCCGCACATCCATGCCATCGACCTGCCAGCCCGGTATCGCGAACGAGCGCCCACGCTGGGACAGGTCAGTCGTCGCCGAGGACCGCTCGATCGCCGTGCCCATCGCATACTTGTTGTTCTCAATCACGAAGACCACCGGCAGCTGCCACAGCTCCGCCATATTGAAGGCTTCGTAGACCTGCCCCTGGTTGGCCGCGCCATCGCCGAAGTAGCACCACGTCACCAGATTGTTGCCGCGATACTTGTTGGCAAAAGCCAGTCCGGCACCCAATGGCACCGAAGCGCCGACAATCCCGTGCCCACCGAAGAAATTAGCGGCTTTCGAGAACATATGCATCGAGCCGCCCTTGCCCTTCGAGTAGCCCGAACGGCGGCCAAGCAGTTCGGCCATCACCCCGCGCGCCTCCATGCCGGCCGCCAGCATGTGACCGTGATCGCGGTAGGCGGTGATGACCTGATCGCCCGCCTTGGCGGCCATCTGCAGGCCGCTCACCACGGCTTCCTGACCGATGTAGAGATGGCAGAATCCACCGATCTGCCCCATGCCGTAGAGCTGCCCTGCCTTTTCCTCGAAACGGCGGATCAAAAGCATCATCTGATAAGCGGCGCGCTCTTCGTCTGGCGTGAAATCAAGCACGCCCGCCGGTCGCGGCGGCGGCGTCGGGGCAGAGCGCGTGGCACGGATCGTATCTGGCATGGGATTCCAGTCGGACGTTGTCGGATTGCCGTGAGGCCGAGTTGGACAGACCCTATCGCGAACTGATTACGCCGTCACGACTGCCAGTGAAATCAGCCACACACAACCCCTGATCAAATCACCGCGAGCACACCGCACGTTGGCTGATACATGACACGCAAGGAAGGCCCCGCATTTGAGCAATGAAATGCTTTGAAACAAGGACTTACCGCGCCCACGTCTGATCACGATACCGCCACCACGCACGCGCAGACGGGGCCATGATGCCGGCCGCTCGCGGAAAATAATGGAGAAGATCAACGAATGAAGGAGCCGCGTGTGTCGATGTGATCTTGGGGGTGGACAAAGCCGAGCACATCGCGCGCGATCTCTTCGACAAGGTCGGCGTCTGGCGGCTCGGAGGCGAGCAGCGCCACGTCGCGCTTTAGTCTGGCGCGCACGGCCTCGAGCCCTCTGATCTCGAACTCCAAACCTGCGGAGCGGGAAATCAGTCTTGAGCGGGTCTCGAGGCCGTGTCGGCCGTAGATTGCATGATAGGCGAACGTACAGGTCAACACGAGGCAGGTAAGCACAACGAGGATCCGCCTCGGCCCTGCGGGCCTTTCATGATTTGGTGATTTACGCAGCACTGTTTTCAACAATTGTTCGACTGGGAACAGGACCCTTTCTAGGCCATCCCTCTTAAAGCTCGGTAAAGCTGCGTTCGATTTTCGTCAGATCGCGCTATTATTTTTTTCAAACGGGCCACAACTTGATTCGTTGTTGCGGCAACGCATCTGGCCAGCCTGCCACCGATCGCCTACGATCCGCTTTCGCAGAAGGCCGGCACGAAGGCATCTGGCAACAACCTGGGCACCGGTTCGTCGCCCAAAAGTCGACAAACCAAAGCGCTCCAGCATCCAGACTGGAGACATTCAAAAGGATTGGACATGCTGCGTTTGTGCGCTTTGCTGTTGAGCGTCTGGACCTTGGCTGCAGGCATCTGCCAGGCATCAGCCGAAACACGCGTGGCGCTGGTCGTCGGCAATGCCAGTTATGCTCACACCACAGCTCTCACAAATCCGCTCAACGACGCACACGACATGACCGCAGCCCTCAAGGCAATCGGCTTTGATGTCGTAGAGGCAACCGATGCCGACAAGAGCAGCCTGGATAGCGCTCTTCGATCATTTGCCGACAAGCTTTCGAACGCGGACGTGGCTTTGTTCTTTTATGCCGGCCACGGGTTGCAGGTCGGAGCCCAGAACTATCTCGTTCCCATCGACGCCACGCTGCGCAACGAACGCGACCTTCAGTTCGAGGCGGTGAGCCTTGATTTCATCATGCGCCAGATGGAAATCGACCGCGAGGGCAAGACCACGATCGTGATCCTCGACGCCTGCCGCGATAATCCGCTGGCGCGCAATTTGGCTCGTTCGATGGGAACACGCTCAGCAGCCGTCGGACGCGGCCTGGCCGCCGCGGCCACCGGCCTTGGTACCTTCATCGCGTATGCGACCCAGCCCGGCAACGTGGCCCTCGATGGTAAAGGCCGCAACTCCCCCTTCACCACCGCGCTGAAGAGGCACCTGAAGACCAAGGGCCGCAATCTCAACGCCACCATGATTGCGGTGCGCAATGATGTGGTGGCCGCCACAGATGGTCGCCAGGTACCCTGGGATCACTCTGCCCTCGCCCACGACTTCTACTTCATACCAGGAGATACGCCAACGCGTGCAGGAACCGTCTCCGCCGCCCCATCTGCGTCGAGCGACGATCTGACAGCGCTGCAGGCCCGCCTGCGCAAACTCGAGGAAGAAGCCAAGACACGCGAGGCGAAGATAGCGTCAAGCAGGCTCGACGAGCTCAAGAGGCGCGCCGAAGCGCTGCAGGAAGAGGACCGGCGCCAGACCAGCAGGCTGTTCGACCTGATGCGTCAGCAGGGACAGGCAAAGGATCACGAAGAACGGGTGCGCATCGGGCGTGAGTTGCTGGATTTGCGCGTCGATCAATCACGCCGTAGCCAAGAGCTGGCGCGCATCAGGCAGGAGATCGAGGCGGCCCAACCTCGCGCGGACCAGATCGCGGCGATCGATAAGAACCAACCGGCGCGGATTCCCCCGCTCACACCTACCCCCGATCCCAATGCCAGCGCTGCCGACTTCGCGCAGGTCGAGGACGTGCGCCTTGAAGGGACCGAGATCCGCTCCTTCCGCGCGCCCAACCCCGATGCCTGCCGTAATACGTGCGCCACTGAGACAGGCTGCGTCGGCTATCAGCATGGCCGCAAGATTCCCGTCATGGGAACATGCACGCTGTTCTCAAAGGTGAAGGCGCGCCATGAAGACAAGAACTGGCGCAGCGGTATGCGCGGGGCGCCAGCACCCGCATTGGCGACGCTCGTGCCCCCACAATTGCTCGGCCAAAAGCCCACCCGCACGGATCGTGGTTTCCAGGTCTTCGAAAGCGCCTCCCTCGAAGGGGAGCAGATCAAGATGGCAGCGGCCGATTCAACCAGATCGTGCATGACCGTCTGCCGCAATACAGCCGGCTGCACGGGGGCAACCTACCTCGCAAAGAAGGGCGAATTGGGTAACATGTGCACCACCTATTCGCGCATCAGTGGCGCCAAGACCGGCATCATCGGAGCCTCGGCGCTGATCCGGCAATAATGTGGTGCGCGGCCCAACACGGCAACCTGGTGAAATCCAAAAAAAATTATGCCGGACCCATCTCACGCATCGCCCATACGCTCGCAACCACCACCACGGCAAAAACAAGACCGATGACAGGCCACGGCCAGCGATTGCAATAGCGCAACGCGAACCAGCCAACCAACCCCGTACCAATCAGAACCCCCAGTGGCCCTCCAAACAGGAGGGCCGTGTAGGCATCTGCTTGGCTGCCTTCGCCGCCACCAGCCGCCGGACCGCGCAACACCAGCAATCCAACCATGGCACCAACCCCCAGATAGAATGATACCGGCACCGCCGCGACGATAAACACGAATGCAACAATCCACGCCCACCCACGCCATGGTGCCACGTCAAACCTCCTGGCAAAGCTGACAACCATCCCACGCCGATGTTTTTCTCGTTCAATTGCGTAAACACGATGGCCTGAGAGAGACCGCACGCTCCACCCAGTTGCCGATCATACATGCGACCACACCGGCCGGCTCACGTTAGCGTCGGCTGGCGACCTATGTCGCTGGATCGCGGGTGCACCAGCGATCAGCGTGCGCCAATTCGTCTCATTAGCAACGGAATTGTCCGGATGCGCCGTTCAAGATGACGGGCACCACTCGGTAATCCCGATGAAACGATCCGCACGCACTGGCAGTTTTTTGAGCGTGCGCAACAAACGCAGGAGCACTGCAAATGAAAATCTCGCGCGATTGGGCAACCCCCATCACGATCGGTTCCTTCCTCCTCATGAGCGTCACCGGCATCTTGATGTTCTTTCACCTCGATATCGGCCTCAACAAGCTGGCGCACGAGTGGCTGGGCTGGATCATGGTGGCGGGTGTTGGCGCCCATGCAATCGCCAACTGGCAGGCATTCAAACGCTACTTCGTATCAAGTCCTGTTGGGCGCACGCTTATCGCGCTCGCCATCGTGGTAACGCTCGGCTCCTTTGCCTCAATGCCCGGCGCGAAAAATGGCTTCCCGCCCCACATCATGGCAATGAAGGCCGTCACCAATGCACCCATCAAGGATATTGCACCCATGACCGGGCGCACCGTGCCCGAACTCATCGAAGCCCTGTCACAAGCCAACATCGCGCTGCCCACACCCGATGCTTCAATCGAAAGTGTGGTCAAAGGCGACCGGAAGCTTGAAGCAAAGGCAATGCGCGCCTTGTTCGGAAAAGGATAGAGCATGTTGAGCTGACGTGGGCAGCGGTTCAGCGTGAAGAACATGCTCAAGACAAAAGCTAGAGCATTTTCCGACGAAGTGGATACCGGTTCGTCGAAGAAAATGCGACCAAACCAAAGAGCTAGAGCACCGATCCGATTCCATCGGATCGGTGCTCTAGATGTCGGCTTCACGATGAGGTGGAAGCGCTCCGGCCGCGACTGCGGCCTAAGCGCCAATGCGCCGCGCCAAGCCAGTCCGAAAGCCGGTGCGGCTCGTGAGCAATAACAGATAAGATCTTTTCCGCCTCAAGCGGAAAAGATCTAGGCCTCAAGCGCCACCAACAGGAGCGCGCAGGATCGAGCGACCCGCATAACGCGCCACATCACCCAGTTCACCCTCGATGCGGATCAGCTGGTTGTACTTCGCCAGGCGATCTGAACGCGACAGCGAGCCGGTCTTGATCTGCCCGCAGTTGGTCGCGACGGCAAGATCGGCGATGGTGGAATCTTCCGTCTCGCCCGAGCGATGCGACATCACCGCCGTGTAGCCCGCGCGCTGCGCCATGTTGACCGCATCGAGCGTCTCCGAGAGCGTTCCGATCTGATTGACCTTCACCAAAATCGAGTTGGCAATGCCCTTGGCGATACCCTCACTCAAGCGCTCCGTATTGGTGACGAAGAGATCATCGCCAACCAGCTGGCACTTGCCGCCGATGAGATCAGTCAGCGCCTTCCAGCCGGCCCAGTCATCCTCGGCCATACCATCTTCGATGGAGATGATCGGATAGTCGGTGACAAGCTTGGCCAGGTACTGCGCCATGCCGGCACTATCGAGAACCTTGCCTTCGCCTGCCAGGTTGTACTTGCCGTCTTTGAAAAACTCGGTCGAGGCGCAATCGAGCGCCAGCACGACATCATCGCCCGGACGATAGCCGGCTTTGGAGATCGCGCGCATGATGAACGACAAGGCTTCATCCGCACTCTTCAGGCCCGGCGCAAACCCGCCCTCATCGCCAATGCCTGTGTTGTGGCCCGCATCTTTCAGGTTCTTCTTCAGCTGATGGAAAATTTCGGCACCCATGCGGATTGCATCGGCGCACGAGTCCGCGCCGATCGGCATGATCATGAATTCCTGGATATCAATCGGATTGTCCGCATGCGCGCCGCCGTTGATGATGTTCATCATCGGAACGGGCAGAACATGGGCCGCCGCCCCGCCAACATAACGATAAAGCTGCAAACCGGAAGCCGCGGCTGCCGCCTTGGCCACCGCCAGCGACACACCCAAAATGGCGTTGGCGCCGAGCCGGCCCTTGTTCTTGGTGCCGTCAAGTTCGATCATCGCGGCGTCAATACCACGCTGATCCTCCGCATCCATGCCGGCCAGCGCATCGTAAATCTCGCCATTGACCGCATCGACAGCTTTGGTGACGCCCTTGCCCAGATAGCGATCCTTGTCACCATCGCGCAATTCCACCGCTTCATGCGCACCCGTCGAAGCGCCCGAGGGCACGGCAGCGCGGCCGAATGCACCATCCTCAAGCACGACGTCGACCTCAACCGTCGGATTGCCGCGGCTGTCCAGGATTTCGCGGCCAATAATGTCGATGATGGCGGTCATGGGATCACGTCCTTCGTTTCTCGTTTTCTTTGCGTTGTTTGGACCGGTATTGTTCGGACTGGTGAAGATCGCGGCACGGTTCCACACGCCCTTGTCCTTGGGAACCACACACCGTACCGGGTTCGGCTGAAGTTGCGCCGCGTTGTAATCCCGTTTGACCTGTTCGCAAAGCCCCGAAAGGATGATCTGGCGCCTACCCATTCGGTCGCGGATCAATCCGCCGGGCCGCTATGAGGGTCCGCACCCTAGGGTCCGGCCTCAATAGCAATGGGTCCGCAAGATCGTCAGACGAGGCGAAAGAGGCAAGTGGACGCAGCGCTGGACATGCAGAGCATATTCAAGCGAAGACCACGCCGCATATTTCGCCTCGTCTGGCGACCCTTCGG
>JAXGRZ010000080.1:0-11016 GCA_040765305.1 Hyphomicrobiaceae bacterium | reverse complement strand
GACAACGAAGATGTTGGAAAAGGTATCAGGCAGATCCTCGCTCTCGCGCATATAGTCGATCACCTGACCGACGCTCCAGAACGGCGCCACGGCGACGAAGTCGGCCTGCATGAGGCGACCGGCCGTCTCCTCGGGATACTCGAGGTTGCGCTCCAGGGCTGCGCGCTCGCTGGTCGGCAACTGCGCCAGAATTTCCTGCTTGTCGGATTCCTCGAGGTTCTCGAGCAGATAGGCGGCGTCGTCAGTATCCAGTTCCTTGACGGCCTCAGCCAACAGTTCGTTGGGCAGCGCTTCGGAGAGCTGGTCGCGAACCGTCTCGTCGAGTTCTGAAAACACCTCGAAATCAAACTTCGGCCCGAGTGTTTCGATCAGCGTGACGCGCTCGTCAGCGTCGAGCAGTTCAATCAGATCTGCAAGATCGGGGGTCTTCAGCTCGGCAACGAGTTCAAGGACGCGATCGCGCGCGCCCTCTTCGATGGCGTCTGAAACATCACGCACGAGTGCGACACGCGCGCCTTCGTGGTCGATCTCGGTCTCGTCTTCGAGCTGGTCGGACATTCGCAGCGCCCTGCCGTTGGGGGGCAAAAAAACCAGCCCCTTCCTGCCATTCCCGGAACACGAACTTGATGAATTATGCGCGTCTTAGCACATTCCACGGACCCTTCGCATAGTGCGGCAGGTTTGCAACACCCTGAGGGGGTCCGGTCGAGCAGCCAACAAACTTTAACCAGGAAATGCTATCTGAATGCCTGCATTCACTGGCACGTCGACAGGTGCCGTATCCCCAGCTATCAAACAAGCTGGCGCCCACATCTGACAAAACTTCAGACTGGAACCATCATGACGCCAGGTCACATCGCTGCTTCTTTGGTCACGTCCCTGGCACTGCTTGCCTCACCCTTCATGGGTGGAGCCGCACTGGCTGCGTGCGATGAGAAAACCGCGCTCGGTGTGGAGCGGGTCGTTGAAATCGACACTAAGGACGGTCCGCGGCTTGGCCATGTCCAATACAAGGACATCGACTTCCTGGAGCCTGGCGAAGTGGTTCTCACCTTCGATGATGGGCCATCACCGCAGACGACGCCGGCCGTACTTGAAGCCCTCGCCGCCCATTGCACCAAGGCAACCTTTTTCATGGTCGGGCGCATGGCGGTTGCCAGCCCGGAGCTGGTTCGCAAGGTGGATTGGCTTGGCCACACGGTCGCCTCGCACACTTGGTCGCACAAGAACCTTGGGCGGCAGTCGGTACGTGGCGCGGAGCGCGAGTTCGAACTTGGGCTGAGCGCGATCACTGCCGCACTCGGCAAACCGATCGCGCCATTCTTCCGGTTTCCCTACCTCAGTGATCCGCGCCGGGTGATCAGGTATTTGGAAGAGCGCAACCAGGCGATCATCTCGATCGATGTCGACAGTTATGACTGGCGTTCACGCTCGCGCTCAAAGATGCACCACAACGTGCTGTCGCAACTCGATAGCCGCGGCAAGGGAATCATCCTGTTCCACGACATCCAGCGCGTGACCGCGTCCAGCCTTAAGGAGCTGCTGGATGAGTTGAAGCGGCGCAAGTACAGGGTGGTGCACTTGGTGCCCAAGTCAACGGCGGCAACGCTTGCCTCATATGATGAAATGGCGGGTAAACTGTTGGCCAAGAGCCAGCTGGCGGCGGCCCGCAAGCCGCTGACGACGCGCTCCATGGTCTGGCCGATGGCAGCCGGCGGTACACCTCCTGATGCGACAGTGTCGCGGCCCGAATCGCAGGCCAAGTACGCAAGCGCCAAGTCAGAAACTTCGGCCACGCCGGCGCCAGCCGCAACGCCCCAGCGCACCTCTCGATCACGTACCTCGCGTGCTGCTGCCAACCAACCAGCCCCGCGCCCGCGTCCCGAACCCAATCTGTTCGATCTCATGTTCGGCCCGATTCAATAATCGATGGCCAATGGCACCTGCCGCCAATTGCGGCAGGTGCTGGGGCTGGGGCTGTCAAGCAAACTGGCAGACAATAATACTATCACACTGAAATAACTTATACTTTCCGTGTCGACACTGCGGCGGCGTTGGTTTTTGGGTGTTGCATGACGGGCTCGCAAAGCGCTCCCTGTTCACCAGTGGATGTGGCAAACGATCCATAACGCCTTGCAGACGGGGCAGAAATGCCCGATTTTGATGTCATACGGTGGTTTGATCCGCACGCGGTGTATGGGCCAAACCCAAAAGGGATTGCGAGCGGCGTGATGCCATGAAATGCAGTGCGGTCTGGAACAAGGGCATGCGGTTTGCCGTGACCACGTTGGCAGTGGTGACGATCACGACCTCAGGCGCGCCGGCTGCCAAAGCCGCTGAGCAGACGATGGGCCCTGGAACATGCACAGCCAAGGACGGTGGTCTTGGCGTTTCGCGTGTGGTGGAGATCGACGCCAGCGCGGGGCCGCTGTTCGGCGCCATCACCGCACAGGTCAAGGAAGAGAGCTTCCTCAAACCAAAGGAAGTCGTGCTGACGTTTGACGACGGTCCGATGCCGTGGGTCACCAACTCGATTCTCGATACACTGGATAGGTTCTGCACGAAGGCAACGTTCTTCGCTGTCGGAAAAATGGCAATCACCTACCCTGCGACTTTGCGCAAGATCGTCGATCGGGGACACACGCTTGGTGGCCATACCTGGTCGCACCCGCTCAATTTGAAGCGTCTGGGCCATGACGCTGCGATGGCCGAAATTGAGAAGGGCATGGCCGCCGTCTCGTTGGCCAGTGGTGGTCGGGCCGCACCGTTTTTCCGTTTCCCAGGGCTCAGCGACAACGCAAGTATGCTGACGGCCCTGCAAAAACGGGGCATTGCATCGTTCTCGGTCGATGTGGTCTCCGACGACAGCTACACCTCCAATCCCGCAAAGCTGATCGCAACGACGCTGGCGCGCTTGGAATCGCGCAAGAGTGGGATCCTGTTGTTCCACGACATCAAGCGGACCACCGCAAAGGCTTTGCCGACGCTGCTCAGCGAACTCAAGAAGCGCGGCTATCGCATCGTCCACATGCAGCCGACCGCGAATGTGAAACCGCTGGCCCAATACACCGAAGAGTTGCAGCCGGTGCTGGCGAAGAAGGATCCGCCACAGGGCCAGGCTGCCGCGAGGGCCGCCATGCTGCCATTCTATGGTGCCATCGGACCTGAGCGCCTCGAAAAAGTGTCGGGTGAAAACGCGCAATCTGCACTGAGCGGGGTCGAGGTGGATATGGTCGCGCCTGCCCCGCGCGATCGCTCGACAATGAGCAAGAGATCCGACAAGAAGGTAAGCGGCAAAACAACGGCGGGAACCGAGGCCCCCTCGAAGTCGTCGAGTGACAGCGCCGTCGGCGCCAAGTCCAAGAGTAAGTCCCTGCAAAATCGCGAGCATGCCGCGCATAAGGCGGACGAGGGGCGGGATTCTGCGGTGACATCTCCGGGCGGCATGGGTGGCGACACGTGGTCGGCACAGATCCGGCGCGAGCGGCTCAACCGCACCTTTTTCGACTGAGATCAATCAACCGTCTCAAAGCGATCTTGTTCAGCGTTTCTTTTTGCACGTCAGGATTTGCACGCGGGCTGAGTTGCCCGGGAGCGTCAGTGGCTGGGCAGCAGCGACTTGATGACCGCGGTCTTGGCCTTGAGCGCTTCCATTTTCTGCTTCACGCCAGCTGCACCGTCGTTGCCCAGCGCAAACCTGATCCTGAAGAGCCCACCTTGCAGGGGCCCTTCGATGATCGTGGCGTCGGCGGTTTGCAAGAGACGCACGATCTCGGCGAGGCTTGCAGTGTCCTCGAATGCGACGAGAGCCACCGTACCTGGCGTCACCGTCGTCTGTGGGCCCGATGCGGTCTGGTAGCCATCGGTAACATCAGGACCGGTGAACATCTTGCCAAGGACCACTGCCTGAACGAGAAATAGCGCCACGGCGGCCAATGCGGCATAGCGCACGGCCCCTGGGGTGGGCGCTGTAAAGAAATCGCCGATCGCCGCCAGTATCCCACGGCGCTTCTCGCCTACCCGCGCCATCGCGGAAGGCCGCTCAGCGGCAATCGCCTTAAAGATCGCGTCACTCGCGCGTGCGGACGGAAAGCCCAGCGCCTCATTGACAGCCACGCTCGCCGCGCGCTCCTCACGGGCCAGCTCGATATGCTCGGCAAAGTCAGGATTGCGCTTCAGGTAAGACTCGACACGCCCCGCATCTTGCGAAGAAATGCTCCCCGTCACATAGAACGGCACCAGCATTTCTATCTCTTCGCGTTCGCTCAGTTGTCTCGTGCCCTCAGTCATGGCCAACCTCGATCGATGCCCTTGGCGCGCATCAGCTCAGACAGCTTCTTGCGCGCATAATAAAGGCGCGTCTTCACGGTGTTTTGCGGAATGCCAACGATCTCGGCGACCTCACTCACTGACATCTCCTGGTAATAGACAAGATCGAGGATCTCGCGATGCTCGCTGGAAAGTGCGTTAAGGCACCGACGCAGTGCACCAGCCTTGTCCTGCTTTTGGGCGGCGACCTCAGGATCATCCTCCGCATCAGCGATCTTCGCGGCGGCATCTTCGTCCCAACCCATCTCGCGCCGCTTGCGCAGGCGCGAGATGGCACGGTTCCTGGCGATCGACAAAAGCCATGTGCAGACTTGTGAGCGGCCCTCGTATCGTCCAGCGGTGCGCCAAACCTCCATGAACACCTCATTGACCAAATCCTCCGCCAGCGCCTCATCGTGAACAAGGCGCATGAGGAAGCGGAACAGCCGCACCTGATGGCGCGCGATCAAGGTGCGCAGTGCCAGTTGGTCGAGCCCGGCAATGCGACCGATCAGATCGGCGTCATCGGTTGAAGGGGTCATGTGGACCTCACCCGACACCCCGCATCCACTCCTTTGTCGTAGCCCGGCGCGAAATGGTTCACGGTGCCCTCACCTGTTGGTAGCTGGCCTGCCAGGAAACAAAAAAACTCAAATTGAAACAATGAACTATAATGCATTTTGTGGCATCCACAGGAAGCGGGCTGCGCCCGACAAGGTGCCCGCGCTCGCTCAGCAAAGCTGCTGGGGTAACGGGATCATCACGGAGCGTGCAGACCACCATCCTGGGGGGCTTCAAGCGGTGAGGCAACCGGCAAGCTGGAACACATGCCCGAGCAACGGGCACGCTCCAGCTCCCATACCCGCACATCAAGGCCGATAGACTGATTGAGAAACGCCGGGATCTGCCGATCGTGGCCGCAAGTTGCGCACACAGTCCGCCCCATCCGGCGGATCAGGCCCGCCATTAAGACCGGCGGAACACCGAGACCCGCCCGCAGCCGAATCTTGAAAAAACCTTATAAATCAAACTGGTGCGGTCGAGAGGACTCGAACCTCCACGGGTCGCCCCGCTACCACCTCAAGGTAGTGCGTCTACCAATTCCGCCACGACCGCTTTCGTGTGCACCGATGGGATGAAACGCTCCCTGCCGGCGAACCGATCCCTCAAACCAAGACCGGGCAAGGCCGCTCAGGTAACAGAGCCGCGCGCCGATGGCAAGGGTCAAAACCCGCCAATCAAGGAGCGATCCTCATTGGCCACGATCACCTGCCCGGGCAGGCACGAACGCATGGGTTGGCGTGGCTTTGACAATGGGCCACGGCGCCGCGCCTGCTGCACTGGCACCCATCGATAAAACCGATAAGGGCTCAAATTCACGCGTACGCAGAGGCCGGATCGATCGTGTTCCTCGTGACGCTTCGATCGAGCATAAGAGGCTTGAGCGATCGCATGCCCACAAGCTGCAGTGCGCATATGGTAGAGTGTGCGGTACCTTCCACCACAGGTGAGCTGCATCAGGCGACCACGACTGAAAGACTTGATGATATCACGCGCGCCACCATGCTTGGTCAAAAGTCCTATTCAATCCTGCGCTGGAAGCTTGATGCCATTCATCCCAGGCAACAGGGCTCACAACATCCGGGCGGCCAATGATCCACTCCACTGCTGCAACAAATAGAGCTTTGCAACCGCTGGTACCGATTGGTTGGGCCATCTCCGACACCCCCGTCGCCTATCAAACGGCATTGTCCTTCATGAAAGCGCGTGCTGAGGCCATTGCCGATGGAGCGGCTGGCGAGTTGATCTGGCTGCTCGAGCACCCTGCCCTCTATACGGCAGGCACCAGCGCCAAACCCGAAGACCTGCTGGCGCCGAACCGCTTTCCCGTTCATCTCGCCGGACGCGGCGGGCAATACACCTATCATGGTCCGGGCCAGAGGGTGGTCTACGTCATGCTTGACGTGCGCCGGCGCTTCGGGGATGTCCGCGCTTTTGTTCATGCGCTGGAGGGGATCGTTATCGACACTCTGGATGCGTTCAACATAAAGGGTGAGATCCGCGATGACCGGGTCGGTGTTTGGGTGCGCAGGCCAACCAAGGGAGAGGGTGTTGAAGATAAGATCTCCGCGATCGGCATCAGGCTGCGTCGCTGGGTCAGCTTCCATGGCCTCAGCATCAACGTTGATCCTGACCTGGAGCACTTCAGCGGCATCGTGGCGTGCGGAATCGCAGAGCATGGCGTGACGAGCTTTGCCGATCTCGGCCAACTGGTGAGCCTGCCCGAGATTGATATGATGCTGAAACGTTCGTTTGAAAAAGTTCTTGGACCTGTCGTGCCTATTGGCGATCCGCTGGCGCAGGTGCGGTAAAACCAGGGCGCATAAAGCCTTGAGATACAGATATATTCTGAAATAAAACAGCCCGGCCTGTCATAGGCCGGGCTGTTTCAAAATAGCGTTGCGTCATATGCCCTTGAGTGAGCCAGCGTGGTCACTTCTCGGACGGCCATGAGGGTGCCGTCCCCGGCCCCAGCGGCGAAGGCGCCATATCATCCCGATCATAATAGATGACGCCATCCTCAATGGACACCACATCCGAGCCCTCAAGCTCGTAGGTGGTGTTCTCCCGGTCATCGAGGCGGACAATACATCCATCGGTACAGAAGTCGCGCCAGGACTCATTGCGCTTGAGAAGGCGGGTCTCGCCATCCTTGCCGGAGATTACCGTGAGCGTGTGCTCCTTGGCATCGCGGTTCGTCAGCGTCGCTGCTAAACCTTCGGTGGCAAGAAAGAGTGGGGCGATCACGACGACCGCGAACATTCCCACAAGACCAACAGGCGCACCATTCCAGGACACGAGCGTCACTCGTTTAGCGCTTCTTGGCCGCTTTCTTCTTGGCAGGCTTGCGGGCAGCCTTCTTGACAACCTTCTTGGCGGGCTTCTTCACGACCCTCTTGGTCGCCTTCTTCTTGGCGCTGGCGGCCTTGCGGGCAACCGGCTTCTTCTTTGCCGCAACCTTGCGCTTGGCGGCGACCTTCTTGGCGGGCTTCTTCTTCGCCGCCTTCTTTGCAGTCTTGGCTTTCATTGAAACATTCCCTTGCTTGTGATGCCCTCATCGTCGTGACTTCAGTCATTCGACATCCACGGGCGATGTACTCGACACACGTCGAGTCATGATAACTGTGATGATAAAAGCGCTTTGCGGCAAACAGATTTTTCTGCTGCGTCCTATCGAAGGTTTCGATAGATGTGTTGAAGCATGCATTGATGTAGCACGCTTACGGTAGCGCTCGACATGGACATCGCACTCGCACGAACATTCCTCATGGTGGCAGAAACGGGCAGCTTCATCGAGGCTGCGCGCAGAATGAACGTGACGCAATCAACAGTGTCTGCGCGCATCAAAGGCCTTGAGGAACTGCTCGGTAGACCTTTGTTTGAACGATCAAAAACAGGCGCAGAGCTGACTGGCGCGGGGCAACAATTCCAAAAACATGCACTGGCGCTTGTGCGCGTTTGGCAGCATGCACAGCTCGAAGTCAGCCTTTCCGATCAGCATCGCGATCATCTCTCGGTCGGTGCTCCGATCAGCCTGTGGGACGGCTTCTTGTTGAAATGGATCTCATGGCTGCGAGGAAACATCGCTGACATTGCTGTTTCTGCGAGTGCCGGTTTGTCGCAGGATCTCACGCAGCGTCTGGTCGAAGGAACGCTCGACATCGCGGTGATGTATCGCCCGGTGCAACCTCCAGGACTGACGATTGAGCACCTGTTTGACGAAGAATTTGTAATGGTGACGAGCCAGCGCGGACCGATGCGGCGCAGCTCAGCCGACTATGTCTTCATCGATTGGGGCCGTGACTTCCGTCAGGATCATGCCGCCGCTTATCCACGACTGATGAACCCCGGGCTCAACCTTGATATCGGCTCGATGGGGCTTGAATACCTGCTGGAGAACGGTGCAACCGGCTATTTTCCCGAGCGACTTGTCTCAAAGCTGATCGCACGCGGGCGATTGCGGCGACCAGCGCGCACGCGCAAGTTCGTTTATCCAGTCTATATGGTTTATCCAGAAGCACGCGATGACGAAGCTTTCGAGCCGATCCTCGCCGGTCTACGCAAACATTCAGAGAAATTCGCTTAGATCGTTTCCGCTTGAGGCGGAAAAGACCTTATCTGTTATCGCTCACGAGCCGCACCGGCCTTCGATCTCGATCTTCATGCGGGTGTCCACGAGGCCGGCGATGATCAACGTGGCGGCGAGGTGTACATCGCCAACGTGGCCGCCGATCGCTGTGAAACATGGTTCAAAATCTTCGGCGCGCGCGAATATGCAGCCTGCGCGCACGGCATTGGAGGGGCTCGTCCATGTGAAGGAGAGCTGAGGATCGGGGCACAGCGGCTCCGGTCCCTCCCTTTTCTTTTATTCAAATTCGATGATGATCGCATCGACAGCCAAGCTGTCGCCAACCTTGGCGGCAATCTTCTTGACCTTGCCATCGCGCTCGGCGCGCAGAATGTTCTCCATCTTCATTGCCTCGACGATGGCCAGCGGATCGCCGGCTTTGACCTCATCGCCATTGTCCACATTGATCGCCTTGATGAGACCCGGCATCGGACAAAGCAGATACTTCGACATGTCCGCGGCGATCTTCTCGGGCATCAGGCGGGCAAACTCCGCCTCGCGCATGGTGTAGACGCGCGCGGGCACATGGATGCCGCGGAAGGACAGGTCATAGCCATTGAGGATCGGGCGCACTTGGACGCAGACGTCCTGATCGCGCACGACGCCGGCCCAGACGACCTCGCCCGGCCACCAGCGCGAGGCCAGTTCAAGCGTATCTGCGATCTTGCCCGCATCATCGAGCATCGTCACCTTGATCGGCGTGTCCAAACCGCCTTCCACCAGCACATGCTGAACCGTCTTGTCCAAGACGACGACGCGGCGATTGGAGAACTGGACCGGCCGGCCATCCATCTGGTGCGTGATTTCGCGGCGGCGGATGTTGTTTTGGTGATCGATCGCGGCGGCAACGGCAGCAAGGACTTTCAATTCCTCGCCCTCGGGGGCACGCGGCTTGAAGCCGTCGGGGAACTCCTCCTTGATGAAGCCGGTCGACAGCTCGCCCTTGCGCCAGCGCGGATGCTGCATCAGCGCCGTCAGGAAGGGAATATTGTGCCTAATGCCATCAATATAGAATGCATCAAGGGCGGTTGCCTGTACGTCGATCGCCTGCTCGCGCGATGGCGCATGGGTGACGAGCTTGGCGATCATGGGGTCGTAGTACATGGAGATCTCGCCCCCCTCAAACACACCGGTATCGTTGCGCACGGTAAGGCCATCGGCGGTTGAGCCTTCATGGGGCGGGCGATAGCGCACCAGTCGGCCGATTGAGGGCAGGAAGCTGCGATAGGGATCTTCCGCATAGATACGGCTTTCGACCGCCCAGCCGTTGAGCTTGACGTCCTTTTGCGCGATCGACAGTTTCTCGCCCGCGGCAACGCGGATCATCTGCTCGACAAGATCGATGCCGGTGATCAGTTCGGTGACCGGATGCTCCACCTGGAGGCGGGTGTTCATCTCAAGAAAGTAGAAACTCTTGTCTTGCCCTGCGACGAACTCGACGGTGCCGGCGCTGTCGTAGCCAACAGCCCTGGCCAGCGCCACGGACTGCTCGCCCATCGCCTTGCGGGTCGCCGCATCGAGCAGCGGGGACGGCGCCTCCTCGATGACTTTCTGGTTGCGGCGCTGGATCGAGCACTCGCGTTCGCCCAGATAGATGATGTTGCCGTGCTTATCGCCCAGCACCTGGATTTCGATGTGGCGCGGATTTTCGATGAACTTCTCGATGAAAACGCGGTCATCCCCGAACGAGGACTTGGCCTCCGAGCGCGCCAGTTGGAAGCCCTCTTCGCATTCCTTGGCATCATAGGCGATGCGCATGCCCTTGCCGCCGCCGCCGGCGGAGGCCTTGATCATGACCGGATAGCCGATCTCGCCGGCAATCTTGACGGCCTGCTTGGGATCACCGATCTCACCCAGATAGCCGGGCACAGTGGAGACCTTGGCCGAGGCCGCCGCCTTCTTGGACTCGATCTTGTCGCCCATGGCAGCAATCGCCTTGGGGTTGGGACCGATGAAGACGATGCCTTCTTTGGCGAGCTCTATGGGAAATGCCTCGCGCTCGGACAGGAAACCGTAGCCGGGATGCACCGCCTCGGCGCCGGTTGCCTTACAAGCCGCAATGATCTTGTCGATCAACAGATAGGATTGTGCAGCCGCCGGCGGGCCGATGTGGACAGCCTCATCGGCCATCTCGACATGCAGCGCATCACGATCGGCGTCGGAATAGACGGCCACCGTCTTGATGCCCATGCGGTGCGCCGTCTTGATGACACGGCACGCGATTTCGCCACGGTTTGCAATCAAGATCTTCTTGAACATGCCCTGTCGGTGTCCCTTGCAATGACGTCCTGGCAGATCCTGCCAGCCAGCCGTGTTCTAGAGCATTTTCCGGTGAAGTGGAAACCGGTTCATCGAAGAAAATACGCTAAACCAAGGAACTAGGGTCCGGCCTCAATAGCAATGGGTCCAAGACAGGTTGGGTTTGGTTGTCTGGCAGGCGCGCGATCGCCGGAAATCTGGTTGATTTTCAAGTGAGCGCAACGCACCAGGCAAGCAAACCCAGCCTGCCCGAAGGGTCG
>JAXGRZ010000008.1:0-26304 GCA_040765305.1 Hyphomicrobiaceae bacterium | reverse complement strand
CGCCATCGCCCTCAAGGCTACGAGCAAGGTCACGCTCGGGTATGTGCTGACCGGCGATGCTGCCACCGACGAGACGAGCCGCATCGGCCTCACCGGTCTGTCGCGCGTGTTGGAAGCGCGCACCGCCGTCACCCCTGGCACACCGCTTCCCGTCAACATTACCGACGATGAGATCGCCTTCTATCCGGTACTCTACTGGCCGGTGCTGCAAAACGCCGATCCGCTGCCCGAGGCGACGCTGAACAAGATCGACGCCTACATGAAGCAAGGCGGCATGATCGTATTCGATACGCGCGATTACGGGACCGGCCGCCCGGCGAGCCTCATGGGCGCAGACCGCGACACACCGTTGCAACACATCCTGCACGGCCTCGACTTGCCCCGGCTGGAGCCCGTACCCGAAGGTCATGTGCTCACCAAGTCCTTCTACCTCCTGCGCTCGTTTCCCGGCCGCTGGGACGGCGGCACCATGTGGGTTGAAGCAACGACACCCGAAACGGCCAACCAAGGCCGCCAGGCCCGCCGCGCCGACGGCGTTACCTCCATCGTCATCACCTCCAACGATCTGGCCTCCGCCTGGGCGCTTGATGAACGCGGCCGCCCGCTCTACCCGACGGTTCCCGGTGGCGAAGGTCAGCGCGAGATGGCTTTCCGCGTCGGCGTCAACCTCGTCATCCACGCCCTGACAGGCAACTACAAGGCCGATCAGGTACATGTGCCCGCTCTGCTTGAGCGGCTTGGGCAATGAGGGGGGAACAATGAGCAACTGGTCGATCGACTTTGCCCCCTTCCTGCCCGGCACGTTCTTCATCGTGGCGATCATCTTCGCGCTGGCGCTTGTTGCGCTGCTGTTATGGCGCCGTTCGCGCGGCGCCTTCTTGCGCGCGCTTGCCATCGCCGCATTGCTGGCCGCCCTTGCCAACCCCACATTGCGCGAGGAGGAACGCGAGAGCCTCGCCAACATCGCGCTGGTTATGATTGACGAAAGCACCTCGCAAACACTTGCCGAGCGGCCCGCGCAGGCCCAAGCGATCCGCGCCGACCTCGAAAGCAAGCTCAAGGGCATCAAAAATCTGGAAGTCAAGTGGTTCACCGCCGCACGCCCCGTTGATGGGGCTGCCTCGGGTACACAGCTCTTTAGCGAACTCAACCGTGCGCTTGCCAATACCCCGCCCGACCGTCTTGCCGGCGTCATTATGATTACCGACGGTCAGGTGCACGATATTCCCGCCGATGCCGCAAGCCTGGGCTTTGATGCACCGGTCCATGCTCTGCTGACCGGCGAGCCCGACGAGTTCGACCGCCGCATCGAGGTCCTGCAGGCGCCGCGCTACGGCATCGTCGGCCAGTCGCGCGAGATCGAGTTCGCAGTGCGCGAAACAGGCAAGACAGGACGCGCCGGAGAAACCGTCAGCTTGACCATCCGCCGCGAGGGTCAACCCGACGAAACGATCCGGACCATCATCGGCCGCAAGACCAAGATCGACATGCCGTTCCCGCATGCCGGACAGAACATCCTCGAAATGGAACTGGAAACCGCCAAGGGAGAATTGACGCCGGCCAACAACCGTATCGTCGTTGCCGCGGAAGGCGTGCGCGAGAACCTGCGCGTCCTGCTCGTCTCGGGCGAACCGCACGCCGGGGAACGCACCTGGCGCAACCTGCTCAAATCCGACGCGGCCGTCGACCTCGTTCACTTCACCATTTTGCGCCCACCCGAGAAGCAGGATGGCACGCCAATCAACCAGCTCTCGCTGATCGCGTTCCCCACCCGCGAATTGTTCTCCGAGAAGATCAAGGATTTCGACTTGATCATCTTCGACCGCTATCAGCATCGCGGCATCCTGCAGATGATCTATTACGACAACATCGCCCGATACGTCGAAGAGCATGGCGGCGCCCTGCTGCTGGCCGCCGGCGATGATTACGCCGGCCGCTACAGCCTGCAGCGCACACCGCTGGCATCCGTCCTGCCCGCCGTTCCGACCGGGCGCGTCATCGAAGAACCCTTCAAGGCAATGATCACCGCCGACGGGTTGAAGCATCCCGTGACGCGCGGTCTGCCGGGCGCGGCAAACGAAGTTGCATCCGCCGATCCCAATGCGAAGCCCTCCTGGGGCCGCTGGTTCCGCCAGGTCGAGGTAAAGCCCGAACACGGGACGGTCATCATGAAGGGTGCCGAGGATGCCCCCCTTCTCATTCTCGATCGCAAGGGCAATGGCCGCGTGGCGCTGTTGACATCCGATCAAGCCTGGCTGTGGGCCCGTGGCTATGATGGCGGGGGACCACATACCGATCTCCTGCGGCGCTTGGCCCACTGGCTGATGAAGGAGCCGGATCTCGAAGAAGAACGCCTGTTGGCGCATGCGCGTGGCCTCAAGCTGACGATCGAGCGGCGCACCATGGCTGAGACCGTGCCGCCCGTCACCGTGCGTTCACCGCAAGGCAAGACACACGAGGTGACGCTGGAAAAGATCGCGCCTGGCCTTTTCCGGACGAGCGAGGATGTCGAGCATCCAGGGCTTTACAAGGTGACCCAGGGTGAGCTGTCCGCCATCGCCCATGCCGGCGTCGAGGATGTGCGCGAGATGAGCGAGGTGACGGCTACGAACACCAAGCTCGAACCCCTGCTCAGTGCCACCGGTGGGGGCGTGTTCTGGACTCACACTTCCGGACTTCTCTCAAGCGGCAGCGCAACCGATGTCAGCGTGCCGCGCATCGCCATGATGGCGGGCACACGTGTCATGGCCGGTAATGGCTGGATGGGTCTCAAAGACCGCGCCGCTTACGTGACGCGCGGCGTCAAGCTGACGCCGATGTTTAACGGCTTTGCCGCACTGGCTGCCTTGCTCGCCTTCCTGGCCCTCGCATGGTGGCGTGAAGGACGCTAGAGCGTCGTGCGATATATCGGAAGCAATTTCTGTTTCTCTAAGCCGACGGCAAGCGCAGCACCGCCTTCAGACCACCGCGCGGCGAAGCGTCAAGCTCGAATTGTCCGCGATACATCTGTACGAAATCAGTCACGATCGATAGGCCAAGCCCCGAACCTGGTTTGGACTCATCAAATCGCAAGCCGCGCCTGCCGAGCTTGTTGCGCTGCGCTTCATTCAATCCTGGCCCATCGTCCTCGACGATGATTTCCACCTGCCCTGACCCGCCTTTGTGAACGGGACGTTGAGTTCGGACTGTCAGAAAAACCGCCGATCGCGCCCATTTGCATGCATTGTCGAGCAGGTTGCCAAGCATCTCCTCCAAATCCTGCCGCTCTCCCTGGAAGCGCGCACCATCAGGCACATTCGCTGTTATGGTAATGCCACGCTCGCGATTGATGCGCTCCAACGCACGAACCAACGGATCGGTCACTTCCATCACGCTCGTCACGCGACCGATCGCACCGACACGCGCCGCCATACGCGCCCGGTCGAGATAAAACGTGATCGAATGGCGCATCACTTCCGCTTGTTCGCTCACCTTGCGTGCCAGCACTCCCTCATCATCGCGCGCCTCATTGATGATCACAGCAAGAGGCGTCTTCAACGCATGTGCGAGATTGCCAACCTGCGTGCGTGAGCGATCCACGACATCCTGGTTTGATTGGATCAAGGCATTAAGTTCAACCTGCAACGGGACGATTTCAGCGGGAAGTTCACCGTCAAGCCGCTCTGCTTCCCCCGAGCGGATCGCCGCGAGCCCCCTCTCGACCCGCTTGAGCGGTAACAGACCAAAGCGAATCTGGAACAGTGTGACCGCAACCAACCCAAGGCCTGCCAACGCAAGCGCGGTTGTCAATCGATTTCGGAAATTGGAAACGAGGGCATCAAGCCAATCGAGCGGCCCGGCAACGATAATCGAATATCGCGGATGATCGGGCATGTAGCCAAGCGTATTGACAACCTCGACAATGCGCATTGGGTCACCCGTCGGACCCGATACGTTCATCCAGCGCGTGCCGCTTGAATCGGCAGGAAAACCGCGCTCAGCCGGAGAAGGCAACCTGCCTGTCGCCAACGACGCCGACACCAGCGTTGGCAACTCGGGATTATCCAGCGGTTTGATCTGCCAGTACCACCCCGAGTGGGTGACCTCGAACAGTGGCTCGTAACGGTTTGTCGGTGAGACCGGAACGTCACGCGCTTCGCTCAGGCTGTCAAACATGATCGCTGTTGCAAGCTTCTTTAGCTGCGCATCAAATGATGCTTGCACGTCCTCACGGTAAAGCGAGTAGATGATGAGGCCAGCGAGCGGCAGGACCAGGAGCGTCCACGCCGTGGACGTTGCAAAAAGCCTGAAAGCGAGTGAGTTAAACCGCATCAGGGCTTGAACTCAGTCGATAGCCCAACCCCCGTACTGTCTGGATCAACTCCGATGGCAGCTTCTTTCTCAAGCGTCCGATGAATACCTCAATCGTATTGGAATCGCGATCAAAGTCTTGATCGTAAAGATGTTCCACAAGTTCGGTCCGTGAGACCACGCGACCATGATGGTGCATCAGGTAGGCAAGCAGTCGATACTCGTGTGACGTCAGCTTGATGGGCTCGCCATCACACGTCACCCGCGCCGACTTCGTGTCAAGTCGGATCGGTCCACATTCGATCTCGTTCTTGGCATGCCCGCTTGCGCGGCGCACCTGGGCGCGCACACGCGCCAGCAACTCCTCCATGTGGAACGGTTTGGCAACATAGTCATCGGCGCCCGCATCCATGCCGGCAACCTTGTCGCTCCACCGGTCGCGCGCGGTAAGCACGATCACCGGCATGTTCCGATCCGACCGGCGCCATTGCTCGAGCACCGACAGACCGTCCATCTTTGGCAGGCCAATATCGAGAATCACCAGATCGTAGGGTTCTGTATCTCCGAGGAAATAGCCTTCCTCACCATCGAAAGACGTATCCACGGCGTAGCCAGAATCGGTCAACGCTCGCACCAGTTGACGATTGAGATCGTGATCATCTTCAACAACGAGAATCCGCAACGTTGTCTTCCGTTCTTTAATTGAGACTGGCCGCGGATTATAGCGAGGCCATCCAAAAATCCTAGATCAAGTTATGTCCTCGTCCCACCCCGTCTCTTGCCTCAGAACATGAGGTTTCGGCCATCCGCAGTCGGGGCTCAAACTGCTCGAAATCACCCCCTGTCCGATGATCAGGGCCGTCCCTTTATCTTACATCCTCGTTTAGAACGGCTTGCGCGCATCAACGCTCCGCCGGCTGAGTTGCCCACGATCGTCGCGGATCACCAACCGATAGACATAATCGCCCTTCTCGCGACATAGAGAAGTTCTGACAATCGCACCGTCAAGTTTGTTCCGGGCTGCACCAGCCAGCTCAGCGACTGTGGTCAGCCGTTCCCGTTTTACGATCCGCGCCGCGATCGACCAGTCCTCGAAACAAAAATCGGTGTCTGTCGCCACCGCTGCCGTTGCAAGATGTACCAGCACAACAAAGACACCCCCCAGCAGTTCTGCAAAACGAAATGACGTCATCCCGGTACTTCCTGCGATCCATCCCAATGCCGAGATCAGCATTCGTGACAAGCATGACGCCATGTGCCTGAACAACCCCTGAATACAACGTGTCGTCGACACGCCTGTGTCAGGTTCACAATTTGACCGCAAGCGACTTGCGAACGATCGGCTGTGTGGCACGCAAACGTCCATAGATCGCCAACAAGGTACCGACCACACCGCCGAGCGCCTGCACCACCTCGGTCAACTGCTGCCCGATCTGCCCGACCATTTCCGCTGTGATATCGAATCCGATAAGTGGACCAATAACAGGCAGAACGGTTGCCGCAGCCGTCACCATCACCCCCCAGATCGTCATGGATTCGCCCCACCATTTCGCTGCGGGCGCCGTTTCGTTGTTCTCACTCGTCATGGATCGGTCTCCTTTTGTGATCTCGGTTTCACGCGCCTTGGTCTTGGAATTTGAATTGACGGCCGCGTCCCCCAATTCGGCTGGCTGGTTGATCAGTTCCCCAGCCCGCGCCAGGGTAACGTCGACCCGACGCAGCCAACCGCGCCCGAAGCGCCAGAAGTGCTTGAGCGCACGATATCGATCGCGGCGGATCTCTGCGTATCGCGTCAGTGCCTCGACAAGCGGCACGGATGCAATTCGCGCGCGCGTCTGAGGACCGATCTCTCCATCGATCCCGACACCGATCGCCTCTTGCAGAATGCGGATAGCACCGGTAACGCCGTGGTTCACCGCAGCATCGAAATGCATCAATGCAAGGGCTGCAGGCATCCGCGCGCAGTCCGCCGGCCCCCAATAGCGGGTCCGGTAGATTTCCTGAACCATCGCATATGGAATTCGCTTCAGTCGTGCAACGAGCCGGCTTCGGCTTTCAGGCGAGACACTCTCACCAACCCACCGGGCATAGTCCGAAAGCGTGATCCCCTTGTTCGTCGGACCACCCGGATCGTAAGGATCGTCACTGAAGCCACCTTCCATCTCAAGCACGTGCCGCAAGGACCGGGTGAAGAGGTCAGGAGCGGCTGATGCTGCCGCCTCCACAGCTACCTTGGGATCAACCGGCGCCTCAATCGGGTCGCTCTCCTTGGGCCACCTGTAGGAAAGCACGCGCGACTTCTCAAATGCCGCCACGCTGACGCTGTTGGACTGGTTACCTCCCAGCAGGAATATCTGGGCGTCCGTCTCACCCATAACAAAACCGACGTGACCCAAAGCCGGGTTGGGGCCCCGGCTCAAAACTGCAATCGCCCCGACGCAGGGTGCCTCGATGAGATCGCCCCAGCTGAGATAGGATCGTGCTTGCAGCGACTTGGTGCTGGCCCGCCCCGAGCGTTCCAGACAAGCACCGACATACGCCGCGCACCAGGCAACGTCATCATCGGCAATCGACGCGTGGCCAACCGCCTTAAACATATCGAGAATGCGCGAATTGCTGTTCGAGCCCGCCACTTCGAGCACGCCAAATTCGCGCCAAGCCCAGATGAGCCAGTCGGGTTGTTGCATTACCAGCTTTCCCTGAATGTTGGCGACACCTGCAGCCTTAGAGCGCGGGCGAAATAGTGCCCGACGCCCCAGCCCGCCTTTTCCTACCGGGGCGCTTGCAACTTGTCGGGTCGCATTTTCTGCGCAAAACCGGTGTCTACTTCGTCGGAAAATGCTTCAGACGACGGCCTCGCGTGGCGCTCCACGCCCATAGACCGCACTCATCTGATAAACGCGCACGGTGTAGGATGGCTGCGGAGAACCAAAGTCATTGGCCTGATCGCCAGCTCGATAGACAATCTGCGGCGTCGCGCTGCTCAAAACCCTCTTGACCTCACCACCGCCGACAATCTCAACCTCGTAGCCTTCGCTCGTCTCGCCCAATGGCACTTCAACGACATCCCAGCTGTCGCCACCCGTTCGTGTGCAACGGACCCAAGTCATCGTCAGGTCGCCAAGCTCTGGAGTGTTACGCATGGCGCGCACGTGGACCGGCGCATAGGGTCTCAGACCAATTCCCGCAAAAGTATGTGTTGTGGTCGCATAGGTCCTGTCGCCGATATTTCGGCTTGCCGGACCACAGCGCCAGGAATAGGCAAGCCCGACGTCGGCCAAGGTCTGCGGCAGGGCAACCAATGAAGAATTCAGCAGTACGAATGGCGACCCGGCCGGGAGTGGCGTCCGCATCGCTTCGCCTGTTCCTGCCTGTCCGCGCAGCAGGTCGGACAACTCATAAACACCCGTTGCAACAAGCTCAGCGCGCGCAAATTGGAGCACTTCCCACCGACCATCCCCATTGCGCACGGCAGCAGCGTTCTGCCCGCCGAGCAATTGAAGTGTGGTCACGGAGGAGAGTTCTCCACCAGCAATGGCAACGCGCAATGTGTTGCCACGGTCAAAGCGCGCTTCGGGACCGGCGGCAAAATCAGTTTCTGTCAATCCCACAATGGCGGGTGTGTCGATACGGGCTTGCAGTGTAAAACCGGTGTCTTCCGGCGATCGATAGACCGCAATCGCTCCCGGCCATGGGTCTTGCCGCGCAACAACGTAGCCTGCCTCTGGCACTTCATCGCCGCGCAGCATGGGCAGATCGAGAAAATAGATGAGTGGTGGTCCGGCTATCACATCTTGTCCGCCAGGACGTGTCCTTCGCCCACTAGTACTCCCATCATAGATGCTCGCATCGACCGCCCGCGCTTCAATCTCGCGCACACCGCGATCGGAAACTTCAGTGACCCGGTAGCTCCGATCGCCCGCCTCGGTTGCCACCGCGATGAGATCACCGGGCTCGACTGCAATTCGGCTTGGCGGCAGGACTACATTAAGCTGCTCGCGCGCAACCCACGTCTCGTGCAGCCAGGAGTCCGCAATTTGTATGGCCTGCTCTTCATCAAGAACGATCGGCAGTTCAGCCTGCGAGATACGCCCGCTCACGCCGACAAGCCTTCGCGATTCGGCAACGGCTTGCCTGTAATCATCTATCGCGCCGATGTAGGTGAGCTTGGCGGCAGCCGGCAATTCGGTCTCCTGCCCGCGCGTAAACGTCGTCAATGCCGCATCGGCATCGACTTCCACCAGATCTGCCTGGTCGAACCGGGCAACCGGTTCATCCGCCGCTCGGTTTCGCAAGACAATCCGACCACCACTCTCGTGCGTATCGATAAAATAGGCTAGAGCCAGCGGTTGCATGGCATCGCGCAACGACATCACATGATCGATGACATAACCGGGAACCGAACCGTTCAGATCTGCCAACGCATGCTCGGCAAAGCCGTAGTCCTGCATCATCTGGTTGACCACGGCCTGAAGCGGCACATTGGCGACACGCCCATTGAGCCAATGGCCTAGCAGCCAGTTGTTTCCATCGCCCCATACCTTGAGATTATTTGGGAATGCAGGATAGGGGCGCGCATCCCAGGCATAGATATGCAGGTGATCGAGCTGCACCATCCGCCCGCCATAGACCACCGATATCGGGTTGGCTCCAGCGGTGTAGAGCGATGATGCAGGATCGAAAGCCCTGGTCAGCGCCTTGATGTACTGGCGCTGCATCAAGTCGTCGCGTCGCCCGCGTGAGTAGTATGGCAAAGCCGTCTCAGCACTCTTGGGATCGACGAAGACGTTGGGTTGATTGGCTCCCTTGTCGACCGCCGGACAGCCCACTTCCATGAACCAGACCGGCTTGGATTGTGGCACCCAGGCCGTCGGAACCATCGCCTCGATACCGCCTGGCCTGTCGAAGTGAGGCTCGCTCCACCAGGACTTCAGATCCTTGTAGCGGAACACCCAAGGCTTGCCCGCGGCGCCATCGGTGATCGGCGTGCGCACCTGGGCTTCACGATCGGCGGAACTCGCATAGTACCAATCGAACCCCTCACCGCCCGAAACGTACCTGCTCAAATAGTTGAGGTCATAGATCGAGCGCTCGCCATCGATAAAGTCGCGATGGCTGCGGCCATCGCGCCAATCGGCCAGCGGCCAGTAAAGATCGATCCCGATGGCATCGATAGAAGGTGATGACCACAACGGATCCAGATGGAAATAGACATCACCTGTCCCGTCCGGTGGTTGATAACCGAAGTACTCCGACCAATCCGCCGCATACGTCACCTTGGTTGCCGGACCGAGCACAGTCTTCACGTCATGCGCCAATGCAACCAGCGCATCGACAAACGGAAAGCTGGAGGCCGCAGCCCGTACCTGCGTCAACCCACGCAACTCAGTGCCGATAACGAAGGCATCGACACCCCCTGCGGCCTTCGCCAGATGCGCATAGTGCAACACCATGCGACGCAAACTCCACTCAGCGGGACCGCTATAGATGACGTTGATACCGCTGATGGCAAAATTGCCGGGCGAGGCGGTGCCGACAAAACTGGCGATCTGCAACGCCGCCACAGCCGTCTTGTCGACGCTACCGCTCACTCCAGGTGCAGGATCACACGTGATACGGCCGCGCCATGGATAGACCGACTGGCTTGCAGCTCCCCCATAGGGATTGGGCAATGCATTTCCGTCAGGAATATCCATCAGTATGAATGGCGTCAACGTGACGGCCATGCCGCGCGCCTTCAGATCGCTGATTGCCTCCACGACGGTCTGGTCGGACGGCGTTCCTCCATATGCAGCGCGGCCATCTTTCTCGCTGACAAGGTAGGCATTGGCGCGCGTCAATCCGGCGACACTCCAACTCAATGGAGTTGTCACTTTGGCCGCAGCGTCAACGCCAGGACGAATCTGGCAGTGCTGTGCGCGCAGATCCGAACCAAACCAACTCGTGACCAGAGAAACGCTTTTTACGTATGGCAAGCTATCTTCGAGTTGATCGAGCGACACCACCCAGTCACAGCCACCATGACGTGTGTGGACGTTCTCCGTATAGGATGTGCCGCCACTCAGTCCACGTGACACAGGCTCGGTCGCATAGACGAATTCACCCGATCCCGGAATCATCACGACGCCGCGGACATCGCGCGCGAAATCATCGACATCGCGAAACACCTCGAAGGACAGCTGCGGTATCCTGTTGCCGAACGGTTCCAGCGCTAGTCGTTCAAAGACAACGTAGGCAACACCACGGAACGCAGGCGTATTTTGAGTGCCGAGCCTGGCTGCGATGAAATCATCGGGCAACTGTGTTTCGCTGCCTTTGTGGGCTCTGTAAAGGATTCCCGCCTGATCGAGTTCTTTGCCATCCGCCCAGATACGTCCGATCCGGTTGATGGTGCCTTCGCACACCGCAACTGCAAAGCTGGCGTAATAGGAGTATGACGCAACCGTCGCGCCACCCCTGCGCGATCCCCCCTTGGAACTCCCGCCTGACTGCTGGCTGGTCGTGGTCACTTCCTCGATTTCATCAGCCCAGATCAATTGCCCGCCCACGCGCGCCCGGCCATAGATGCGCGGCACCGGCGCCCCTTCGGTCGAAGCCGTGACGTGAAGATCATTCAGTCTTGGTCCTTTGACCGATTGCCCGCCGCCCATGGTTCCAAGCAGCTTCTGATCTACAAAGGAGCCCGCGAGCGCACCAACTTGGGCGCCAAGCGTCGCGCCGCTGAGCGTTGCGCCAAGCAGCGTCATGCCTCCGGGCAACAGCGCACCACCGGCGGCGGCGCCCACTGCTGCCAATGCCAACGTCGCCATCAGACCTCGATCCCAGGAAAGCCGAAAACACCAACCAGCCGCCTGCGCCACCAGCGAACAAGCGGAACCTCAAGCACGCCGGTGCCTTCTGCGGCATGCACCATCATCGTGTCAGTGGTCATAATTCCAGTGTGCTTTGCCAACGCATCTGGAAACATGCGAAACACCAGCACGTCGCCAGGCCGCGGATCGTGGAGATCCCCTTCGCACAGGATCCGACGTGCGGCCGCCAACAAGGTTTCCTTGCCTACAGCCTCACCCCAATCTGGCGTATAGGGTGGCGGCTCCTCCGCATCTTTGCCATACACAGAGCGATAAACACCTCGCACAAGACCCAGGCAGTCTGCCCCGATCCCCAGACGCGATGCTTGATGATGATAGGGCGTGCCAATCCAGGCGCGCGCACAGCTCACGATCTCGTCACGATCTACCCGCCCACCCTGCATCACGGCTCGAATGTTTCCAGCCATGTCAGCCCCCAGAACCGAAATAGCCGGTTACGAAATCATTGCCCGGCATGTGCGGAAAGCCACGGTAGTTGACGCCATTGGCAAACTTGTCACGGCACGTGGCAAGATGCTTGTCGCAGCCCGCTGTCACGACAAACGTCTGCCCTTCATTGAGCGGCCCGCGCGCCGGCTGCCACAACTCGAGCGCAACCGAACCTGCCACAATCGTGTGGCGTTTGATCTCCATGCGCTGGCCCGCTGCCGGCCCGGAGGTGAACGCGATGAGGCCCCGCGTGAACCAGTCAACCGCATAGCTTGCAAGTCCCTCGACGGTGAAGTTGCGTAAATCCGAAATCGCAAGCACAGAGCCGCTCGCCTGGTAGGCGGGATCTGACGCAACAACCCCGCACCGCCCGTCTCCAAGATCTGCATCGCATGTGTACTGAAACAGGCGTCCTTGCGGCTGTTGAAGATAGTGCGCAAGGCCTCGAACTTCGGCTGTAAAGGTCAGACCAGCGCGCCTCACCTCGCCCAGACTGCCCCGTCGCATCAGCACGTGTTGGTCCGGGTTCTCCCAGTTGACGCGAAGAATTTCCACGCGGGCATCATCGTAAAGACCGGCCGCCAGATCCGCCTCGGATAGTCGGTCAGATGACAGCGCGCTCGTCACTTCGAGATTGTCGACGGACAACCCCACCGCATCCTTCATCTCACTGGCGCTGAACCCGGCAGCAGCCTCGAACACCGTGCCATCAAGGACAAGGTCGCGGTCATGATCGGTGAATCCCATCACCACCCCATCACCGCGCGTCAGCCGCCAGCACCAGCAAAGAGTCGTTGCACCAGAAGCAACGTGCGCTTCAAGTTCAGGTCCGAGAAATTTCATGAGCGTATCTCAATCACGGGAATATTGGGGATCGCTCCATGGCGAAATCCCTGAAGATTGATTTCAAGCCGGTCGCTATCAAATCGCACCGGCACGTCGAAAGCGTAACCCGCCGTTATGATCGCGCCTGCCGCAGGTGTTTTCCCGAGCGCGAAAGTCACGATGCCCTTCGCGCCATCGACTTCGAAATCCACGCCTTCGCTTTTCTCCGCTCCGTCGACCGCCACGACGACGCTCCCTGCAACGGGCTTGGTGATTGATCGGTGCCAAGGCGCAAACGTGCTTCCATACGTTTTCACCAGCCGAAATGCCCGCACCACTCCGTCACCCAGACCAATCCTTTGATCGAGCGCGGAAGGCGTTCCCTCCGGCAGGCACGATTTCCAATCGCTGGCATCGCGCCACCTGAAGCCATGAAACCGTCCACGCCGTTCCTCGAAGAACGCGATCACGGCATGCAGATCATCAAGCGATTTGACGCCATAACCGGCATTGTAGCTCCGCCGTGAATCCGCCCACCGTGAATTGCGTTCCTCGTGTCCTGAACCGAGCACGACGATATCGGTGCGCCGCTCCGGCCCGCCCTGCGATTGTCGCGATATGTCGGTGGGAAAGCGCACATCGTGAAAGCTCATCGCATCACCTCGCATCCCATTGCCATTTTTCCATCATCACAGGTTGCGTTGACCGAAAGAGACAGCCCGCGCCAGCATGGCCGCGACCTGGCTCTCCGATCGGCGAAAACCATCGACGTCGGGGGTAGAGATATTGACTGTCACATTGATGCCGCTGCCACTGGCGCCTTGCGCGACAACACCCAGACGCCCGTCGCTGCCGCGTGCCAGTGGCATAATTGCTTCGGCACCGCGTTCACCCGCAACACCTGTTCGTCCCTGACCAAGCGGGAAAGCAATCGGCGACTGGATGACACCGCCGCTTGCAAACGGCACCGGCAAGCCATTTTGGAACGCGCCACCTTTGGCAAAACCAACCGAGCCGCTGAACAACCCGGAGAGCAGATTTCCCATGCCAGATTCCAAAGGCCGCAAGGCAGCTTTCAGCACCAGGTTGGAAAGACTGAGCGCCAGCGACTTGAGGACATCACCAAAGTTCTTGCCGCGGATCGCGAGCCCCTGGAATGCGTTCGACAGCACGGATCCAAAGCGCCGCCCCATGTACTCCGCATCACTAAGGCCACGTCGCAGCGGCGTCGTATCGGCGCTAACGCGGACCACCCATTCTTCGCCCTGGTCGCTGAGCTGGTTCATTGCGCACCGTCTCCATCAGGAAATCTCATCATTAGATCCGCAAGATTGCCGCGCGTCGGTGGTCCATCGCTGCCTTCAGGCCCAAACAGACCGCGCAACGCTGCCTCCAACTCCCGCACCGTCATCGCCCAGAATACTTTTGGATCAAGCCGCAGAACTCCAAGCCCCACCGCCATCACCTCGTCCCAGGGAAAGGGCGCTCCACGGCGTCCTCGGCGCGTGAACGTGTTGCAGCAACACCGTCCACCTGAGCTGCCCGCTCATCACCGGCAAAAGTTGCCCCCAGCAGCCGCGCCACGATATCGATGAAGCCTGCAAGTCCACCTTCCGCCTGCATTCGCCCAACATCCCCATCACTGATTTCGTGGCCAGCACCTCTCAAGCCGGCGCCGACGATACGACACGCATCCTTGGCGGATATGCGTCCGCTCTCGAAACGCGTTGCCAAGGCCAGCATGTCGTCTTCGCCAAATGCACTCTCCAGTTCGGCGAGGGCGCCGAGCGTCAGGCACAACCGATAGGCGCGCCCGTCCAGCACCGCATCGATCTCGCCACGCCGATGGTTTGCCATCACTTCCGCTCCCTTAGTTCGCTGCGAATGTGAGCTCACCTGCACTTTCGAGCGTCATTTCGAAAGTGACCTCGCCATCGTGCCGCCCTGTCAGATCGAGCGAGGTCACTTGCATGACACCCGTTACAGTACCGAAGTCGGGAACGACGATTTGCCAGGCACGAATGACCCCATCAAAAAACAGCCCGCGCACAATCTCGTCGGAAGCTGCATCCTTGAAGATACCGGCCCCTGTGACGCGCGCTGATTTCACACCTGCGCCTTGCAGAAGTTCACGCCAATGTCCCGCTGATTCAGAATGCGTGACATCAACGGTCTCCGCATTGAAAGCCAGCGATCGCGACCGCAACCCTGCAACGGTCACGAACGTTCCCAGTCCATCGCTATCGACCTTCAACAGGAGGTCTTTGCCCTTTTGCGCTGCCATCCCTCGTCAACTCCTTGCACCTGCGGCCTTTACAAAAAAGCCAATTCGACTTTGTCGGTCCCATGAGGGCCACCTCGCACCATTGCAATCTGGTCGCATGCGGCGCGAAGCAGCCCCCTGTTCATTGCGGTTCTGTTGTTGCGCGATAGCGCACAGTCCCGCGATAGGTTTCACCATCAGGGTCACGTCGCGCATCGGAGTTCTCGTGGCGCAGATTGACGAGAATGAAACCGCTCATCACCAGCGGCTGATCGTGCAGCGCGGTCTCGATCGCATCGATCATCTCATGAACCTGCCGGCGTCCTGCCGCGCGCGACCACACGTGCAGCGTAACGATGTGCTCGTGCCCTTTGTCTGTACCTGTCGACCAGTCGCGCACCACACTTTGCCCGAATGTGACGTAGGGAAACTCCGTTCTTTGCGGCGTATTATCGTAGATCTTCGCGCCACCCAGCAGCGCCAAAAGCGGCGCGTCGTTGCGCAGCTTTTGATAGATCGCCTTTTGCAATTCCAAACCCGGGCTCGACATCAAACACCTCGTTGTGACAGTCAGTTCGACCGGGATGGCTGTGTATCGGCTTGCGCTGCCAGGCCTGCAGGATCACTGCCTCCTGCCATCTGAGCAGACGCTTCTTCGGCAGAACGCCGCCACGCCTCATCAGCAAGGCGCTGGCGCACACGTTGCTCGATCTTGTCGACTAGGCGCTGCGCTCCACGTTGTCCGCCTTGCACAATTTGCACGGCAACTTTCAAAGATCGCGCTCCTCTGCCAGACATTTCAGGTATCGCCGCCGTTCATCCACATCGATCACCGCCCGCACCTCGAACACCCGGCTTCCAAAACGAAATCGCATGTCGGGCTTGACGCCGGGCCGATAGCGAACCCAGATCTCGTGCGACACGCGGCCTGCGATTTGGTCCGAAGCATCGCCTTCCTGTCCGCTCAACGGGCGCAGTGCCGCCCAGAGTTCCTCGACCAGCTCCCAGGTCTCCTGCGCACCACCGCTGCCGTCGTCTTGGCGCACAACCTGCTCCAGCACGAGGCGGTGACGAAGGTCACCAATGCGCAAATCCATCACAACCGCACCGCACGATAGGGATTGAGAAGTCGCGACACCGCCTGCGGCACCGCGGTTGACGGCGTTCCAATTTCAATTGGGTCGCGGTGCTCGTACCAATGTGCCACCAGCAGCAAGAGCGCCTGACGGACAGGTTCTGGCACATCGTTGGCGCTGCCTCCGAAGCCCGCTGAGATGTCAATTTCAATGCCGGCTGTCTTTCGTGCTGGAACCGGCCAGGATCCCTTTTTTCTGTAGAGTCGGGCAGGCCGCCCACTTGCGTCGACGTCGTACTCACCACCATCGAGCGTGACCATCAATCCATTGGGATCGCTCACCCGCACCGCGCTCACCAGTTGCACCGGCGCAATCGGCAGATGGACCAAGCCATCGGCGGGCCACGCATCAAGAACGAGGCTCCAACTTTGCGTGATCAACGCCAGCCCGAGCGCCGTCTCGATATGCAAGCGCGAGGTCAGCAGCAGACTTTGCAAAAGGACATCTTCGTTCATGCCATCAAGACGCAGATGCGCCTTGATTTCGTCGATCGATAGCGGTTCGGCTCCCGGCCCACTCAGTTGCACCAGTCCCATCGCGCGACACCTCCAACCCACCGATCTGCATTTCACTTGCTCATAATAAGAAGCGAGGCCGCCCCGGGGATAAGACAGCCTCGCAGTTTCCGCACAATCGGGAGGAAAAATTGCGCGGGTTCGCGGCTCAGTGCGCGTCCCAATTGCCAGCAGGAAAAAGCGCGCACCAAGACATCACAACCTCAAGCGCCGAACTTCAGCAGCTTGATTGCATCGAAGTCCTGCACACCACCGCCGACACGCTTGGTCGTATAGAACAGCACGTAGGGCTTGGCCGAGTATGGATCGCGCAGCACGCGGATACCGACACGATCAACAATCAGATAGCCGCGCCGGAAATCACCGAACGCAATCGACAGACTGTCCGCACCGATGTCGGGCATGTCTTCGGCTTCGGTCACGGGAAAGCCCATCAACGTCGGCGCCTGGCCGGGCTCGGGAGATGGCTGCCACAGATACGTTCCATCACCATCCTTCAGCTTGCGCACCTGCGCCTGCGTCGAGCGGTTCATGACGAACTGTGCGTTGGCCCGATAGCTGGCCTTGACCGCATAGGCGAGGTCGATCAGCACATCGCCGGCAGCGCTCGCGGGAAACGCCCCGCTCACACCTGTTGCGATCGTACCGATATTGCCCCACGACCAGCTGGCATTGGCAATCGTCGGATAGGTGAGGAAACCTTTGGGTTTGTTGACGCCATCACCGGTGATGAATGCCGTGCCTTCCTGTTCAGCAAACGCGATCCGCACCTCTTCGGCAAGCCACTCATCGATGTTGACGGCGCTATCGTCGAGCAGGCTCGCCGTTGCCGCCGGCATCGCATAAAGCTCCATCGTCGGGAAGGAGAGTTCCGAAAGCGTCGGCGTTGCCGTTTGCGCCCGTGCTGCGGTCTCGCCAACCCAGCCGGTATCGAGGCCGGAAACGGCGAACGGCCGCTTGTAGACGGAGGCCGAAACCTGCCGCACACCTGCGATGGCACGGATCGGAGAAATATCCTTGAGCACCCGGTTGATCGTCGTCTCGGTCTCGTCGGGCACAAGATAGCCGCCATCGGGGTCGGACCCCACCGACAACGCTTTGCCTTCGAGTGCCTTCAACTGGCCGGCCTCACCGCCACGCACATAGGCATCGAATGCCGACTTGTGCTGCAACGATGCCGCCGAGGAACGCTGAGCAACCCCGCCTAACGGCAGACGCTGCTGCTTCACGGCAAACTGATCGAGCACCTTGTCGATGCGCTGCATCTTTTCATTGGTCAGCACATCGGCTGAAGAACGCTTCTCAAGCTCATCGAGTCGCCCTTCATTGGACTCCTTGTATTCCTCGAAGGCCCGCATGAATTCATCAAACGCGGTGGCAACGTCGCCACCCGCCGACTTTGTCTCGAAATTCGTCGTGTCGGTCATCTGGATTCGCCTTGTCTCGTAGTTGTTCATTCACAAGCTCCCGGTGATCCGCCGCGCCGCATCCCGCATACGCTCGGCCAACCGTTGCGCCTCACATCCCCCAAGGCTCGCTTCCCGCAAAGCCTGGAAACCTTTCAACCCATCGCGCATGAGCGCGCGCGCTTCCGATCGCGTCATCCCCGCATCCCGCGTCAGCCAGCGCTCGAAACTGCGCGCTGTTGGAACACCTCCTGCAAAGGGCTGCGCCTTGAAGCCTGACACGCGCGCATCGGGCAGCATCGGAAACGTGACGACAGAAATTTCCCACAGGTCGATCTTCTCCAGGCGGCGCACGCCACTTCTTCCCTGGCGCTTTGCCTTGAGCGCCTTGAAGCCGATCGAAAGTCCATCGAGCGCACCCGCCTTCATCAGCGCCATCACCTCGCGTGCCTTGGCAACGTCCGCCATCAACCGGCCGCGTGCATAAAGCCCCTTGGCATCTTCCTGGAGTTCGTCCCAAACTCCGATCGGCTGCGCGGGATCGTGCTGGAACAGCATGCGCACACCCCGCGCGCCGCGTTGCGCCAGGCTTTCGGTAAATGCACCCCGCATCACGACATCGCGACTGAGATCCTCCCGGTCAAACAGGCTCGCATAGCCTTCAAACCCGCCATCCGCACCGACGCTTTTCAGGTCCAGCGGCATGAATTTCGCTTCCGCACCATCGAGCACGCATACCTCATCACGATCTGCCATCGGCAAACCTCTCATTGCTGTATGACTGGTTGTCTGAATCTTCGAATGTCAGGCCGACACGCTTTATGACCGCGGCCCATACCCCGCCGCGGCTCGCTTTTCATCGTCGCTGAGGAAGCTTGCCTTCTCCAGCCGCGCCCACAGCTGATCGCGTTCGCTCGACAGCGCCTCGATCGCATCGAGGTCGGGACGCAACTCCAATCCGCCGCTCCACGCCGGGCCAAGCCACACCGACATTGATTTTGCCGTGCGCACGACCAGCGGCAGCACCGTTTGCCGACAGAACGAGCGCGATGCCTCTTGATAGTTCGAGTACGTGTTATCACCGGGAATCCCGAGCAGCATCGGCGGCACACCGAGTGCCAACGCGATCTCGCGCGCCGCCGCATTCCTGGCTTCCACGAAGTCCATCTCCTTGGGGCTCAAGCTGAGCTGCTTCCAGTCAAGTCCGCCTTCCAGAAGCATTGGCCGGCCCGCCGCCCGCGCCCCCTGGAAGCCGACCTCAAGCTCCTCCTTGAGACGCTGGAACTGCTCTTCCGTCAGGTTGCCATCGCGCGCCGCATAGACGAGCGCGCCGGATGGACGCGCCGAATTGTCGAGCAGCGCCTTGTTCCATTTCGCGGCCTGGTTATGGATGTCGATGGCCGATGCCGCCGCTTCGATCGGGCTCATGCCGTAGTAATCGTTGGCCGGATGGAAAAGCCGCACATGCAGCACACTGCGCACGCCATCGGCCACCTCACCTGCCAGTCGGATCGACAGCCCATTGGCAGAGTATTCGTAGGCTTCGGGCCATCCATCCGCACCCGGGATCACCTTCATCCGGTCCGGACGCAAGACGTGCAGCTCGCGCAACGTCCCATCGACGCCCACCGCTTCAGCATAGGCATTGCCCGAGACGAGCAGATAGCCATACCAGCTCTCGAAGAAGTCGGAACTCGTATGATCGAGGTTCGGGTGCGCAATGAGATCGAGAAAGGGATGGCTCTCGACTTCGGCAGCGCCCTCATAAAGCAGCAGCGGAATTGACGCCGCCGCTTCCGCAACCATGCGAACGCAGCGATAGACGATGGCGTTCTGCATGAAGCCCTCGCGGGCGAACGCCGCATAATCGCGCGGCGTCCATTGCGGCTGACCCAGGCTTTCGAACGCCACCAGACGGTGCGCCTTGCTTGCCTTGACGTGCAGATCCGCGATCGCCTGCGCCCGCCACGGCAATAGACGTGCGAGCGCTTGCCTCATACCCGGCATGCGTTGTGATCCTCATTGTTGTCGAATTGAAACTGGTGCCGCGCGGAAAACTTGCGTGACACTTATTAGGCTTTTTCTTGTCGTGACGCAGACCGTGGCATCACAGCCGTCTGAGCCACGGCAGCACAGGCGTACGCACCGGTGGTGGCGGCGGCGGCGGATCAATCACGAGAGCGGTGAGTGCCCACACCAGAGCATCAAGCCGATCGGGACTGCGTCCGCCCGCGCGCCCGTCGATGCCGAACGCATACATCTGTTCTTCCAACGCCTCGAACCGTCCGACATGCGAAACGCGCCCTTCCGCGTAAAGTGCTGCCACGGGTTCGGCACGCAGCCACTTGCCGCGCGTTGCACGCACGGTGCGCACCGGCATCGCCGCGTCGACCTGCTTGAGCACCGCCACCACGAGATCGCCACCCTGGTTGATCTCAGCCACCACGCCATCGGCCCTGTGATCGTGATAGGCAGCCCGCGCCGCACGGGCCCAGATGATCGGCTCGCGACCCTGCACGGTCCGGTCGTCGATGATGTAGCTGCGCCCGTCCTCTCCCAGCCCGGCAACGATAATGCCGCACGCGTCGGAATTGGCGGTTGCCGTAACCGGTGGATCGACCGCGACAACGATACTCCTCAACTCCGGAGCCTGGCTTACGCGCTGCTCCTCGATCCAATCACGCCGCCAAAGGCCTCCCGACAGGTCCTCGATCACCTCGCCCAGCAGCTCTTGGCGGCCAAGCGCAGTTCCCGCATAGCGCCGGTGCATCTCAGCAACGAACGATGGAGCCAGATTATCCGCATTGTCCGCCGTTGCGGCCCGCGTCACCACGCTCGCCGCATCCGCCATGACGGCTTTCAGAAGCGGCACCGGGCGCGGTGTCGTCGTCACCACCGCCTGCGGCGCCTCGCCCAACCTCAGTGCGAATTGCAGCATATCCCACGTCGCCTCATCGTTACGCCACTTGCACAGTTCATCGCACCAGGCCGCGGCGAACTGCGGCCCCCGAAGACCGTCGGGCGTCTCCGCCGAGTAGAGTTCCCCAATCGTGCCGTTCGGCCAGATGAGCTGCCCTTTCGAGACCTCGTAGCGTGGTCTTTCGTCCGGCGAATGCACCGCGAGCAAGCCGGACACACCCTCGATCATCACGCGGCGCACATCACCCATCGTTTCGCCGACCAGGGCGATGCGCCCAGCCGGCCTTGCAGCGATCGGCGCAATTCCCAACGCCTTCGCGCGCACCCATTCGGCACCCGCGCGCGTCTTGCCGGCACCGCGCCCGCCCAGGATGAGCCAGACCCGCCAGGCCTCTCCCGCCGGCGTCAGTGCAGGAGGAAGCTGATCATCGCGCGCCCACACCTGCCAGTCGCCAAGAAGGAACGCCAGTTCGTCATGGGAGAGCAGCGCAATGACCTCTTGCAGTTCATCGGCGCTTGAGCAGCCGTTCAATGCGTCGCGCAAGCTCCTGGCGCCGGCGCTCCGGGTCGTCTGATGCCTGGGCCCGCTTTCCATCGTTGCGTCCTGCGCTATTGGAAATCTTGCCTTCGTAGTCGGACAGCTTCTCGAGGCTGCGCACCAACGTATTGAGGGCGCGCGTTGTGCGCTCGCTATCGGCCGATGTTGCATCGCCACCCGAGGCCATCCGCGCCTCGATGGCACTCAGTTTTGTATCCATGGCATCAAACAACCTTTCGATCATTGCTTCATGCACGCCTGCACGATCGCGTTTCCGGCCTCGTCGTGTCGCCGCTCTCGCCGGCCCAGCCGCCCCCGTCGCTCCCGCCGACCGCGCTGCCCGCGCCGCCGCTGCAGGACCCTTGCTTGCACCGCGCGAGGCTCCACCCGTCTTGGCCTGGGTGACCACCACACCTGTCCGCTGCGCACCGGTCCGGCGCGGCGGCCACTGCTCGATTCGGGCCCGCGCCGTGATTTTCTGGTGAGAAATTGCAAACCGCTGAGCGATGCGCCCAAGTGGTTCAGATCCGTCCAGCCAAAGACGCGCGATCTCGGCCCATGCCTCCTGATCGAGTGACATGCCGCTCCATTGCCGGGTATGAAATGAAAAAACGCCAGAAGTGCCGCCCTACCGACTTCACTTCTCGCGTTGTACAGAAAAACTACAGGAACATCGCATCGGTGTCAATGCGAATATTTCATTCCGTCAAATTCTTATTGATCAAGAATTAGTATTATTCAGACGAATACTTTCCAGGCAAACATGACATCATGCCTCGACGAGACGTAGCGGGAATAACCTTTCGCTCTCAGCCAATCTTCTCACCCTCACGAATCTTCGAAATCGTTGATAATGAAGCGATGATAGGCTGCCGTTCGGGCGCTCGTCTCGCTGATCGACCAATCCCGGATCGATATGCCGGCTTGGTGCACGGTATCGGGGCTGCCTGAAACCAGCGGATGCCACCAAGCCAGATCGCGACCCTCATCCAACCGGCGATAAGCGCAGGTGCGTGGCAACCACGCCAGAGAGCGCACCTTGGCCAGATTGATCGTCAAGCAATCCGGCATCTTCTCATGCCGGTTTGCATAATCGCTGCAACGACATGTGCCGATATCCAGAAGTGAACAGGCAAGTCGCGTCAGGTGGATCTCACCATCGTCTTCATCTTCCAGCTTGACCAGGCAGCACCGCGCACAACCGTCACAAAGGCTTTCCCACTCTTCATTGGTCATCTCTTCCAGCGATTTCGTTCGCCAGAATGATATGTTGTTGTCTTGGGAACTGCTCAACTTGACCTCTCGCGATCATCGGATGCTGGGATATAAATAACCACATTCCTGTCGTGATTTGAGTCGCCACGCTGGCGCGCGCTTTGCTACGGCCTCAGGCTGTGGCAGGAAGCCTGGACAAGGCAGGCGTTGGAAGGTCATAGCGCGTCACACCGCCGCCTGGAACGACGAAACGCAGGCATGATCGGTCAATGTGCTTGCGGCGTTCAAAATGCTACGAGGACGGATTTGAGCGATTGGTTTTTCAAGCAGGGCGGTCGCGACCGCGTCATCGACTGGCTGAGCATCGATTCGCGGATTGATTCCTCAGTGGCAGCGGTGCGCGCCTGGATCGGCGACACCTGGAATTCCGGATCGAGCTTCTTCGCCCGCTTCAAGCTGACCGGATGGCGGCGTCTACTCAATGAATTCGCCAGCGAATCCCTCACACTCGGCGTCGGCGGTCTGGTGGTGCTGTATGCCCTGGCGCTGCCTGCCTTGCTTGAATTCGATGAGGGTCGTTTTCTTACCGGTCACTATTCGGTCAAGTTTCTCGACAGCCAAGGCAACGAGATCGGCAAGCGCGGTATTCTCCACAATGACGCCGTGCCACTCGAGGAAATTCCCGACTACATGATCAAGGCCACCCTGGCCACCGAGGACCGGCGCTTCTTCGAGCATTTCGGTGTCGATGTGCTCGGCACCTTTCGCGCCTTGTTTGAGAACCTTCGCGCCAATGACGTTGTGCAGGGCGGCTCCACTCTGACCCAGCAGCTCGCCAAGAACCTATTCCTCTCCTCCGAACGATCCATCCAGCGCAAGATCAAGGAAGCCTTCCTTGCCTTCCTGCTCGAACGACGCTTGACCAAACGCGAAATCCTCAAGCTGTATCTCGATCGCGCCTATATGGGCGGTGGCGCATTCGGTGTCGAGGCGGCTTCGCAGTTCTACTTCGGCAAATCGGTTCGCAACATCAATCTGTCGGAAGCCGCACTCCTCGCTGGTCTTTACAAGGCGCCGACAAAGTATGCTCCACACATCAATCTACCGGCCGCCCGAGCCCGCACCAACGAGGTCCTGACCAATTTGGTTGAAGCTGGCTATTACACCTCGGGCCAGGTTCACGCCGCGCGCCTCAGCCCAGCCAGGATCGTCGAGAACCGTACGACCAACAGTCCTGACTGGTTCCTTGACTGGGCCTTCGATGAGGTCCAGCGCCTTGCCGAAGGCAAAGGCCAGTTCGTTCTGACCGCCAAAACGACGATCGACCTGGGCCTGCAACGCGCCGCCGAAGATGCACTTGTCTCTTTCATCCGCTCGACGGGTCGCTCGGTGCGCGCGCACTCGGGCGCCCTCGTCTCGATGGAACCGGACGGGGCCGTACGCGCCATCGTTGGCGGCATCGATTATGGCGAAAGCCAATTCAACCGCGCCACCACCGCACGCCGCCAGCCAGGCTCTTCATTTAAGCCCTACGTCTATGCCGTTGCCCTTGAGAACGGCTATACGCCCCGCAGCATCGTCCGCGACAGTTCGCGCAGTTGTGGCAACTGGTCTCCGAAGAACTATTCCGGCGGCGGCGGCTCGGGCCGGTCGTTGTCGCTCACTGAAGCTTTGGCGCGCTCGTTGAATACCGTCGCCGTCGATCTGTCGTTGCGGCTGGGGCGCGACAAGGTACTCGAGATGGTCCATCGCCTCGGCGTCAGCGGCATCAAGAAATCATGCTCGATGGCACTAGGCGATGGCGGCGTGACTGTCCTTGAGCACACTGGCGGCTATGCCACGTTTGCAAACGGGGGCAAGCGCGTCCATCCTTACGCGATTACCGAGTTGATGAATTCCCAAGGTGACGTGGTCTATAGCCGCGAGCGTGATGAGCCACAGCCAGCCCGGGTGCTCCAACCCGAAGTTGCCGAAAACATGAATCGGATGCTGCAGGCCGTCGTCGAGGAAGGAACCGGCGGTCGTGCCAAACTGGATTTCACGAATGTCGCTGGTAAGACCGGGACCAGTTCAAGCTATCGCGATGCCTGGTTCATGGGCTTTACCGGCGCATTTGTCACCGGTGTGTGGATCGGCAACGACGATTTTCGGCCTACCTCTGGCGTCACTGGCGGAAGCCTGCCTGCTCAAATCTGGCAAGCCTATATGTCGGTAGCACATACCGACATGAACATTCCAACCATCCCGGGCCTGTCGCCCCACCCCCGACAAATCGAAGAGCAACAGCGTATCGCTGAACTCAAACGCATCGATCCTGGGCTGGCGGCATCGCGTGCAGCAGCCGGGCACGATTTGCGCATGCCGTCCGCAACCCGAGATGTATTGAGGCGACTTGCCAGCGCATTGCGTAAGGCTGCGGCGCATGAACCTGTCTTGCCCGATGCTGGAGCAACCAGGAAATCCGATGCCGCAATAACGCGTAAAGTCAGTGCCGAGGCGCCAACAAAACCTGCTTCGCCACCAACGAACGTCTCCAATCGAACCACGCGTTGAACCCTCGCCGAGCCTGCGCATGTATTACCAGATCTACAAATTGAAGCAGCGCCTACGCGGTTTTCTCCGCCTGATGTCCGATTGGGCGCTCTTTATCGGCATCGTCCTGATCGGCGGCATCGGCTCCCACTGGTACATGGTACAGGCCGGATCCATGTTTTCCGTCTCGCGTATCGGGCCATGGGAGTCCTGGGAGAATGCCGCCCGTCATAACAGCGATCCCTATACGCGCGCCCACTTCGCCCGGCTGGGCATCCTGCCCTTGAGTACGGATATCTCACGCACCTATGTCGCCCGCCACGACGACGACGGAGATCAACTCTATTCCTCGTGTGACTACGCCATCGAAGGGCACGATTTTGCAGCCCGCTGGTGGAGCATCACGGTATTCGACGACGATGGCGCATTGATCCCCAACCCAGCTGGCCGATACGCCTTCTCGCGCGAGACGGTGGCCATTACACCCGAAGGCGGTTTTGTTATTTCGATGGCGCGTGATGCACGCGCCGGCAATTGGATACCGACCGGCGGCGCGGGGAGCCTTTCTGTCATGCTGGTCCTTCAAAACGGGAACATCTCGGTCGCGGAAAGCCGCCGCCAAAATGACGAAGAGACCCTGCCCAAAATTGTCAGGGTGAAATGCCGATGAAACGTCCTGTGCTCCCGAAATTACCCAACATGCCCCTTCCCAAGGTTGCGATTCCCCGAAAGCTGCCATCAGCGGCGCTGGTGTCCAAGCTTGCTGCGGCACTCACGCCCCGGGCCCCCGCACCCGCACCCGCACCCGCACGGCGAAACACTGACGGGCGGCCAACTTCAAGCTTCGCTGGGAGATCCATCTGGCACACGCTTTCGGCTCCCTTCCGCGCCATCAACTGGCGAATTCTCGCCGCGGCACTGTGCGCCATGGGTATGCTCCACATCGTCGCCACGCTCGCAGCGCCAAGTCTTGCTCTATCCACGGCCTACGCTCGTCTCGATGGAATTTTGCCCCCCAACCGCGTCGTCATCTTGCCGCCGGTCTCGCCTCAAACACAGCCCCTCCCGTTCATGACCCCGGCTCTGCGCTATGCCATGTGCCGCTATGACACCGCACGCGGCCCCGTCGACGTCTCGGTCGAATTGAGTGAGACCGGTTCGAGCTTGACCATTTATACGGTCGATGGCGAAGCGGTTTATACGGCCGCGCAGTCCGAAGTTCCTCTGCACCAGGTTCGTATCATTCCCACCGACGGTCGCTTCCTCGGCCTGACCCCGGAAGCACTTGGCCGTCGCAGTGCTGAAGTCCCCTCAGCGACGCTTGCTGCCGATCGAGGCATAGTCGTTTTCGCTATACCGGACCT
>JAXGRZ010000079.1:0-11063 GCA_040765305.1 Hyphomicrobiaceae bacterium | reverse complement strand
TCATGCAAGAGAAAATCGCGGCGAGAGCCAAAAAAATTTCTTTGAATTTTCATGCGTTGTTAACGTGCACCGCTTGGTGGGCCCCAAGGTCAGGCCCCGCGGGCGCCTGACGCCCGAAGGGGTCGCCTCGGCAGTGGCGTGAGCGGCCCACGAGAAGCTGGTGTACGGGCCGCCGTGTGGGCTCAGCGGAAGAGCTTATCGAGAAATTTTTTCGCTTTCTGGTTTTCCTTGGTGCCCTTGCCGAATAGATCGTCGACGATTTCATCGGCATTTTGGCCCTTCAGGCGTTTGCCGATGTCCTGGACGGCCTGAACCGCCTGGCCAGCGTCAATCTTGGAAAGATCGGGGGCGATATCGGGTCTGTCCCAGGGGCCGACGATACGAATTGGAATCTGCAGGCCGGCGAGCCCGGTGTTGCCACCCTGGCCGGAAAGATCGGCGACCAACTTGGGGCTGAGCGTGTAATCGATGGTTCGATCGGGGAGCATGACGCTACCGTGGCCCGTGATGCGCAGGAGCGGGCTCAGCATTGTCAGATCCTGGTTGGTTGCCACACCGTTGACGATATCGAAACTCGCCGTGAGCTGGCTGAAGTCAGTCTTTTCAGAAGGTGAGGCCGACAGGCCGGTGAATCGGCCTTGCTGAAGGCCGCGCAAGGCATTGGCAACGTTGAAACCCTTTACCGCGCCGTCCGTGAATTCGAAGCTCGTTTTTCCGCGTAACGTTGAGACGAGCTGGCGCTGGGTGGTGCCGGTGCCGGTGGTGGCCAGTGTCAGCTTTCCTCTGCCTGACAACCAATCAAGCGATGCGGCGTCTTTCAGAAGTGGCTCGGCCGAGACGCTGTCGACAACCATTCTGGCGGTCACCGTTGGGGTTTGCGCGCTGGCGTCAATGTCGATCTGGCCGCGGCCCGTGCCGCCGTAGAGATCGAGGCGGTCGAAGAGCGACTTGGCCACGCCATTCTTCAGCGCCACCGTGACGTCCGTCTGGTCGATCTTGATGTCGCGGACGATGAGCCTGCTGATCGAAAGCTTGGCGTCGGTGTCGAGGAGACCCAGCAAGGCAAAGTCTAGGGGCTCATCGCTCCAGCCGCTGCGCGCGGTGTAGCCCTTGACGCGCGGCCCCGACTGCTGGCGCTCGAGCAAATCCTCGATGCTCTGGGGCGGGGGCTGGCCGGAGCCTGAGCCCTGCCGGGTTGGATTGTTTGCGCCATTGGCGGGGGGCGCTTGCGATGGCGACCGGTAGGTTGGGGCCGCCGAACTGCCGCCAAGGTAGGTGTTGAGGTTGAGGTCTGAGATCTTCAGATCCGCCTTCACGTAGGGGCGCGGAAGCGATGTTGTGCCATCGATGCTGCCTGTGATGCGCATCTGGTCGAGGTTGATGTTGGCATTGGCCAACTGGAATGCGCCCGGATGGGTTTTCAGCCGGCTGGTGAGATTGAAGGGGCCGAAACCCTCGTTTTCGGGTAGTGGTGCGTCGAGCCAAAGAGCAAGGGCGCGCAGCGACTCCGATCGCGCGTTAATCGCGCCGTCGAGACTGGCGCCCTGCTTCAGATCGATGGTGCCCGTATAGTCGGCTTGCAGCGGTGCGGACGATACGTTGAGGACAACTTTGGCGGGTGTTTCGCTCAGCACCTCATAAAGACTGGTCAGCGTGCCATCGAAATGGATCGTCTGGCCTTGCCAGAGCAGGTCGCCCTTGGCCGTCATCGGGCTCGACAACGTGCGTGCGTTCAAAACCAGATTGATGGCGGTTGCATTGTGGACGGCTCCGGTACGCATATCGCTATAAGCGAGGGCGCCGTCGATGACGCGCACGTCGCGGAGGACGACATTCTTGAGTGCGGCGAGCCGATCGTGACCCGCCTGCCCGCTGGCCGCGGGCGATGGGCTATTTTGCGCCACCATGAGCGGCGTCTGGGGCTGGGCGTCCGAGAGCGTCGCTGCGGTTGCTGATGCCTGGGCCAGTCGTACCGCGCCGGAGGGGTTGGTCAGCGCTGCAAAATCCCAACTGCGGCGCCCGGTGGTATCGACGCGCAGATCAAAGCTGGGGCGCGTCAGGACGAGTTGGCGCACCTCGATCCGCCGTGAGAGCAGCGGCATCAGCCTGACCGAAACGTCGAGACTCTCCATGGCAACCGTGGGCGGCCCGTCCATGCCTGGAGGGGCCGAGAGGGTCACGTCCTTCAAGCTGACGCCGATCGAGGGATAGAACGTGAAATTTGCCGGGCCGCGGATGGCAAGGTCGCGTCCGGTGCGCTCTTTCACCAGGGCGATCGTCTGTTCACGGATCAGATCTGTCGGCGGCGCCAGAAGCATGAATGTTACGCCGGCAGCCAGGATAAGGCCGATCCCGATCAGCCCAACGAGCAGCAGGCTGCCAAGCCTCGAGCGTCGGCGTGGTGGCGGCGGCCGGTGGCCTGCAGGGGGCATTGGCGGTCGTCCAGGCCCTCCAGGCCCTCCTGGTCCGCCCGGATGGCGGTATCCGGGGTATTGAGGGTGTTGGCCATGTTGAGGCTGGGGAGGTTGTCCGGGATGGTGCGATGGCGCGCGCTGGCCAGGCGGCGGCGCATAGCGCTCCTCGATCGGGCGTACCTGATTGAGCGGCGGCGGTGGTCGGCGCGGGGGCTGGTCGTTGGTCATTCAAGCCTCTGCGGTCATCGTGTCGGCCGGCAACATCATTTTGCCGGCGGATTTATCGCCCTGCAGTTCGCACACGGCGCCACGAGCTCTGGGCCAAGCTTGCAGCACACAAATCACAAAAGACGCGCACGCCTTGATCGATCCTTTGTTGCACCTGGGCCAAACCAGGATCGTTAAGCGATTCAAACATCATGACACCAGAGCTCACAGTACAAGCTAGAGCGCAATTGTGTCGTCGATGGACAATACTTTTCAACAACTCGGGGACCCGATGGCCGAACGGAAACGGGTAATTGTTCCGGCAGCAACGGTCGAGCGCACGCATTGCCTGATTTGACTATGTTTTTCGCGCTGAACCGCGGCACACTTCAGCTGAACATGCTGTCGTGAATCGCGAAAACAGCCATTCGCCCTGAATTGACGTCAAGGGATGGGGAACTCAGTGACGGCGGCGCAGGTCAACGAGGCAGCTCGTCCCATCTGCCCCATGCTCGATGACGACTTCCTCACTGGCATTCCAGTAGCGCTCCAGGGTGCGGCCTTCGCCAATATCGGCGCGCATTACGGAGAAGCCGCCCAGCTTGTGGATATCATCGACCAGTACGCTGGTCTTGTTGCACCAGTGTGGCCGGACCGGAGCGTCTGCGTCATAGACGCCCGCTTGTGGGTCTTTCGCCGGGCCGGTGTTTTGCGACATGTCGGTGATGACGGCGGGGGCAACCCCATCACCTGTGGATTGAGCAAGGCCGCCGCGTGTTTGCACGCTGGCTGCCAGACAAGCGCACGCCACGACACCAGCGGCGTGTCGCGCCAGCCTCAACGCATGCCTCACGTTATTCCCCCATTTAAACGCGCAATCCCCCTTCGCCGTCTGGCCAGTGAGCATGCCCTTGAGCAGGTCCTGTCCACATGCCCTCGATCGGCGGAGTGTTCGGTGCTTGCGACGTCAGCCGAACATGCTTGTCATGGCGCGCAAATGTGGCCGTCGACCGGTAGCACGAGGGCGAGGCAACAAATTTGAAACGGGTGTGATTGATCTGCAACTTTTGGCGCCAGCGCAATCGACCCGCCATTGAGCCTTCGTCGGGTATGTGGCCTGCGTGGACTTATGCCGAAGGCTCGACGCCGATGCTGTGGTTGGCGTTGAAGCGCTCACCCCACGGGAAGTCGGGTGGGAATACGGCGGAGATATCGCGACGCTGCGCGTCGGTCAGTCTGAGGCTAATCGCGGCCACATTGGCTTCAAGATGCTCCGCGGTGCGCGTGCCAGGAATGGCGATGAGGTGGTTGCCCGCGGCTAAAATCCAAGCGATCGCGACAGATGCTGGCGTGTGACCCAGCTGTGCGCACAAAGCCGTGTAGGCGTCTAGTGCTGCGCGGTTCTGCGAGAATTGAGGTTCCTGGAAACGCGGGATAGTGCGACGGAAATCGCCGTTCGAGAAGCTCGCCGGATCGGGAGCAAGCCCTGTCAGCATGCCGCGCCCTAATGGAGAGAAGGCGACGAATGCGGTTCGCAGCTCGGCGCAGACCTTGAGCAGGTTAGCCTCCACGTTGCGGGTCCACAGGGAGAATTCGCTTTGTACCGCCGCGATGCGGTGGATCTTGTCGGCCTTGCGCAGTGTCTCGGGCGAGACTTCACTCAAGCCGATGGCGCCGATCTTTCCTTCGCGTTTGAGCTGGACCAGCGTTTCCATCACCTCCTCGATTGGCCGGTCGGGGTCGCGGCGACCAAGGTAGAACATCTCGACGTGGTCGCGCCCGAGCCGCTTCAGCGATTTCTCCACCGCGCCACGCAGGTAGGCGGCGCTATTGTCGACACGGCGCTCGCCGGTGGCGGGAATGAAGCGGATGCCGGCCTTGGTTGCGACAACGATTCGCGCTCTGGACTGTTTCAGGAAGCGGCCGATCAACTCTTCGCTAAGGCCCATGCCGTAGATGTCGCCGGTGTCGAAATGGTTGACACCCAGATCGACGGCGCGCGCGAAAAGCCGCATCGTCTCTGCTTCGGTCGACGGGCCATAGGTGCCCGAAATACCCATGGCGCCAAGGCTCACGCTCGAGACGAGTGGGCCAAACATGCCCAGGCGTCGCATTTCCATCACGATCCTCCCGCAGAGCAGCTTGAAGGCGATGTCTTTTGCGTCTTGCACCGGCCGCTCAGCCGGTCTGTAGTCTTTCTGGCAACGCTTGAGGGCGCAAGAGTAAGGCGATGGAGCATGGACCTTTTTCCAATGGCTATAGTGCGCTTTCGCAAATGAGCGAGCAGGCAAGCGACGTGACGGAGTCTGGAGTCATATATATTATAAAAGCTATTCCAAAAATTGTCCCAGTGCTGGCCATCCTGGCATGCGGGGCCGGCATGGAATCTTCTCCAGCGCTCGCCCGAAAGGGGTTTGATTGCGCGCACGGGCCGGACAGCTATCGCGTCCGCAACGTGCCGTCATGGGATCGGCTGAATGTCCGCTCGGGCCCCGGCGCGGATAACGACATCGTCGGTACGATATCGGCAATAGGCTCGGGCATCCTGTGCACGGGGCCGTGCAAGAGGAATTGGTGCCGCATCGACTGGCGGGGATTAGTCGGCTGGGTGAATATGCGCTATCTGGGCGAATAGCCGAGCGGGCGAGGCCGAATCCTGGCGTGGCGCGGCTTTCCTTTACATATGAAGTATGATTTGCCGTGAAGGGCGGGGGTGTTCAACCGATGATCCTCTCCCGCTTCTCAGGCATCGAACCCCAGGAGCTGTAACCTCAATTGGCTATCGGACTGATCATTATCCTGGGCCTGCTTGGTCTGGCCATGCTGCCGCAGATGTGGGTCAAGCGGGTGCTGCAGGAGAATTCGCACGAGCGGGCGGATTTTCCGGGCACGGGCGGTGAGTTCGCACGCCATCTGCTCGATGAGATGAAGCTTGGGCAGGTGAAGGTCGAGGAGACCAAGCTTGGCGATCACTACGATCCACAAGCCAAGGTGGTGCGCCTGCTGCCGCAGCACATGAACGGGCGATCACTCGCTGCCGTGGTGGTGGCGGCGCACGAAGTGGGTCATGCGATGCAGGATGCCACGGGCTATAAACCGCTGCAGGCGCGCACGCGCCTTGCGACGCAGGCGCATAACGTCGAACGTATTGGTGCCATCGTGATGCTCTCCGCGCCGTTGGTGATGGCGATCGCCAAGGCGCCGGCATTGGTCTTCGTGCAGATCGGGGCCGGCCTCCTCATTCTCGCCTCGACGATTTTGATGCACGTGACGACGCTTCCGGTGGAATTTGATGCAAGCTTCCGGCGCGCGCTGCCGGTACTGGAGGCTGGTCGCTATATCGCGCCAGCCGATATGGTGGCGGCACGGCGCATCTTGAAAGCGGCGGCGCTGACCTATGTTGCTGCGGCGGCGATGAGCCTTCTCGACGTGGTGCGTTGGATCCGGGTCTTGCGGCCCTGAGTGAAGGCTGAGTGCAGGCAAAAGGTTTGGGCACTCAATGGCCTTCTATTTCCCCGATGCACCGGATTTGCCGCTGCCGCCAGGTCATCGCTTCCCCGCGACCAAATATAGGCTGCTGCGCGAGCGCTGCCTGGCTGATGGATTGTTTGCGCGCCTGGGATTGCACCCCGCGCCCACGGCCGGCATCGGCGATCTTCAAGCCGCCCATGACGACATCTACATCCAAAGTGTGCTCAACGGAACGCTTGCGGACGAGGCGGTGCGGCGCATCGGTATTCCATGGAGTGAGATCCTGGTGGCACGCACGCTGGCGAGTGTGGGCGGTTCTCTCAGCGCCGCACGTGACGCGCTCAACGACGGCATCGCCGGGCAGTTGGCCGGTGGCACGCATCACGCGCATCGCCATTTCGGATCGGGCTTTTGTGTCTTCAATGATCTTGCGGTGGCGGCGCTGGCGTTGGTTGGCGAAGGGCGTGTGCGGCGCGTCAGCATACTCGATTGCGATGTGCACCAAGGCGATGGGACGGCGGCGATCCTGCAGGGTGTCGATAGGGTGCAGACGATCTCAGTGCATGGCGCCAAGAACTTCCCATTCCGCAAATGTGCATCCGATCTCGACATCGCACTGCCCGACGAGACCGGCGATCTTGACTATATGGTGGCGCTCGATCGGGCGCTGGAGGCCGTCAACTCATTCAAGCCGGATATTCTGCTCTACCTTTCGGGCGCCGATGCGCTGGGTGCCGACCGGCTGGGCCGGCTGGCACTAACGCCGGCGGGGCTGGCCCGGCGCGATGAGATGGTTTTCAAGTTTTCCAGATCGCGTGGGTTGCCGGTTTCGATAGCGGTTGGCGGTGGGTATGCAGAGCCGATCTCGATCACAGTTGATGCCTACCTGGAAACCTTGCGGGTGGCGCATGCGGTTTACGGGTTTTGATCGTGTGAGGTGTCGCTTCTGTTCGTGCGTTCGGCAAGTTGGCGGCCGAGCGAGAAGCTGAGATAGAGCCAGGCCAGTGCGGCAGGCACCGCAGTCAGCGCGACAAACGCGCCGGAGAGGCCCAATCCCTTGCCCATAGCATTGAACACCCAGCCTGACGCGGCATCGCCACCGCGATAGACGACGGTGTCGATGAAGTTCTGGGCCTTGTATTTCTCATCCGGCTCGACGACGGTGTAGAGCACCTTGATTGCCGGGCTGGCGAACGCAAATGCAAGCGCGCGCTCGACGGCCATGATCGATAAGATCACAGCCAGTACCGGTGCGATGGCAAGGCCGATGAGGCCGATGACACACCATGCGGGCAGCATCGCGGCGGCCACGCTAACGCCGAAGCGCTCGATAAAGCGGCCGGTTGCGAACACCTGCAACACAATCGTCAAGCTAGAGACGGCAAGATCGAGGCGGGCCAGCAGCTCCACGCGCGCCGTGCGGTCAGCGAGTGTCTCGCCAACGATGCGCGATTGCTCCAGGTAGAAGAATGTGGAGACGAGGTTGCCAAGGAGAATCCACAGCGCGATACGCAATAGGTAGGGTGATTGCCAGACGCGCACGGCACCGGCCATGATGCTTTTGCCGATGGGGCGTTCATCGTTTGTGTTGCGCGTGCGCGCGGGTGCGATGGCCCCCAGCAGCATGGCGGCTGCCAATGCCAGGGCGAGGAGAAGCGCCGAGATGAGCAGCAGGTTGTCTGGACCGGTCAAGCGTATGAATGCTTGCGTGATGATGGGACCAGCGAGCGCACCGGCGGAGCCTCCCGCGGCGATGAAACCATAAAGCCGCTTTGCCTGATCGGATGCGTAGATGTCGGACATCACGATCCAGAACAGTGAGACAACGAACAGGTTGAAGACGCTGGCCCAGACGAAGAACACGCTGGCGAGCATCTTGGTTCGCCCATCTCCTGAAAGCAGAAACCAGAAGACGAGAAGGTTCAGGATAAAGAACCCGTAGACGAGGGGAACGATCGCCCGCTTGGGAAGTCTGGAGCTGACCCAGCCGAACACGGGCACGGCGGCGAGCATGACGAAGAAGACGGCGACGAACAGCACCTGTAGTTGTTCGCGCCCGACAGCAACACCCATCTCGTCACGCACGGGGCGGATGATGTAGTAGGCGGCGAGCACCAGGAAGAAGTAGATGAAGGAAAGCAGCACGGCCGCAACTTCGCTTCTCTCCGCATGCACGAGGCGAGAGATGAGCGCGTGTAGTGGTGCTGTATGAGGCGCCCTGGCGTCTTTGCGTTCGTGCGCACGATCGTGTTCGCCATCGGCTGTCACATCATCCCCCATCTGCGCATGTCGATCCGGCTGCGGCTAGAGATTTTTCCGCCGGTCCGTTGCATAAAATGTTCTACGTGTTAATCGGATAGCGTCTCCAGAAGTTATCCGGAAACGAGCAGGATCATGCCGGCCAGAATGATAAAGGCCCAGCCCAGGCGGGGCTTAAGATTGCCCTCGTTCAGCAACACGCTCCCCGCCAGAACCGTGAGTAATACGCTGATTTCACGGGTCGGCGCCACGTAGGCGACTGGTGAAAAAGTAAGTGCGTAGAGCACCAGGATGTAGGCCAGTGGGTTAAAGAGCGCAATGACAACAACCCCGAGCTTGTGGTCGCGCCAATGTTGAGCGATCACATCGCTTTTGCGCTTTGCAATTGGCGCCAGGATCGCCACACGCCCCAAATTTGAAGCATAATCCAGCAGAAGCGGCGGCACGAGGAGCACGGAAACCGCATAGGCATCCCATGCCGTGTACCCACCGATGATGAAGCCGGTGCCCACACCGAATACTAATGACATGGAAAGGTGCTCGACCTCGCGCTTGACGCCACCTGTCAGCATCAGGACCCCTACGATGATGATCGCGGCCCCCAGTGCCATTTGCGCTGTAACAGTCTCTCCGAGAAAGAGAACCGCGAAGGTCGTCGACAGGAGCGGCCCGATCGCTCGCGCGGTCGGATAAACAAGTGACAGATCACCTTTACGGTAACCGGTTTGCAGCAAGAGGAAGTAGCAAAGATGAAAAACCGCGCTGCCAGCGACAAACAGAATCTGCGACCAGGAAAATTCGATCTGGTTGGCCAATAAGATCCACAGCGTTGTTGGCAGGTAGATGATGACGGACAACATGGAGAAGAGCCAAATCAGCTCTGGTCCGCCGTTAATACGTTTGACGAAAAAGTTCCAGGTCGCGTGACAGACCGCAGCGGCAAGAACGAGTGCCAAACCGGAAAGTGACATGTGAAGACCTCGAGGCTGAAAAAAGGCGTGTTACATCACGCCCCATCCATCCCCTCTGGTCTTTTAGTCCTCGGGTGTCTGCCAACGGCTCAATACGGCGCTTGGACCAGCTTGTGAGTGCACAACGGAACCCTAGCCGCACATGGAAAGGCTGTGCGAAGCCTAGCCGCGCCAAGTGAGCTGCTCAAGCAAAATTCTTGCGGGGACCATGCTTCAAAAAAACGGATGGCACGTGAAACCATCAATGCGTGTGCTGACGTCGTCAAGGCATCGAGCGCGCGTTGCATGGTGCTGGCGAGGTGCTGAGTTTCAAGGCGCCGCAGACGATAGGATTGCCGGGCAGCACCTTGCTTCCTCATTCATCCATCTTGAGGGCGTTGATGAAGGCTTCCTGGGGAATTTCCACCTTGCCGAACTGGCGCATCTTCTTCTTGCCCGCCTTTTGCTTTTCCAAAAGCTTTCGCTTGCGGGTGATGTCGCCGCCGTAGCACTTGGCCAGCACGTCCTTGCGCAGCGCGCGGATCGTCTCGCGGGCGATGATGCGTCCGCCGATCGCCGCCTGGATCGGGATGACGAACATGTGCTGGGGAATGAGATCCTTCAATTTCTCGCACATGACGCGGCCGCGCGATTCAGCCCGCGTGCGGTGGACGATGATGGAAAGCGCATCGACCGGTTCGGCGTTGACGAGGATCTGCAGCTTGACGAGGTCTTCCTCCTCATAGCCCAAGATCTGATAGTCGAATGACGCATAGCCGCGGCTGATCGATTTCAAGCGATCGTAGAAGTCGAACACCACCTCGTTCAAGGGCAGCTCGTAGACGAGCATGGCGCGGCTGCCGGCGTAGGTGAGGTTCTTCTGGCGGCCACGGCGATCCTGGCAGAGCTTTAAGACGGCGCCGAGATATTCGTCGGGTACCATGATCGTGGCGGTGATCCAGGGCTCCTCGATGCGGTCGATGCGGGTCGGGTCCGGCATGTCGGCCGGGTTGTGCATCTCGATCATCACGCCGTCGTTCAGGTAGATGTGATAGACGACGGATGGCGCGGTGGTGATAAGATCAAGATTGAACTCGCGCTCCAGCCGCTCGGTAATGATCTCCAGATGCAGAAGACCAAGGAAGCCGCAGCGGAAGCCGAAGCCAAGGGCTGCTGAACTCTCGGTCTCGAAGGAAAAGCTGGCGTCGTTCAAGCGCAGCTTGCCCATCGCCTCGCGCAGGTCCTCGAAGTCGGCGGCATCGACGGGAAAAAGGCCGCAGAAGACCACCGGTTGCGCCGGCTTGAAGCCGGGCAGTGGCTCTGGCGTCGGGTGCCGGTCGTCGGTCACCGTGTCGCCGACGCGCGTGTCGGCGACTTCCTTGATCGCGGCTGTGAAAAAGCCGATCTCGCCAGGACCCAGTTCGCCAAGCATCTCCTGTTTGGGGCGGAACACGCCGACGCGCTCGATCGGGTGGACGGCACCGGTCGACATGAGGCGGACCTTCTGGCCCTTCTTCAAGACGCCCTCGATGACGCGGACCAGGACGATGACACCAACATAGGCGTCGTACCAGCTAGCGACGAGCATGGCTTTGAGCGGCTTGTTGCGCTCGCCCTTGGGGGCGGGAAGGCGCGTGACGATCGCTTCCAGAACGGCAGCGACGTTGAGGCCGGTCTTGGCGGAGATGGGAACGGAGTCGGACGCATCCAGGCCGATCACATCCTCGATCTGCGCCTTGACGCGATCGACATCGGCGGCGGG
>JAXGRZ010000078.1:0-11140 GCA_040765305.1 Hyphomicrobiaceae bacterium | reverse complement strand
GTCGAGCGTCAATCGCAGCTGTGGCGAATCGACCCATTGTAGCAGCCGCGCGAAGCGGCTCATCGAATCGATGAACATGCCCGGCTCCGGCTCGAAACCGATCGCGGTACCGAGACGCTCGGCTTCGCGCAGCAGCCACGACAATCCGCTCGCAACAAACGTATAGATAGGCGCTTGATCAGCTGTCCGCCTGAAGGACGGCAATCCGCTCGCCAGCATGCACGGACCTCAACACCGCAACGTCATCGAGTGCGCGCGCCCAGACATTGCACGGGCTCGCCAAGCGGATCTCACCATTGCGCGAGATCGGGGTGGGCCCAAAGCCGATCGCAATCGCATCCCCATCGGGCCAGAACGCAATCTCTCCGGCCTCGACCACATCGCGGGCATCGGCCTCGCGCGCCACCGACAACGGCGTGCCGAAGTAGACCTCCTGCCCCCAGGTCTGCGCCTTGGCGTAGATCGGCAGAGCCTGCCAGATACGATCCGCCGTCGCCGTATCAAGCAGCCGCGCGCGGATCGCCACATCACCAGCCCGAATGAGAATATCCCGCATGGCCTCTCCTGAATGTCTCGCCGTATGTTTCTCTCAGGGTCCGGCCCCTAACATACACCCACAAGGCGGGCTTGGCGCCGCCGGCAGGTTCCGCGCTTCTCACGCGAGTTCCCCGCGCGCCAGGGTCACCTTTTCACCCACGCGCACGCCCCGCAAGACCTCCACGTCATCCAGCGCGGTGGCAATGACATTGACCGGGCTTGGCATGCGAATTTCGTTGGGACGCGAGATTGGCGTTGGGCCGAACGGAACGATCACACGGCGTTCCTCACACCACAGACAGATGTCGCCCACGCGCGCCTGCAACCGTGCCGTCCGGTCCCGCCCCGAGCGGATTGGGATTTCAAAGTGAATCGTCTCGCCCCATGGCTCGGCGACGCCAAAGATGGGAAGAGCATGCCAGATCAGATCTGCACTGGCCGTCGCCGCCAGGCGCGCACGAAGGACGATCCCTCCCGCCTTGAGCACAAGCAGGCGCTCCGTCAGCTCACGCTCAACGGGCTGGCTGGCCGCGAAAGCCTTGGTCGAACGGGATCTGAGAATATCTGTCGGCATGGCGCGTTTAGCTCACAAACGACAACGGGCGCCAATGAGGCGCCCGTCATCTTATAGCACTATTGCCAGGCTGATCATGAGCCCTCGGGCTTGGGTCCGAAGACCAGCACGGCGTTGAGACCGCCGAAGGCGAAGGAGTTCGACATCGTGTAGCGAACCTTCATCGAACGGCCCTCGTTGGGCACATAGTCGAGATCACATTTGGGATCGCCCTCGGTGTAGCCGATCGTCGGCGGCACCCAGCCCTCGTTGATGGCCTTGATGCAGACACCAGCCTCGACACCGCCGCCCGCACCCAGCAGATGGCCGTGCATCGATTTGGTCGAGGAGATCGCCATCTTGTAGGCGTGTTCGCCAAAGACGTCCTTGATGGCGTTCGTCTCGTTGACGTCATTGAGCGCCGTCGCGGTGCCATGAGCGTTGAGATAATCGATTTCGGAAGGGTCAAGCCCGGCATCGTCAAGCGCGAACTGCATGGCCGAGCGCGGTCCATCGATGTCGGGATTGACCATATCCTTGCTGTCCGACGACATGCCAAAGCCCATCAGCTCGGCCAGGATCGTCGCACCACGCCGCTTGGCGTGCTCGTATTCTTCCAGGACAAGAATGCCTGAGCCTTCCGCCAGCACCGTGCCATTACGACGCTTGGAAAACGGGAAACAGCCATCCGGAGAGAGCACGCGCATGGCCTGCCAGGTGCGCATCGAGCCATAGGTCAGCACAGCCTCGGAAGCACCCGCGACACCGACGTCGACGAGGCCCTGGCGGATATAGTCGTAGGCAATGCCGATGGCATGCGTCGCCGTCGAACAGGCCGAACATGTCGCAAAGGTGGGGCCTTTGATACCGTATTCGATGCCAACGTGCGCGGAAGCCGACGACCCGATGATGCGCAGCAGCGTCAGCGGATGCGTGGCACGCTTGTTGTTGATGAACAGGTCGCGATAGGCCGTCTCGACCGTCGAATAGCCACCTGCGCCCGTACCGATGATGCAGCACGAACGATACGGGTTGTTGTAGGGCGTCGGCAGGCCCGACATCGTCCAGGCCTCTTCCGCGGCACGCCCGGCGAACCACGAATAGCGCTCGCCGTACTGAACCCTCTTGCTGGTGACATGCTTGAGCGGATCAAAACCTTTGATCTCACCGGCAATATGGATATAGAGATCTTCCAACGGGAAGTTCTCTATACGTCCAATGCCGCACTTGCCTTGCTTCATCGAAGCCCAGGTCTCGTTGCTGTCGAGACCAATTGGTGTGACCATGCCAAAGCCGGTCACGACGACACGGCGCAAGCCGTCCGCTCTTTTCATACTGTTACTCTATGATCCTGTTACTCTTTGATCGATGCGGCGCTTGAGGCCGCGGCAAACTGCCTGGAAATTGCGGTGAACCCGGCGATGACGCGCCGGTCGTGCACCTTCGTCCTCGAAATTTCTACGCTGTGGCATTCTGCGCGATCAGCGATTTGACGCGATCGACGACCGAACCGACGGTCTTGAAATCCTCGACGTCTTCGTTGGCATTGTAGGGAATCTCGATCTGGAAAGAATCCTCAATATCGAAAACAATCATGGCCAAATCGAGTGATTCGATCTTCAGGTCCGTCAGCGGCGTGGCCAATGCAATGTCGTCACGCGGCTCTTTCATGTGCTTCTTGAGGATCTCTATGATCTTGGTGGCGACTTCGTCCATATCGTTCTCCTATCCGCGCCCCCTGGGGCTTAGCGGATCCCTGTTACTGTCTTCGTACTATGCACGTGCTGGCGTGCAAACAAGCTGAGGCCGTGCTTATACTTAAACCCTGTGCCCGTCCAGCATGGGGATTTACGGTAAGTCTAACGACGACTTTCCAGCAAAATCCGTGCCGTAGGTCGATGATTGTGTCAGCTGACACCTAGGGCCTGCCCCCAACAATGCCAATGTGACAGCCCGTCCTAGCCGAAACCCCTGAAAAAGTGTTCAATGGTACCCAATTAGCCAATCCAATATTACCCTCGCGGGGCGCGCCAGCCCGCACAAAATACAATGAACTTGAGCGCGCGCCATCCACGTAAAGCCGTATATGGGAGGCCTCATGATGACAGCTGCCAGCGTCCAGCCCGCCTCCGGCACTGACGCCGATCCAAGGTGGCTCCGCAGCTACCCTGAAAATGTTGAGTGGCGTCAGACATTTACACCAGCCCCCCTGTACGCCCTGCTGGACCAGGCGGTGGCCAGCCATGCGGCCCGGACTGCGACGAATTTCCTCGGCCGAACACTTACCTATGGCGAATTGGGCCAGCTTGTCGAGCGCGCCACCGCCGGACTACAGCGACTTGGCGTGCGAAAGGGAACCAAGGTTGGGCTATTCTTGCCCAATTCCCCAACATTCATCGTCTATTACTTCGCAATCCTCAAAGCTGGCGGCATCGTCGTCAACTACAATCCTCTTTATACGGTCGACGAACTGGCCTTCCAGATCAAGGATAGCGAAACCGAAATCATGGTGACGCTCGACCTGAAGCTGCTGTTCAGCAAGGTCGAGACGCTGATGAAGGACGGCGTCCTTCAACGCGCCGTGATCGCTCCCTTCGCCGCGCTTTTGCCGGCCACAAAATCGGTTCTGTTCCGCCTATTCAAAGGCAAGGAACTTGCACATCCGAACGCCTCGGAGGTGCGCGAGCGCATCACGCTGGAAGGCCAGGTTCTGACCGATCACGGGCTGCCGATGCCGGTTCCCATCGATCCGGAGAACGACATCGCGGTGCTGCAATATACCGGTGGCACCACAGGCACGCCGAAAGGCGCGATGCTGACGCACGCCAATGTCTACATCAATGTGCGCCAAGTCGCCTGCTGGGCGCCCGATCTGGGAGACGGTGAAGAGCGTGTGATGGGCGTTCTGCCCTTCTTCCACGTCTTCGCCATGACCGTCGTGATGAACTTCGGCGTTGCCAAGGCGGCGCAGATCATCATCATGCCGCGCTTCGTGCTCGATGACGCCTTGAAGCTCATCAACCAGACGCGGCCGACCGTCATGCCCGGCGTCCCAACGCTTTACAACGCCATCATGAACCATCCCAAGATCCGCAACTATGATCTGTCTTCGCTCAAGTTCTGCCTGTCGGGCGGCGCCCCCTTGCCGGTCGAAGTCAAGCAAAAGTTCGAGACGTTGACCGGGTGCAAGCTGGTTGAAGGCTACGGCCTTTCTGAGTCCTCACCCGTCGCCACCTGCAACCCGATCGACGGCAAGGTAAAGGCCGGATCGATCGGCATTCCCCTGCCGGCCACCTTCATCTCGTTGCGCGACATCGAAAACCCCGACAAGGAGGTCGCGCACGGCGAAAAGGGCGAGGTCTGCATCAAGGGTCCGCAGGTGATGAAGGGCTACTGGAATAAGCCAGCAGAGACCGCCGCGGTGTTCACCTCCGACGGCTTCCTGCGCACTGGCGACGTTGCACGCATGGACGAGGATGGCTTCTTCGTCATCGAGGACCGCATCAAGGACCTCATCATCTCGTCGGGCTATAATGTCTACCCGCGCCAGATCGAAGAAAAGATCTACGAGCACCCCGCCGTCGAAGAGGTGACTGTCATTGGTATCAAGGATGAATATCGCGGTGAGGCGCCCAAGGCATTCATCAAACTCAAGTCAGGGGCCCAGGCGACAGCGGACGAGATCATGACCCATCTGCAAAAGTCGCTGTCAAAAATAGAATTGCCGGTGACCATCGAATTCCGCGAAAGCCTGCCCAAGACCATGATCGGAAAGCTGTCCAAGAAAGAACTGAAGCAAGAGGAGACTGACCGGCAAGCCGCCTTGAGCAAAACCGGTTGACGCGAATGGAGCAAGACAATCCAGGTGCGAACTCCCGCCAGAATAGGTCTGCGGACGACGAAAGCACCTTCACCATCGGCCAGTTGGCCGAAGAGTACCAGATCACGACGCGCGCCATCCGCTTTTACGAAGCGCGCGGCCTGATCAAGCCGCGCCGCGTAGGAACAAACCGCATCTATTCGCGTCGCGATCGCGGTCGATTGAGCATCATCCTGCGCGGCAAGAACCTTGGTTTCACGCTGGAGGACATCGCCGAGTACTTGGCACTTTATGACGTCGATCGCTCGCAGCGCACGCAGACCGAGATGTTACTCTCCAGGGTGAATGCCGCCATTGGCGAACTCAATCGCAAAAAGGCAGACCTCGCACGCACATTAGCCGAGCTGAAGGATCTACGCTCCGAATGCACGGCATTCCTGAAATCGGTCGACAATTAGCCTTGAGTGACGGCGCCCCTTAGAGCGCACGCACGTCTTGGTTCGCCGCCGGCTCTGCAACGAAACCGCATCCACCTCGCCGCAACATTTTTTACCGGTAAAGATCGGCGCGCGTTGGCGGCAGCGGCGGCGCACGCTTGGCCGTTTTGGAGCACAGCGTCTGGAACAGCCGTGCTGACCCGCGCTCGAACGCAATCGCGCAGCCTGCCAGATAGGCAACATAGATCCGGTACTTGGCTTCCCCAACCAGCGCGATCGCCTCGTCCTTGCGTGCCGTCAGCCGCTCGCACCACAGCGTGCAGGTGCGCGCATAGTGCATGCGCCAACCCTCAACATCGTGCACCTCGAAGCCGGCAACCTCCATCTGCGCCACCGTGTGGCCGATGTCATCAAGGGCGCCACCGGGGAAGATGTACTTGGCAAGGGCGCGCTGTTCGGGGCGCAGCCGCTCAGGCATGATGCCCTTCTTGCGCTTTGCCTTGCGCGAGATGGCGTGATTGAGGAACAATCCATCTTCCGCCAACAACGAGCGCATCTTCTTCATGTAGGCGGGAATGTTGTTGAGACCGATCGCTTCGTACATGCCAACCGAGGCGATCTTGTCGTAGGTGCCGCTGGCGTTGATGTAATCGACAAGCTCGAACGTGACGCGATCTTCAAGCCCCAACCGCTTCACCTTCTGGCGGGCAAAGCTCAGTTGCTCTTGCGACAGCGTGATACCGTGCGCCTTGACGCCATAGTTCTGAGCGGCATGGCAGACGAGCCCGCCCCAGCCTGAACCGATATCGAGGAATGTCTCGCCCGGCTTCAAGCGCAGCTTGCGGCAGACCATGTCGAGCTTGTTCTTCTGCGCCGTGGCAAGGTCCTGCTCCCAGTCGTGGAAGTAGGCGCAGGTGTAGACCATCTCATCACACAGGAAGAGGGCGTAGAAATCGTTCGACAGGTCGTAGTGAAACTGGATGTAATCCTTGTTGTCCTCGCCCTTGCGGCGGTTGCCGACGATATCGCCGTCAAACCCACCCTGTTCACTTGGCGGCGTGCCCGGCGCAAATAAAAACGGCGAGAGCCGCCGTGCAATCTTCAAGGCATCGCGGCCCTTGAACTTGACCGAGCGTCCACGCTGATTGATCTGGCGGCCCAGATCGATCAGCGACCCACCGGAAAAATCGATGCGCTTGTCGATGTAATGACGAATGATCGTATCGAGCGAGGGCCGGCGCAGCGTCGAGGCGATGACGCCTGGATCATTGATCACGATATCGAACGTTCCGGCGGCGTTGCGCCCCAGCGGAATGCGCGAACCATCCCACAGGCGCACGAACGCATCAATGTTCAATGACTGCGCCAGCTCGCCAATCAATGCCTTGGCCGCACCCAGCCGCTTTGCCTCGTCCTGCTTCATTATGCGTCCTGCTTCGTCATGCCTCACGTCCCTGCCGTCACCCCTGGGCCTTGGGGGCGCAGCAGAGATAGCGCAGTTGGCGACATCTGTCTTGCTACCTCGCCCCGACCCTGTTGATGGGCAACGCTCCGTGACGCACTACCACAGGCAATCGCCCGCAAGTGCCGATCTTTGACGCTCAAGCGCTGTCCGGCGCAATTGACTTGGCGCTTTCCAGGATCGCCGTAACCCCCATACCACCCGCTGTGCAGATTGAGATGAGACCGCGCCCGCCATGCTCGGCGAGCAGTTCAGCGAGATTGGCGATGATCCGCGCGCCCGTTGCCGCGAACGGATGACCGAACGCAATCGAGGAGCCCTTGACGTTGAGCTTGGCGCGATCAATCGACCCCATCGGCTCAGAACGGCCAAGGTGCGTGCGGCAATACTCCGGGTCCTCCCATGCCTTCAGCGTCGCCAGAGCCTGCGCGGCGAACGCCTCATGGATCTCATAGAAATCGAAGTCCTGAAGCTTCAGGTTGGCCCGTTGGAGCATGCGCGAAACGGCAATCGTCGGGGCCATCAACAGTCCCTCGCCGCCAACGAAATCGTTGGCCGAGGTTTGCGCATAGGTGAGATAGGCCTTGACCGGCAGGCCGCGCGCTGCCGCCCACTCCTCCGAGGCCAGCAGCACCGCGCCCGCGCCATCCGTCAGCGGTGTCGAGTTGCCCGCCGTCAGCGTGCCCTTGGCCGACTTGTCGAACGAGGTCTTGAGCGAGGCAAGCTTTTCCAGCGACACGTCGGCACGCACGTTGTTGTCGCGGAAGACCCCCGCGCATGGCACCAGAAGACGGTCCATCCAGCCCGTCCGATAGGCCTCGGTAGCCTTCATGTGGCTTTCAAAAGCGAGTTCATCTTGCGCCTCGCGGGGGATCTGCCATTCCTTGGCCATCAATTCGCAGTGCTGGCCCATGCCAAGCCCCGTGCGCGGCTCCGATGTCTGCGGCGGCAGCGGCGCCAGCTCCGCCGGCGACAGCCCCTTAAAGACCCTGACCTTGTCCATCGTCGTCTTCTTTTGGCCGAGCGCGGCAAGACGGTGGGCGAACTTCTTGGAGAAGACGATGGGCGGATCCGACGTCGTATCGGACCCGGTGGCAATGGCGCACTCGATCTGCCCGGTGGCGATCTTGGCTGCCGATCCCATCGCCGATTGCAGACTGGTGCCGCAGGCCTGCATCAATGTGATGCCGGGTGTCGAAGGAGAAAGCTTGGTTCCGAGCACTGCCTCACGCGCCAGATTCCAGTCTTTGGAATGCGTGACGACCGCGCCGCCGACCACCTCGTCGATGTGTGCGCCTTTCAGCCCAAAACGGTCGATGAGCCCATTCAGCGCCGCCGTCATCATGTCGAGGTTGGTGAGATCGGCATAAAGCGTATTGGAGCGGCAGAAGGGAATGCGGGTGCCACCCAGAATGGCCACGCGGCGCAAAGTCTGTGTCATCTCGTTGTTCTCCAGATACCCGCGGTTTCGATTGCGTCCCGGGCATGAGGTTCAAGGACTTGTCGGGATTGGCAGAGCGCGAGGATTGGCGCGGTACCGGTTTGCAGTCTTTACGGGCACCTACTGCGCAGCGTCAGCGACGTGCACGCCAGCGCCAGGCCCGCCGCGTGAGCCCTTGTAATGAAGCGGCCCACCACGGAAGGGGGCAAAGCCCGTACCGAAGATCACACCCGCATCGACGAGGTCACCATTGGCAACGACACCCTCATCGAGAGCCTTTTGCGCTTCGTCAATCAACGGCTGAACCAGTTCACGCCCCAATCGTTCTAGTTCACCGTCACCGTAGGTTTCCAGCTTCTTTTCCGGCTTGCCGTCCTTCCAGACGTAGAAGCCTTCGCCCGTCTTCTTGCCCAGACGGCCTGAGTTGACGAGCCGCTCCAGGCGCCCGCCTTGACCTTCCGATCCTAACCCGAGAATTTTTCCGACATGCGCACACACATCAAGGCCAACCGTGTCGGCAAGCTCGACGGGTCCCATCGGCATGCCGAACACGCGCGCGGCCTCGTCGATCTTCTGCATGTCTTCGCCCTTATCGACACGATCCAGCGCCGCCATCATGTAGGGCGCCAGCACCCGGTTGACGAGGAAACCCGGCACACTCTTGGCAACCAGCGGGAACTTGCCGATCGCGGTAACGAACGCACAACCCTTGTCGACCTCGCTCTCCTTAGAGCGAGTGCCGCGGATCACTTCCACCAGCGGCATCTGCGCCACCGGATTGAAGTAATGGATACCGATAAGCCGTGAGGGATCGGCCATCTCAGCGGCGATCTCCTCGACTTGCAGCGACGAGGTGTTGGTGGCAAGCACCGCATCGGGCTTCACCTTGCCTTCCACGTCCTTGAACAGACGCTGCTTGATATCGAGTTTCTCGACGATTGCCTCGATCACGACATCAGCGTCAGAAAGGCCGTTGCCCTGCGGATCGGCGATCAGCCGCGCACTGGCGGCATCGCGCAAGGCTTTCGTCTTGAACTTCTTGGAGAACAGCCGGCCCTGCGCCTTGATACCCTTGGCGATGACATCTGGCGACAGATCCTGCAGCGTCACTTCCATGCCCGAGGCGACACACCAGCCGGCGATATCCGCGCCCATGGTGCCAGCGCCGATGACGTGCACGCGCAGCGGCTTCCAGACAAGGTCCTTGGGCGCCTGCGCCTTGAGCATTTCGGAAAGGCGGAACACCCGGCGCAGGTTGCGTGAGGTGTCCGACACCATCAATGGCGCAAACATCCGTGTCTCATGCGCCTTCATCGCGTCAAAGCTGCCGCCGTGACGTTCGAACAGGTCGATGAGGCGGAAGGGCGCGGGATAATGGGCCTCGCGCACCTTCTTGGCGGTTTCCTCGCGCAGCTTGCGGGCAACGAGGCTACGCACGGGCCACCTGGCCAACAGCGCCTTGGCCTGCGCCGCCGGCGCTGATTTTCTCTTGGACTGAACCGCCTTGCGTGCCGCCCACCGCAACGTGCCTGGACTGTCGACCAGTTGGTCAATCAGCCCCATCCGCTTGGCGGCCGAGGCCCGGATCATGCGACCAGTGAGCATCGCTTCCATGGCGGGCAATGGACCAGCCTGACGGATCGAGCGCGCGGTGCCGTTGAACCCAGGGAAAATGCCGAGCTTGACCTCGGGAAAACCAACCCGTGTTGCCTCATCGCGGGTGGCAATGCGGTAATGACAGGCCAGAATCAGTTCCAGACCGCCACCGACACATACGCCATGGAACGCGGCAATGACCGGCACCGGCATCTTCTCGATGCGATCGAGCATCGCGTTGACCGGCGCCACCGCCTCCATAACGGTCGCTTCCGTCGTCAGCTGCTCGAATTCGCGAATATCGGCACCAACGATGAACCCCTTGGGCTTGCCTGACTGAATGACCAGCCCGGCGATATCGCCGCTGCGCGCGCCCTCCTCGACACGCCCGATAATCCTCATCAGCTCTTCGAGCGGGCGGCGGCCAAGCGCGTTGGCGCTCTCGCCCTCGCGGTCGAACGTCGCCCAGGCGATACCCTCCATATCGAGCGTCAGCCGCCAATCCTTGAGATCGTTTAACAGCTCGGTCTCTTTCATGGACATTACTCCTCTCGCCTCATGCGGCGGCAATCGAACCTTGAGCGCCGGAGTTGTGGCCGACGCGCGCATAGTTGGGTTTCACTTCGGCCGGATCGAAGTGATCGACGGCGATGACACGGGCAACGAGGCGCTCGACCTCGCGCAGCTGATTGGCCTCCACCTCGGAAATGACGCCCCGATCGACCGCGTCCGAGAACCAGTCAATGCCATGATAGCGGCGCACCTTGCCTTGGCGAATTGCCTTTTCAAGTTTCTTTTCTGCTGCCTGTGATGCGATCACTTTCTCAAGCGTCACCTCCAGCAGCCCGGTTGGATCTTCAACGTCGCGCGAAACAAAGATGTCACGTGTCAGCCGGTCGCGAACCTCGCCCGGCTCCAGTGCCAGCTTGGCGACGGTGCGACCCAGCGTGTCGCCTGCCGGTTTCATGCGGCGCCCAAGTGGGAACACCACAAGACGCAGGAGATAGCGCGCCGGCGCAACGGGAAAATTGTCGATCACGCCACCCAGCGCCTGCTGGAACCTGTAGAGCCCATTGCGCGCCGCCAGCTCGACGATCACCCGATCACCGGCGGGCTTGCCATCATCTTCATAACGCTTGAGAACACACGCCAGCATGTAGAGTTCGGCCAGTGCGTCCGCCATGCGCCCGGTCAGCCGCTGCTTGGTCTTGAGGCCGCCGCCGAGCAGCGCCACCATCAAGTCCGAAACGAGCGCAAACGAGCGGCTGGCCCGCCACAACTGGCGATACCACTC
>JAXGRZ010000077.1:0-11206 GCA_040765305.1 Hyphomicrobiaceae bacterium | reverse complement strand
TCCAACCCCTTGCCATTGTTTGTTTTGGGTTCTGGATTCAACATCGTTTGACCACCTTGTCCCGGGATTTAAACGTCCAATCCAGGCCATGATGCATGTAGGTCAAGCGTTGCCGATCGCAGGCATGGTATATGGCGGAACGGCGGATCTCGCCAATGGTCGCAGCATGGGTGGGGTGTCTTTCAAGAGGCGCGGAACGCTTTTATTGCATGAGGCGCCGAGACGATGAGCGATTCCGGATCAGGCGGGTTGCAAGGTGATTGAAATGTGGTGCCGTCGATACGGTGCTTCAAGGCAAGGATGGTACGGGGGTGCACGAAAATGGAATTTGATCAGCTCAACACGACACAAGGTCTGGATGTTGCTGGCAAGCGTGTGCTGGTTCGGGTCGATTTCAATCTGCCCATGCGCGATGGCGTGGTGACGGATGCAACGCGCCTGGTGCGCTCTGCCCCCTGTCTTCGAGATCTCATCGGGCGCGGCGCCAAGGTCATCATCCTGACGCATCTGGGACGGCCGAAGGGGAAACCTGCCCCAGAGTTCACGCTGAAGCCGGTTGCCGACGAACTCAGCCAGGTGCTGGGCCAGCCGGTGCGGTTCGTCGAAAAGTGCATTGGTGAGATGGCCGAGGCGGCAAGCCGCGATTTGAAGCCGGGTGAGATCGCCATGTTCGAAAACCTGCGCTTTCATAAGGAAGAAGAAAGCAACGATCCCGACTTTGCCGCAGCGCTGGCGCGTTCTGGCGACATCTATGTCGGCGAAGCCTTCTCGTGTGCACATCGCGCCCACGCCAGCGTCCATGCGATCACGCGGCTGTTGCCGTCTTATGCCGGCCCCCTCATGAACCAGGAAATTCTGGCACTGCGCGCAGCCCTGGAGGAGCCACGGCGGCCGACGGCTGCGGTTGTCGGCGGCTCCAAGGTGTCGACCAAAATCCCGGTGCTCATGAATCTCGTGGCCAAGGTCGATAAGCTGATCATCGGCGGAGGCATGGCCAATACGTTTCTGGCTGCCAGCGGGCTCGATGTCGGCACTTCGCTATGCGAGCATGACCTGCTTGATACCGCACGCGAGATCGTGGCGGGCGCGAAAGCCAAGGGCTGCGAGATCGTGCTGCCCATCGATGCCGTCGTGGCCGATGCGTTCAAGGCGGCGGCGGCGACCCAGACCATCCCAGTCGATCAGGTTCCAAGTGACATGATGATCCTCGATGTGGGGCCGGCAAGCGTCGCGCGCCTGACGCAGGTGATAGCCGGCTGCCGCACGCTGTTGTGGAACGGTCCGCTCGGTGCGTTTGAGATTGAGCCGTTCGGAAAAGGTACGTTTGCCCTGGCACAAGAGGCAGCAAAGTTGACGCGTTCGGGCCAACTCATCTCAGTCGCTGGAGGCGGCGATACGGTGGCCGCCCTCAATGCCGCGGGCGTGGCGGAAAAGTTCACCTATGTCTCGACGGCGGGCGGTGCTTTCCTGGAGTGGCTGGAGGGGCGGGCCTTGCCGGGTGTCGCGGCGCTGGTGGAGGCCGGCCGGATGAGCCGTGCGGCTTGACCCATGGTCGTGCCGGGCACTGTCAATTGCAGCGGCCGAGCCCAAGCTTCATCCCCACAAGCTTCAACCATACTTGGGGCCAGATCAGTAGATTGCGCCCGCCACTGACACGTCATTGACCAAATTTGCGGGTATCAATTGCTGCAGCGCAGAAGCTTATTGTTGCGCTGCGGGTGGTGTTGGACGCTTGCGTGTCATGCCACTCGCAAATATCATGTTGTGTTAATACACCGCACTGGACACCGGTGCCAAAACAAAGAAATGGCCACGGGCCCCGGGAGGATAGCAGCTGCACTGCTTCAAGCGGTGTATATCCCTTCGTGTCTCGTCAATGCCAAAACTGGGTTGGTCGAGCCAATCGGCGAGATGCCGTTGGCAGCCCGAAATTGGGGAGAAAGACACGATGAAGATACGACGCCTTATCGGCGCCTTCGCGTTTGGATGTGCGGCAGCCTTTGTCGCTATGGCCGTGACAGGGAGTGCGGTCGCGCAGGAGGATGCCTCCAAAGGCATCGAGCAGTACCGCAAGATGATGGCGGACGATCCCTTCGCCAATCCCGGCAATCTCTATATCGACAGTGGTGAGGCGCTTTGGAAAGAAAAGCGCGGGAGCAAGAACGTCTCGCTTGAAGGTTGCGATATGGGTAAAGGCCCAGGCGTGCTGGAAGGCGCGTTTGCCGAGTTGCCGCGTTACTTTGCTGATGCCGACAAGGTCATGGATATGGAAAGCCGTATCCTGTGGTGCATGGAGAACCTGCAGGGGCTTGATACCGGGCCGGTCAAGAAAGGCGCGTTTTCCAAGCGTGGACAGGGCGGCAGTGAAATGGAATTCCTGGCCTCCTATGTCGGGTCGCTGTCGAACGGCATGAAGCTGACGCCGCAGCTCAGCCATGCCAAGGAAAAGGAAGCTTACGATATCGGTGAGGCGCTGTTCTACAGGCATGCAGGCCCGCATGATTTCTCCTGCCAGACCTGCCATGGCGCCAGCGGTACGCGCATCCGCCTGCAGGAACTGCCCGATCTGGCAAAGCCTGGTCCTGACGCCCAATCGACGATTGCCACATGGCCGGCCTATCGTGTCTCTGCCGAGTCGGTCAAAACCATGCAGCATCGCATGGCCGACTGCTATCGGCAGATGCGCATGCCCAGGGTCGGGTTTGGCTCTGATGCCGTCACGGCATTGATCGTCTACCTCGTCAAGCAGGGCGAGGGTGGCGTCATCCAGGTTCCCGCATTGAAGCGCTGATCGGCAGGAGCAACACATCATGAAGAAGATCATTATGGCATGCGCTGCCGGCGCGCTTGTGGCATCGACCGGTGCGGCCGTGGCTGGCGAGGTTTCCGCCGAGAAGCTGCAGAAGGTTATCGCCTCGAGCTGGAAGGATCCTAACAAGGATAATCCAAAAGGGGCAACGCCTGATTGGGCCTCGCGTCTGAAGCAGGATAAGCTGCAGAAGGTCTGCTCACAGACCCGCAACCATCCCGACAAGGAACTTGCCGCCGACATCGTTGCGGCGGCCAAGGCCTCGATCAAGTATCCCGAGGACGGCAAGTTCTTGGGTGACTGGAAGAATGGCGAGAAGATCGCGCAGAACGGCAAGGGTCTGCGTTACAACGACAAGGTGGATGGGCCTTCGGGCGGCAACTGCTACGCCTGTCACCAGATCGACAAGAAGGAAGCCTCCTTTGGTACGATCGGACCGTCCTTGGCTGAATACGGCAAACTGCATGAATTCAAGGACGAGGCGATCAAGGCGACCTACGAGAAGATCTACAACTCGCATACGGTCATTGCCTGCTCGAACATGCCGCGCTTCGGCACCAAGGGCATCCTGACGATCGAGCAGATCAAGGATGTGACGGCACTGCTGATGGACAAGGATTCGCCGGTCAACAAATAGCACCGATCAAGGCACTGCATCGCCTTTGACCGATGGTGGCACCCAAGGCAAGGATGACCCTGAGGCAAGGATAACAAGGTCGGCATTGGTCTGAAGCGACCCCTGCCGGCCTTTTTTCATGCGCATACTATTGCTGATGGCCGGTCGTACCACACGGGACGGCTCGGGCATGGCATCGTAAGATGCAAGTCCGACCCATTCGGACAGGCAGATGCTGTAAGCCCAACCATGAAGCGCGGCGTTTGTTTGTTGTGTCGGTGCGTGTCGTGACATTAGAATGTTTGAGTTTAAATCGCGCGGCAACCTTGCTAACCCAATTTTGAAGCTGCTTTGCCCGATATAAAAATAAGGAGCGCGATCAGGCCACGTTTTACGGCGCCACCACTGTCAATCGAAAGTCAACACGATCACAACAGCCGGCGCAAAATGCCGGACCCCGCAGGAAGGAACGCCCATGCATTCTCGTCGCGATTTTCTTCAGCTTGCCGCGGTCACGGCAGCACTCACAGGCTTTTCTGGCAATCTGACACGTCTGGCCGCGCAGCAAAAGCTGTCACAGGCCGATCTGTTGAAGTTCGATTCAAAGGGCCAGGTGACGCTGCTGCATCTCACCGATATCCATGCGCAGCTCAAGCCGATCTATTTCCGCCCGCCTTCTGAGAACTTCGGGGTTGGTGCGTTCGAGGGCATTCCCCCGCATCTGGTCGGCGAGCAGTTCCTCAAGCACTTCAACATTCCGGCGGGCAGCCCGCTCGCCTACGCCCACACCATGGTCGACTACATCAACATGGCCAAGACCTACGGTCGGCTCGGTGGCCTTGATCGTATTGCAACGCTGGTCAAATCGATCCGCGCCGACCGTGGCGAGGACAAGGTGCTGTTTTTGGATGGCGGTGACACCTGGCAGGGCTCTTATACATCGCTGAAGTCCAACGCCCAGGACATGGTCGACTGCATGAAGCTGTTGGCGCCCGATGCCATGGTCGGGCACTGGGAGTTCACGTTCGGCGAGGATCGCGTCAAGGAATTGATCGATCAACTGGGCTATCCGTTCCTTGGCGGCAACGTCGTCGACAACGAGTTCGAGGAGCCGGTGTTCCCCTCGACGCAGATGTTCGACAAGGGCGGCGTCAAGGTCGCCGTCATCGGTCAGGCATTTCCCTATACGCCGATCGCCAATCCGCGCTGGATGATGCCGAAGTGGTCGTTCGGCATCCGCCCAGAACGCGTGCAAAGCCATGTCGATAAGGCACGCGAGGATGGGGCGCAGGTCGTCGTCCTTCTGTCGCACGACGGCTTCGATGTCGATCGCAAGCTTGCCTCCGTCGTCAGTGGCATTGACGTCATCCTCACCGGCCATACACACGATTCCATTCCCAAGGCGATCGAGATCGGCAAGACGCTGCTCCTGTCGTCGGGATCGCACGGCAAGTTCCTCGGCCGCATCGATCTGGAGGTGAAGGATGGCAAGGTGGTCGGCTACAGCTCTGGCATGATCCCGGTCTTTTCCGATGTCATCGAACCCGACAAGGACGTGGCGGCGAAGATCACCGAGGTGCGGGCCCCCTACGAGAAGGACTGCACGCGTGTCATCGGCAAGACGGACGGCCTGCTCTACCGTCGCGGCAACTTCAACGGCACCTGGGATGATCTCATCTGTCAGGGGTTGCTCGAAGAGCGAGATGCGCAGATTGCATTGTCGCCGGGCTTCCGCTGGGGCACCACGCTGTTGCCGGGCCAGGACATCACGATCGACGATCTTTATACGCAGACCTCGATGACCTACCCTTCAGTCTACCGCAACGAAATGACGGGCGCGCAGCTCCACGAGATCATGGAGGATGTCTGCGACAACCTGTTCCACAAGGACCCGTTCTATCAGCAGGGCGGCGACATGGTGCGCGTTGGCGGCATGAGCTACACGTGCGCGCCGAAGGAAGACAAGGGTAAGCGGATCACCGAAATGACGCTGCTGAAAACCGGAGAGAAGATCGACCCGGCCAAAAAGTACGTTGTTGCGGGCTGGGCCTCGGTCAATCCCGATACCAAGGGACCGGCGATCTATGATCTCATGGAGGGATACATCACCAAGAAGAAGGTGATCGGTCCGATTAATTCCGAAACCGTCAAAGTTGTTGGAATGTGAACGGGTGTGATGTGATGGCGCCTTGCCCCAGGTGGGGCAGGGCGTCATTGTGCCGGCCGGTCGGAACGAGGGCGGCAGAGCTGTCGTGGCGCCCTTTGTTGCGCGGACCCAGCTAGAGCACTTTTCGATCCGATTGCATCGGAACCGGCGCTCTAGCTCTTTGGTTTGGTCGCATTTTCTTAGGGCGAACCGGTATCCACTTCGTCGGAAAATGCTCTAACGCGGAGCGGCTGATGTTCGCAGATCTCTATATCTATTTCGGCGTGGCGCTTGCTGGTCTGGCGAGCTTCCTCAGTCCGTGCGTGCTGCCGCTGGTGCCACCCTACCTGGGATATCTGGGCGGGACGACGATGGACCAGATGACGGCGGAGACGGGTGTTGATCGTGCCGTCTGGCGCCGCGTCGTCATCGCCTCGGTGTTTTTCGTTCTGGGCTTCTCGACCGTCTTCATCGGCCTTGGCGCGGGTGCGTCCTGGTTTGGCCAGCTTATCCAGACCTACAAGGCGGAACTGTCGCTTGTCGCCGGTCTCGTCATCGTGCTGTTCGGTTCGCACTTCCTCGGCGTCCTGCACATCAACGCGCTTTATGCGGAAAAGCGCTATCATGCCGACACACAAGGGGCGAGCTATCTTGGCGCCTATGTGATCGGACTGGCCTTTGCATTCGGCTGGACGCCATGCGTTGGTCCGATCCTGGCGACGGTTCTGGCGCTGGCGGCCAACGATGGATCGCTGACGACGGGCGTAACCATGCTGGCCGCCTATTCGCTGGGGTTGGGCATCCCGTTCATTCTCGCCGCCATTGCAATCAAGCCGTTTCTTGGCTTCATGCATCGCTTCCGCCGCCATTTGGGGACGATGGAGAAAGTCATGGGGCTGCTGCTTGTGTTGACAGGCCTGCTGTTCATGGGTGGGTTCCTGGCTGACGTCAAAGCCAGGGTGATCGCCATTGCGCCGGTGTTGGGTCCAATTGCCGGAACTTTAGGGATGGTTCTTCTGCTGACCGGCATCGTTGGTGTGTTCATGTCCTCGCGCGCGCTGATGCTGATTGGCTTCGTGTTCCTCATCATCGGCATGACGCTGATCGGCGGTTCGATCAATTCATTTGGCCAGTGGCTGATCGAGACGTTTCCGGGGCTTGGCATGGTCGAGAGCTGGGTGACGCCGGAAGGCTTGCAGAACGAGATCATGCGCAAGGGTGCGCAGTGACCTTGCTTGGATCCCCTATTGCGCTGACCATCGCGGGATCGGATAGCTCGGGTGGCGCCGGGATCCAGGCCGACCTGAAAACGTTTACTGCGCTCGGCGTCTACGGGGCGAGTGTGATTGCGGCGCTCACCGCGCAAAATACGCGGGGCGTGAGCGGCGTTCTGGCGGTGCCTGCCGACTTCATTACCGCGCAGATTGATGCCGTCGCAGCTGATCTCAAGGTGCGCGCGACCAAGACCGGGATGTTGGGCGAGGCGGCGGCCGTCACGGCCGTCTGTGAGGCGCTTGAGCGGCACGATCTGGGGGCGCTCGTCGTCGATCCTGTGATGGTGGCGACCAGTGGAGATGTGCTCCTTGCCGCCGACGCCATTGGCGTTGTCACCTCCCGGCTCATTCCCAAGGCCACGGTGATGACGCCCAATCTGGCCGAGGCGGCGCGGTTGCTTGGTGCGCGTCCGGCAACGAGCCTTGCCGATATGGAATCCCAGGCGCGCGATCTGCTGGCATTGGGGTCCGGTGCGGTGCTCCTCAAAGGCGGACACATGACGGGAGACGACGCCATTGATGTGCTGGTGAGCCGTGAGAACCCGGAGTCGCCACAGCGGTTTTCAGCGCCGCGCATTGTAACGCACAACACGCATGGCACCGGCTGCACGCTGTCCGCTGCAATTGCCGCGAATTTGGCGCTCGGGCGCGACCTCACCGACGCCGTGGGGTCAGCCAAGCGGTTCCTGGTGGAAGCTTTGACATCGGGTCGGGATCTGCGGATCGGTGCGGGCCGCGGGCCGGTCGATCATTTGCACCTTATCAGGCGGCGGTAAGCGTTTCGGCTTCGCCCTTCCTCTCACCCTCATGATGGGTTTCAGGCTCAAGACCTCTCGGCAACACCTTGCCGACACCGTTGGCTTCGGTATTTGAGTGCATTGCGATCGGTTTGGGCCAGTGCTGGGGCGGGTCTTGCAGGGCCGCATCCATGCTGCGCCTCATGTGTGGCATGCCAGCACCGCGTGAGCATATTGTTTTAAGCTGTTACAACATGTGCCTTGCAACAGTTGAGAGACTCTAGGCATTGTTTGCCCGTCGCTGGCTAAATTCGGCTGGCAATGATCTTCCGGGGGGAAGGCCAAGCGCGATAGGGACCGCTGCTTGGCTCGGCTGAAAACCGGTCTGGCAAAAGTCAGACCGGTTTTTTCTGTTTTTCTGGCAAGTCACCAATTCTCCGTCCGCGAACATAACGGAACTGATGTGCGGCGTTTTTCTTGTGCAGCAACAGCTGCTCCCAATCATTTGGCCGAAGTTCGTTACCGAACTGACACAAGCTTGGAAAATCGGCCTTTGAACGAAGTTCGCAGTTCATTGATTCGTTTGCCGGATGATCACTTCGATATACCGTACCCGTAGTTGACGGAAGCGTGAGCCTGAGCCTTATTCACCTCTCAACGGAATGGCATGACTGGGCCGCGCAATACCGGAGGGGTCTGACGCGTCGTAATGGCGACAGCTCGGGCGCACTCTGCACGGGGGAACGAATGGGGAATACGGTCAAGTCGCTGAGCGCCGCGTTGGCGGCAACAACAGCGGTGTTTGCGGTCGGTGCATCCATTAACTCAGCTCAGGCCGGTGGCTTTGCGATTCGCGAGCAGTCGGCGCAATTCCAGGGCGCATCCTTCGCGGGTAGCGCCGCAGGTGGCGGATTGTCGTCGATGTACTGGAACCCGGCGGCGCTGGGGCAAGCCGACTGGGGGTTGACCTCGGAAAGCCATTTTTCGGGCATCTTCGGACAGGCGAAGAATACGGTTGAGACGTACAAGAATCTTCCCGCTGACCTCGTGACGTCGGGGGGAGCGTTGCAGAACGTCTCACACGACAGCGGTGACATTGCCGACGCCGCGCTCGTCGGATCCAGCTACTATGCCTATCGCCTGAGCGATCGCTGGGTCCTGGGCATGTCGCTGAACTCCGGCTTTGGCTTGGCGACGAAGTCGAACAATTTCAATTATCTTGGCGCGGAACTTGGCCAGACCACCAAGCTTTTCACCATGAACGCCACGCCGACGCTGGCCTATAAGATTGCGCCCGGCGTTACGGTAGCCGCGGGCGTGCAGGTTCAATATGCGACGGCGAAGCTGACACTGGCCTCAGGGGCACCAATCGGACCGACGTCGATCTACAAGGATGCCGATGACGTCGCGGTGGGCGGCACCGCCGGTATCCTGATCGAGCCGACGGCGGGCACCAGTATTGGTCTGGGGTATCGTTCGCAGTTGTCGCATGAACTGGATGGCAAGTTCTCTTTCGCCGGTGGACCGGTCCAGCGTGGCATCAAAACCGATCTCGATCTTCCCGACATTGTCACGCTGTCGCTCCGCCAAGCCATTGCGCCCAACATGCGTCTGCTTGGCACCGTCGAGTGGTCGAACTGGAGCCGCTTCAAGAAGCTGGAACTGGAGGGTGAAAGAGCGCCTGTTCCCATTGAATTTGATACCAACTGGAGTGATGGCTGGCTCTTCGCGCTGGGCGGTGAATACGACTATCAGCCAGGCGTGACGTTGCGCGCGGGCGTTGCCTATGAAATCTCGCCCGTCGATAACGCCACCAAGCGCTTGACGTCGATTCCCGACAACGACCGCTGGTGGCTGTCGGCCGGAGCAACGGTTCAGCTGACACAGAACATGAGTGCGGACTTTGCTTATTCGCACGTCTTTGTCGAGAACGGCGACTTCGATCGGGTCAGTTTGGCGGGAAACCACATCACCGGTTATTCCGAAGCCCAGGTCGATATTTTCTCGGTCAGCTTGAAGACCAAGTGGGGTGACGAGACCCCGCTGGGGCTATTGAAGTGATTGCTTGATATGATCGCCGCAACGATCTGATCCAGAAAATCGGACACCTTTCGAAGGCCGGTCAGCAGACCGGCTTTCGTGCATTTAGAGCGTTTCTGCTTGAGGCGGAATTGATCTTATCTGTTATCGCTCACGCGCCGCACCGGCCTTCGGCCTGGCTTGGCGCGGGCGCGGCGCATTGGCGCTCAGGCCGCAGTCGCGGCCTGAGCTTCCACCTCATCCTGAAGCGCTCTAGCTTCTTGTTTGGTCGCATTTTTTTCGACGAAATCCGTGTCCACTTCGTCGGAAAATGCTCTAGGAGAGTGGATTGATGATCGATCTGCCGACTTTCGCGGATGTGCTGGCGGCGCGCCAACGGCTTGCCGAATATGCGGTGCACACGCCGCTCTTGCGCCATCCTGCGCTCGATGCCGCCGTCAATGGTGCTGTTTTGATCAAACCTGAAACGTTGCAGCGGGTGGGGGCGTTCAAGTTCCGCGGTGCCTTCAACCGGATCTCCACTGTCGATCGCGCGCACTATCCCGGCGGTGTGGTAGCGTGCTCGTCGGGCAATCATGGGCAGGGCGTGGCCCATGCCGCCGCATTGCTCGGGCATGCTTGCGTGATCGTCATGCCGTCAGACGCGCCCAAGCTCAAGATTGCGCGCACGCGAGGCTTTGGCGCCGACGTCGTGCTCTATGACCGGATCAAGGAGGATCGCGAGGCCATCGCGCTGTCGCTGGCGCACGAGCGCAAGGCTGACTTCGTGCATCCCTTCGATGATGCCGGCGTCATTGCGGGGCAGGGGACGGTCGGATTGGAGCTGGCCGAAGATGCACGAGGCTGCGGGATCGACCTTGATCTGGTCGTCGTGCCTTGCTCGGGCGGCGGCCTGGCATCGGGCATTGCGATCGCGCTCAAGCAGATGATGCCGGGAGCGCGCGTCGTCATCGTCGAGCCGCAAGGGTTCGATGATTTCGCGCGCTCGCTGAAAAGCAGGGAGCGCCAGACCAATGAGCGGGCCTCGGGATCAATCGCGGATGCCTTGATGGCGGCCTCGCCGGGGCGGCTGACGATGGCGATCGGCCAGCGCCTGTTCGATGATGCGGTGACGGTGAGCGATGACGAATTGGCGCACGCGATGCGCTTTGCATTCACTGAGTTGAAGCTTGTTGTCGAGCCGGGCGGGGCAGCAGCACTTGCGGCATTGCTATCGGGACGGGTGGATGCTGCCGGGCGCTCCGTCGGTGTCGTGCTTTCGGGCGGCAACGTCGATGGTGAGACGTTCGCGCGGATCATCACCTCCGATCCAGAAACAAGCACCGGGTAAAGCGGACGTTGAACAGCTTTGTATCGTGGTGCAGGCATGGACGCTTGTTGCAAGGCTTGGCCATGCATCGCGTTCATGTTGCAGAGCCGGCCAGCAGCAGTGCAACGGCGGTCGCCGGCGCGCTATTGGTGGCCTTCAACGCCAGGCGGCCAGTCGCACCAACCAATTCGCCAAATGTCACCGGCTGCAGGCCTGTCCGCAACGCGAGTGTGGCCGCCACGGGCGCGCCAATGCCGGCGCAAACGAGTGTGCCG
>JAXGRZ010000076.1:0-11231 GCA_040765305.1 Hyphomicrobiaceae bacterium | reverse complement strand
CGCTCTGAGCGGGTGAACCTGCGCCAAATTAAGCTAGAGCATTTTCCGACGAAGTGGCCACCGGTTTGTCGCATTTTCTGCGACAAACCGACGCTCTTGCCCAAGTGCGCAGCGGTTCAGCGTGAAAAACATGCTTCAGGAAAAGCGCCATGTTTGGCGCAAGTGCACAGGGATTCGGCGCGAACATGATTCAAGACAGGAGAACCATGTTCACGGGCGTCGTTCACGCACGTCTGGGAAGGGTATACGCCGTTACACAGTACGGTGCTGACCTGCTGCGGACGGGCAGACAAGAACATGCTCCGCGTGCGGTGCTACTGGCGCGTATAGACCATGGTGAATTCCCCCAGGCGCACCCGCTTTTCAAGGCCGCCCGCCATTGCGGCGACGGCATCCTCACCGTAGATGTCGATAAGGTCGCTAAGGGCGGTGAACAGCGCAGCGTAGGCCATCATCTGAGGCGTTATGCCGGTTTCCTCGCCTTCGTCCCAGGCTGCCAGAATGAGACGAAGAGCCTGCATGCTCTGCTCATTTTGCGTGTCAAACTCAATTGGTGTTGCCACTGAACTCCCCCAATACTGGAACTCGGTTGGTATCACTCATGGATCAGCCATGACGACCTCGGTCTACGGGGCCCCTTTTCCCATATTGGCTGGTCTATTGATCCTCAGCATTACCAACTGCTGAGGTGTGCTGTCGCCCAAAACGGCGTGAAATGCAAATCCGTATTTTGGCAGCAAGACACGAGCACAGCCCAGTGTCTCTAGCATGCCTCTGGTAAGAGGGGTCTGGCGCCAACATTTAATTGTGAATCTATACATATGATCAAATGCGAATGACGTGATGTGCTTGCGCGCCAGAATGCGGCAGCTTGGGTGCGCCATCGCTTCCCGCGGTTGGGCTAAGGAGCCGATTGCACCAGGGTGTCGGCAATTTGCGCACCCTCTGCCAGGAAGCGCTCGATAGCAGCGCGAGCGGTCGGTGTGCACAGGTTATACGTGCGCGAATAGCTTCTATATCCCTGATTGAAGCTGGCCGTGAGTCGGGCTTGGCGGCCTGCCGTGAATCCTTCCGACTTCATCAGCTCCTGCATCGTATCCCGCCAGAACTGTCCTTCGTTGGCGCCGCATAATTCGCGCAGGTAGTGAATGGAGCCAAGCAGTTCGGCAAGGCGCAGAAGCTTCGCATCATAGGGGCGCGAATCCTCCTGGCCAGCGGTTGCGCCGGTGCTGGGCGCGGGGGCCGCGTTTGCCGGCGATACCGTGATCAGTGCGCTCAACAAAGCCGCCGCCAGTGGTGCGCGACGATAAATTGACGTGCGTGGAGGGTGCCGTTCAACGCTTGCATTCGAGGTTAGGTTCATCTGCGTTCTGGCATCCAATGGTGCGGGTTCTTATAGGGTATCGGTACGGGTGAGGTCTGTAGCACCGATTCTTGTCGCTGGCACGGCCAGTATCGCTCCCAAAACCCAACCCTTACGTCGATTAATCATGGTGCGGCGCAGATGCCTGGATGGTTGGTGCCGGACCGGGAGGGCTAAGACGCCCCATTGTCGGTGTTGGCTAACACGCGCCGTGCCGCCTCGATAAGATCTTCAAGACCCGGCGTTGTCGGCAAGGCGGCAAGGTCGTGGCGCGCAACAAACCGCGCGTCTGCTGCGTCGCTGCTCGCTCGGGGTTTGCGATGGGGGCCAGCGGTGCCGGTAAAGACAGCGATTTCATAGACCCGTGCGGGCACTCCTGGTGCGGCATCGATCCGCACGATGTGGGTGGTGAGCGCAATGAGATTGCTGGCGGTAAGGCCGGTTTCCTCCCTCAGTTCGCGCAGGGCAGCGGCAATCGCGGTTTCGCCTGGATCCACATGGCCGCCGGGCGCGCTCCACACTCCGGCCATGGTCCCACCAGTGCGCTGGACCAGGAGGACGTCGTCGTTGTGGAACAATAGGACGCTGGCCGCGGCAATGGGCTCAGTTACGTCGTCGTGCTGAGTGTCGCTGTCATGTTGGTTCATTGGGTCCCGATTTTGGTGTATCGCATGTTCTTCGGCCTCTCAGCACTCACGTCGTCGGAAAATAGCCTGGCGAACGCCGGCGCCACTATGCTTTGCTGCGTGTGTTGTGTTGGGGGATTTCTGCGGCGCGCGAAGGGGCCGCAGCGCAACTGACCGCGAACTCCCAATTTCCGCCTGTGGACCGCCCAATATGTGCTCGCGCTATTGCCTGACATCGCCTCCTGAAGCCGTGCGCGCGACCTTCGGGACGTTCAATCACGAAGAATTTCCACCCCGCTACAATATCGCACCGACGCAGCCCGTCCTCATCGTGCGCAATTCGATGCGGCAGGCGCGCGAACTGGTCCTGGTGCGCTGGGGGCTCATTCCTTCCTGGGTGAAGGAGCCCCAATCCTTCACCACACTCATCAATGCACGCGCCGAGACAGCACAGGAGAAGCCCTCGTTCCGTGCGTCCATGCGCCACCGCCGCTGCCTTGTGCCAACGGACGGTTTTTACGAGTGGACCGGGCAAAAGGGCGCCAAGCAACCCCATTTGATCCGGCCCAAGGGCGGCGGACTGCTGGTGATGGCCGGAATCTGGGAGCATTGGCTCGGTGCCGATGGCAGCGAGGTGGAGACGATGGCCATCCTGACCGTCGCCGCCAACCGGACGATGCAGCGGATCCATGAGCGCATGCCGGTGATCCTGGAGCCGGACACGTTCGAGGCCTGGCTCGATTGCCGATCGGGTTCGGCGCAGTACGTGGCCGAACTGCTACGACCAGCGCCAGAGGACCTGCTCGACATCGTGCCCGTTAGCCGGGCGCTCAACAATCCACGCAATGAGGGACCGGACGTGCAGGCCCCGCCTGCGCTCGATCCCAATTAACCATGTTTTTTCGGCAAACGATTTTGCCTCATTGTGATGAGAATGGATGTTCCGGCCGCGAAGGGCATAATGATCTGAGATGATTAAGCAGCGGCAGGCCGTGTGTGGACGCCGCTTGTCGCCTGCCGTGGTATCGGGGATGGCACCAAGGTTGGCCTAACTAAGGTTGACCAAAATCGAGCCTCAACACGTTGCCGCTTGGGTTGCAAAAAGACTTTCGCCAGGGAAGACAGCGTCTTCACCGGCTTTTCTCTGGTATCCAATGAGCGCGGCACGTGCGGCGGAGGGTGCGGAGGGTTGAGTGCAGGAGCGGTGTTGCCTTCGCCAGCGGGTGAGAAGTGGTGCAGCCTATCGGTGCTCCAGCTTCTTGTTTGGTCGCATTTTCTTCGACGAACCGGTGTCCACTTCGTCGGAAAATGCTCTAGTTTCCGTTCTGGGCGGGCGGTTATCAGGTTTCGGGTTCGGGGCCGTTCGATGTCATCATCGGCGGACCGCAGGGAGTAGCGTAAAATGGGATACAGGGGCCACGATCTCGATTTGAGAACGCCGCAGACATGGCGTGATGTGCCGCGTGATCTGGCTGGTGCGGGCAAGGCTCCCAGTGAGGCGCCTGCGCCGGCACGGGGACGGGGCTATTCGGGTGACGAGGAAATCCCGATCTGGGTCGACGATACGGTGCTGGCCTGCTGTAACCATGCGTTTGACGTTGCCCTTGCCCACCGATCGGCGGAAGTGCGCATTGAGCACTTGCTCCATGCACTCACGCGCATCGAGGAGGCGGCCGAGATCCTCGAGGCCAATGGTGTTCGGGCCGCATCGTTGCGGCGTGAAACGGCGACGGTAATTGCTGGTGAGATTCCGGTCTCACTGACCAATGGCACGGCCGTACCGCGGCGCGCCGATAGTTTCGAGGAGGTGCTGCGCCTTGCCGCCGCGCATGCCTATCAGCATGGCCAACCCGTTGGTGTGGAGAACCTGTTGCATGTCTTCCTCGATCTGCGCCCGGCGATCCGGGGTCTTGAGTTAATCGAGCGGCATCTGGTGGCACGCCGTCGTGAGAGGGTCGAGCGGCCCATGCCGGCCTTTCGGCGTCCTGCTGCGCCAAGCTTCCCGCCACCGCCGATGGAGCAGCGCTTCGAGCCGCGCGAGCGTATTCGCCGGCCGGCCGGCCGGTTTCATGCGCCCGATGCAGACTTTACATCGCCTGCGGCTCGTCCACCGATGCCGGCAGTGGCGCCGGTATCGGAGAATTTCCACGCCGCAACCGATCAACGGCAAAATTTACGCATCGAGGCTTTAGAGCAGATGGTGCGCGTAATTTCCGAACAGATCGCGGGGCAGCGCGAAGAGGCCACCCGCTTTGCAGGCGGCATCTCTGATCAGCTGAAATCGCTGGAAACCATGGTGTCGTTGCGGCCTGAAAGCGCATCGATCGACCTGGACCCATTAGCGCACCGGATCGATGGATTGGAGGGCGTACTCAAGGCCTACCTTCAGCAACCAGGACAGCCGCCGGTCGATCTGGCGCCGGTGCTGGAGCACATCACGCAACTTGATCGGCGTTTGGGCTTGATTGGTCCAGCTGCAGCAGATGTCGATCTGGTTGGTGTCGAGCAACGCCTGACGGATATCGAAGCGCAGATCAAACAGACATTTGCGGAGCTGGAGCGCCGGAGCGATCCTGCCGAAATATCCGCGCGTCTGGATGTTATCGAACAAGCATTGCTGTCTCGCGACGGCGGGGTTGGCGCAGACATCGACAACCGCATGCGCGATCTGTCGGAAGCCGTCTCATTGCAGCAGGCGACGCTGGAAGATACACGCGCCTCGTTGGCAGCCGACGTACGCGACGTCAACTCCAACCTTGCCGATCAGGGTGCGCGCATGTCGGCTACCACAGACAGCCTTACAGAGCTGGTGCGTGCGGTCGAGAGCCTGAGGAACGAGGAGCGTAATACGGTCGGGCAGATAGCAAGCCTGCTTTCAACATACCGTTCCGAAGTTCACGAACATGTCGCCCATGCCGAAGAGGCGCGCGATCTGCACAACGGTAATTTGAAGGAAGTGCACGAGGCGCTGGTGAAACTCAATCAGAACCAGCACACGCTCGCCGGTTCAATCGATAAGTGGCGGAGCGACGAGTCTGGCGATCTGGCGATCATCGCGTCACGCATTGAGGGATTGGAGCAGCAGGCTGGCCGCCCAATGGCATTGCTTGAAGGCATGTCGGTCAATCTGGAAAACATGAATCGCTATACGGTAGAGCGTTATCACCGGCGCAACCGCTTCTGGTACTGGCTGTTTGGAACCGATGACTGGGTGGCGGCGAGCTGGCCCTCGCAGGCCGAGCGGATCGAGGCCGAGCGGGCCGCTTTGCGTGCGGCACGAAGCAATTAGAGCAGTTTTCGTTCTGGGTCAGTCGGAATCTTAATGCGGCGGAACCCATACAACTTGATAGGCCGTGTGAGGGTTCTAGCTCGTTGGTTTGTCGCATTTTCGAGGGCGAACCGGCGTCCACTTCGTCGGAAAATGCTCCACGGGTGGCCCCGGTGGGGACAGCCAAAGAACCGTGGCTGTGAGAGCATGCGGATGCAAACCGCAAATTCATTGTTTTGTCCTAATCTTGCCGATTGGAACAGCCCGATTGGGTGTGGCATCGCGCAGGGTCATGGATGGAATCAGGGGCGGCACAGGAACAGCGCATGTCTCGCATCGTCGTCTTGACGGCGGGCGGGCCGTTGGCGTGGTCGGTCGTTAACGGTCTTATCGATCGCGTTGGTCCGCTGACGGTGATCGTGGAGCAGCCTGAATCGAAATCCGAAATCATCAAGCGCAGGCTGCGGCTTGTCGGGCCGCTGGCAACGGCCGGGCAGGTGGCGTTCGGCGTGTGGCAACGGGTCGGCGCGAGGACTGCCGAAAAGCGTCTTGCCGAAATTCGCGCCGCGCATGGCCTTGATCCCAAGCCCCCGGCGGGGATCGTGATGCATCGCGTTGCAAGCCACAACAGCGAGGCGGCGCGCGCACTGCTGAAGACGCTTCATCCCGATGTCGTGGCGGTCTACGGCACGCGGCTGTTGTCGCGCGCGACGCTGGCCGCCGTCGATGCACCGTTCATCAATTATCATGCCGGCATCAATCCGAAGTATCGCGGCCAGCATCCGGCCTACTGGGCGCTGGCTGCCGGCGACACGGCGAATGCCGGTGTGACGGTTCATCTCGTTGATAGCGGCGTCGACACGGGCGGGATCCTCTATCAAGCGCGTGTCGCGTTCGAAAAGCGCGACACGATCGCGACGTATCAGACGTTGCAAGCTGTCACGGGTATCGCGCTCTTCGCGCGGGCGCTGGGCGATGCGTTGGAGGGGCGGCTCAAAACGGTAACGATTGATCTGCCTTCTCAGAACCACCTGCCGCCGACCATTTGGCGTTACTTCTGGAACGGTCTTGTGCGCGGTGTGTGGTGATCGTTCGACGCATCAACGCTTTGGCACCTTCAGACGACCTTGCCAGGGTTTAAAATGCCATTGGGATCGAGTGCCACCTTGATGGTGCGCATCATGTCGATCTCGACGGCACTTTTGACGTTACGCAACGCGTCGCGTTTCATCCGGCCAATGCCGTGCTCAGCCGAGATTGAGCCTTCCATTTCGACGACCAGAGCGTGAACTGCCGTGGCGATCTCCTCCCAGCGGGCCAGATAGGCACCTTTGTCCATGCCGACAGGCTGGGTAACGTTGTAATGCACGTTGCCATCGCCGAAGTGGCCGAAGGGTACCGGGCGCGCCCCGGGACACAGCTTCTCGATCAATGCGTTGGCGCGGCCGATGAAGTGCGGTATGCGCGAGGGTGCCACGGAGATATCGTGCTTGATCGAGCCGCCTTCGTGTTTTTGGGCGTCCGACATCTCCTCGCGCAGCCGCCAGAAATCGCGTGCCTGCTGCAGTGACTGGGCGATCGCAGCATCGCCGATGATGCCGGCCTCGATGGCCTCGCCGAGCAGTCGCTCAAGGGTATCGCTGGCGCGTCCGCCCGCTTCGTTTGATGAGATTTCGATCAGCACAGACCACGGGGGAATCGTGGCAAAGGGGCTGCGCACACCAGCAACGTGGCGTGCGGCAATCTCAACACCGTTACGGCAGATGAATTCGAAGGCGGTCAAATGCATGCCGGCGGCGGTTTCGGCGCGTTTGAACAGGTCGAGGACCTGATCAAGGTTATCGAGCGCAGCGAACGCGGTGGCCTTCTCGGCCGGGCGGGCAAACAGTTTGAGTGTAGCTGCCGTGATGATGCCGAGCGTGCCTTCCGAACCGATGAACAGATCCTTGAGGTCGTAGCCGGTGTTGTCCTTCTTGAGCGACTTCAGCGAAGACCAGATACGCCCGTCAGCCAGCACGACTTCCAGCCCCAAGGCGAGCGCACGCGCATTGCCATAAGCGAGCACGTTGACGCCGCCGGCGTTGGTGGCGAGGTTGCCGCCGATCTGGCAACTGCCTTCGGCGGCAAGGCTCAGCGGGAAAAGGCGGCCGGCATCCTCCGCTGCCTGTTGTGCGCTGGCGAGCGTCACGCCGGCTTCCGCAATCAGCGATTGGCCGGAGGGGTCGACGTGACGGATGCGGTTCAGGCGGGCAATGGAAAGGACGAGGTCGCGGCCGTCCTCGAACGGAATCTGGCCGCCGACGAGGCCGGTGTTGCCGGCCTGCGCGACGATGCCGATACGCGCCTCGTTGGCCAGTGCCAGGATGCGCGAGACTTCCTCGACGCTGCCCGGGCGAACCACGAGCGGGGTCTTTCCGACATAACGATCGCGCCATTCCTTGAGATAGGGCGCTTGGGCGGCGGGATCGACCAGCGCCTGCGTCGGCCCGACGATGTCGATGAAGCGCGCGATGAGGTCGGGCGTCGGCACGTTGAGGGGGGCAATGTCAGCCGGGCGGCTCATGGGCGCAGATCCAATGGCGTTGGGTGGTTTGGCGTTGGGGGGCAAACCTCAGGAGGTCGGGCGTGCGATGAGCCGATGCAGTAGACCCATTTGCACCCGCTGTCATGGTCGCGGTGCGGCGGCGCGGTTGAGCCGGTCGTTGATCGCTTCGCCCAGCCCCTCGTGCGGAATTGGCATGACGGCGATGCTGCTGGTACCCGAGGCGTCAAGGCTGCGCAGTGCCGAAAAGAGGCGCGCGGCGGCCTCGATCAAATCGCCTGTGTCGCTGAGATTGATCAGGGGGCCGGCGTGATCGGGAACTTCAGGTCCGAAGGCGAGCAGGGCTTCACCGGCTTGGGGGCGGATGACGTCAAGCCGCACGCGGGCTGCCGGCGCATAATGGCTGGCGAGTTGTCCAGGCGATATCGGAGCTGTTTGCGCTGCGCCTGCGCGCACGATTGGTGCACTGGTGGCTTCGCTCAGGTCGTTGGCGGTGACGGCCCCGGGCCGCAGCAGTGTGATGGTTTCTTGATCGATCGTGACGACGGTTGATTCCAGACCGTGCCGTGTATCGCCGGCATCGAGAATCATCGCCACGGCCTCGCCGAGGTCGGCTGCGACGTGGGCCGCGCACGTCGGGCTGACGTGGCCGGAGCGGTTGGCGGAGGGTGCGGCCAGCGGCCTGCCGGCGGCGGTGATGAGAGCGCTGGCGACGGGATGGGCCGGCATGCGCACGGCGAGCGTGTCGAGGCCGGCGGTGACCAGATCACACAGGGCCGTGCCGGCGCGCTGCTTGAGGACCAGGGTCAGCGGACCCGGCCAGAAGCGTTCGGCCAAAGTCCGGGCAAGAGGGGAGAAGTGCGCCAGTTTTTCAGCTTCGCTGAGGCTGGCGACGTGGACGATCAGCGGATTGAAGCGGGGCCGGCCCTTGGCGGCGAAGATGCGCGCCACCGCCGCGCCGTTGCCAGCGTCCGCACCCAGCCCATAAACGGTCTCGGTGGGGAACGCGACGAGTTCGCCGGCACGGATCAATGCGCCCGCAGTTTCGATGTTTTGCGCGTTGGCGGGCACCACGGCCATGCCTTACTCCTTTGACGAATAGGTCAAGGGCAGCCCTTTCGCTTTGTCTGCGAACCGCCTAGTCTCCAGGTTAACCATCAACGAGGCTGGCGAGGAGACAGGCGCCCATGACGTATCAGGCTCCAGTAGACGACATTATGCGCGCCCTCAAGACCGCGGCGAACCTTGAGGGGCGCCTGGAAGACGGTCTTTACGGGGACCTTGATGCCGACACGCTGGGCGCGGTCATCGAGGAAGCGGGTAAATTCAGCTCAGAAGTTCTCGATCCCTTGAACCGTATCGGGGACAAGGCGGGCAGCAAGCTCGTCGATGGCCGGGTCGTGACGCCGCAGGGGTGGGCGGAGGCCTATCGCCAGTTCGTCGAGCAGGGCTGGGGGGCGCTGCCGTGCCCGGTGGTGTTCGGCGGCCAGGGGCTGCCGGAAATCGCGCAGATGGCGGCTGCCGAAATCTGGAATTCGGCGAACATGGCGTTCGGTCTGTGCCCGCTGCTGACGCAGGGCGCCATCCATGCGATCATGATTGCGGGTACGGACGAACTGAAATCGACCTACCTGCCCAAGATGGTGACCGGCGAGTGGACCGGCACCATGAACCTCACCGAGCCGCATGCGGGGTCGGATCTGGGTGAGATCCGCACCAAGGCGGTGCCGACCGGGGACGGCACCTACCGCATCTTCGGTACCAAGATCTTCATCACCTACGGCGACCATGAACTATCGGAGAACATTATTCATCTGGTGTTGGCGCGGCTGCCCGATGCGCCGCCGGGCACCAAGGGCATTTCGCTGTTCCTGGTGCCGAAGTATCTGGTCAATGCGGACGGCACGCGCGGCGCGCGCAATGACGTCGCCTGTTCGGGCGTCGAGCATAAGCTGGGTATTCACGCGAGCCCGACCTGCACGATGACCTATGGCGATGGGGATGGCGCGGTCGGCTATCTCGTCGGCACGGAGAATCGCGGCCTCAACACGATGTTCATCATGATGAACCAGGCGCGCCTTGCGGTCGGCGTGCAGGGGGTGGCGATCGCGGAACGGGCAACGCAGCATGCGCAGGCTTATGCGCTTGAACGTCGTCAAGGTGCGAAGTTCGGCGGTACGCCAGGCGAAATGGTGGCGATCATCGAGCACGCCGACATCCGTCGCACGCTGCTTCACATGAAGGCGTTGACGCAGGCCTGCCGGATGATCTGTTTTGCAACGGCCGGTGAGATCGACATGTCGCACCTGTCGAGCGACAAGGACTTGCGCGAAGCAGCCGCAGCGCGTGGCGCCTTGTTGACCCCTGTCGCCAAGGCGTTCTCGACCGACACCAGTATTGAGGTGGCGTCGATGGGCGTGCAGATCCATGGCGGCATGGGTTTTATCGAGGAAACAGGGGCGGCGCAGTATCTGCGTGATGCACGCATCCTGCCGATCTACGAGGGGACGAACGGCATCCAGGCCATGGATCTGGTGATGCGCAAGCTGCCGCTCGGCGGTGGGGCAGTGGTCAAGGCCTATCTCGATGACCTGTCGCGGACGGTGGGTGAGGTGGCAGCCTCCAACCAGCCCGATCTCGTCCACGTTGCTGAAAAACTCGGTGCTGCGGTGAAGGCACTTGGCTATGCGACGCATTGGATGGGTGAACAGTTGGGCGCCAATCCCGAGGCTGCGTTGGCCAGTGCCACGCCGTATCTGAAGCTATTCGGCATTGCCGCAGGCGGCGCCTATCTGGGGCGCAGTGCTGCTGCAGCGTTCCGCGCCGGTGATGGGGACGCCAACGCTGTGCTGATGGCGCGCTATTTTGCCGAGAATGTTGCGACGGAAGCGCCCGGTCTTGCCGAAACCGTGACCGCCGGGGCCGAGTCTGTTCTTGCGGCAACGCCCAAGCGGCTTACAGGTTGAGCGGGGACCCGCGTGATGAGCAACATCGAGATCACGCGCTCAGGGTCGACGCAGTGTCTTCGTCTCAACCGGCCGGAGAAGAAAAACGCACTGACCGGTGCGATGTACGAGGCGCTGGCCGATGCGCTGGAAGCGGGCGATAAGGACCCCGACGTGAGCGCGCATGTCTTGTTTGGATCTAGGGGCGTCTTTACCGCGGGCAACGATATCGGCGAGTTTTTGTCCTCCTCGCGCGGTGATCAGGCGGTTCTCAAGGCGGTGCTGCGTTTCGTCAGGCTGCTGCCGCGCGTGGCAAAGCCGATGCTTGCAGGCGTTGATGGCGTTGCTGTGGGAATTGGTACGACACTGCTGTTTCACTGCGATATGGTCTATGCCTCGCCGCAAGCGCGCTTCCACACGCCGTTCCTTGATCTGGGGCTGGTGCCGGAAGCCGCTTCCAGCCTGCTGATGCCGGCGCGCATGGGCT
>JAXGRZ010000075.1:0-11284 GCA_040765305.1 Hyphomicrobiaceae bacterium | reverse complement strand
GATAAAGGTGCGCCCCATCTGACCCCAGGTCGGCCCCTTCTTGGAGTGCAGGCCGATGTTGCTCCACATCTTGCGCTTGGCATGGTCGCCCGCCGTGACGACAAACTCGGCGGCGAGGTAGACAGAGCCGGTTTCGAAGGACTCGGTGGCGTAGCCGCCGCCCCAGCCTTGTCCCGGATCGTCATAGCCACCGGGCTTGATGGTCATGCGCACTGGCACGACAGCGCCCTTGGGGATCAGGTCAAAGCTCGACTGTTGGGGATCGGCATCTTGGAAATCAAAATAGTTGGACGACATGGCGATTACTCCTTGGATTCGGTGGTGTTTTCTGTAGTGGGTGTGCCGCTGCTGACGGGCATGGGCGCTGGCGACTGGCCTGCGCACTTGGCGATCAGTGCGCCGAGATGCGGCGGCTCCAGCAGGTCGAGACGACCGCTGCGGTCTTTGGCCGGGAAGCCGTAGGGATTGACGGTGTGGGTGACGAAGGCGCGGTAGGCGCTGCCGTCCTCGGCCTTGATCTCGGCCAGCGTCACGACCTCGTCGACGATGCCGGGCAGCTCCAGACTGGTCTTGCTGCCTTCGATCTGCGGCACGAACACCTTGCGGTTGTAGTCATCGAGGCGTTCGTCGAGGATGGCCACGAACACCACGTTCTTGCCGCGTGCGTGCTGCAGGTGGGTCAACGCGCCGATCATTTCTTGGCCGAGCAGGCCATAGGCCGCGCGCAGATCGGGCTTGCCGGAGCGGTCGCTGACGGCCCCCGGCTGCGTCTTGCACCACGCGAAGCACTGGCGCGACAACTGCGTGATCGAATCGAGGAAGAAGGTCTGGTAACGGTCGAGCTGCGTCGCGTCGCCGAACTTCTCGATGACGTGGTCGTAGTGCGCCTGCGAGAAGGCAGACTCCGGCGGCAGCGACTTGTCCGGGCCCGCGAGGAACACGAAGAAGTCGCGGCTTTCCGGCCACGATGCCGGACGGATGGTGTCGCCCGGCCAGTCGGCCACGGCCAGATCGCCCGCCTCGATGTCGAGGAAAAGCGTGGTGGCAGGATCGAGGTCTTTGAGCCGGGTGGTCTTGCCGATGCCGGACTTGCCGAGCATCAGCAGCTTCACACCCTTGCGCTCGGCCATGCGCTGCTGCGCGGAGATGATGGGGAGGCTCATCACGCGGCCTCCTTCAACTGCTCGGCGACAGCAGGATTCCAGAGGATCTGGTAGCCGCTGTGGCCGTTGCGCGAGTACGGCATGGCCTCGGCCCACCCCTCACCGGCCTCGGTCAGTTCCCATTCGTCGCGCTCGTTGCGGAACTGAAAGCCGCCGGCCGCCAGCATCTGGTTCGTGGCCTTCGCCGAGCGGTTGAGCAGCTTGCCGAGCTGCGTGGCGTTCAAGGCGCAGATCGGTTCGTTGGCCGATGGCAGCGCGCCGTGCAGCACCTCGGTGGTGATGCCCGTGTTCTCCTGAATGCAGGTCAGCGTCGCCGCCGCCGCGATGCCCGGTTTCACGCCCGGCACCTTCGCCACGGCCTCACCGATCAGCAGGATCGCGGAAACCCGGTCGTGGGTCGGCGCGGGCAAGGTCGCCAGTGCGCCGGGCACGGTGTAGCCGCCGGTCTTGCGGATCGCGGGCAGCACCTCGCTGGTCACCCAGCGCTTGAAACGCTTGGCGGCGTCCTTGGTACTGCCGAGGATCAGGGCGTAGAGGCCCGATTCATTGACGTGGTTCTGGCGTTGACGGCCACCCGCCGTAAGGGTCTCCAGTTTCTGGAGATCCTCGGCATCGACGTGCGACTTGATCGCCTGAGACGGATTGCCCATCTCCAGGGCGTCGCAGACATCGGTGGCGTTGAACCACGGCTGCCCCTGATCATCGACCTGGACGCGCACGGCGTGCGCTTCGAACTGGAAGGGAATGATCGCGCTCATGATCAGCCCTCCCACGACACGTCGGCGATGCGGTCGGCCCCACGCGCGGCGCGCTTGCGCACCTCGGTGTGGAGTTCTTCCAGCGCGGTGCGACGGCGACCGAGCGCCAGCGATTCCGCGTTGGCCGTCTGGATGGCAAAGGCCAGTTCGTCCACCGTGGCGGCATCGAGCGGGACGACGACGTCCTGGCCGTCAGCGCGGCAATACCGGATTTCGTCGGGAAGGTGTTCGCCGTAGATGGACGGCAGCTGCTGGCGCAGCGAGGCGATGAGGTTGGTGCTCATGGTCATTACTCCGAATCGAGGAAAAGGGTGAAAGACGGCTTGCCGGAATCCACGGTGCGGGCGGCGGCGAACTGCTGTTGCAACGCCGAGGGCCAATTCGTGAAGCGGGATTCGGAGACGGACAGCTTGATGTCGAGGTAGCCCTCGACCTTCTCGCCCGAAGCCACGATGCGTTCGGCGATTTCAGCCAGTTGCTTCTGATCCCAGCTGACCTTCTTGGGCAGCTCGAACTTGAGGTGCAGCGGGCCATCGCTGATGTGGGCGGTACCGAAGTCACGGCCGGATTCACGCAGCGCGGTACGGGCCTGCTCGCCGTAACACTGATCCAGCGCCGCATCGAACTTGGAGCGGGCCTTCTTCAGCCAGTCGATGGCGGCATCGAGGTTTTTGTCGATCTCGTGTTTCTGCGCGGGCGGCAATGCGGCCAGCTGGCCGACGGACATCTCAGCGATGTCGGCGGGGAAGATGGTGATGTCGTTCATGGCATCGCTCCTCAGCCCGCCGCACGCTCGGACGTCGAGTCGTGCAGCGCCTCGCGCTCGAACTGGATGACCGCGTCTACGGGGTAGCCGACGCGCTTCGACAGCTTCAGGTAGCGCGGGCCGCGACCTTCGCTGCGCCAGCGCTGCAAAGTCTTGGGGCTGACGCCCCAACGTTGCGCGAGCTCGTTTTCGTTGAGCACCCGGCGATCACCGGGTGACATGGTGTTGATCGCCTGCTGGGGCGACCGGGGAATGCTGCTGGTTGGTGTCTGCATGGAATGCTCCTGTGACGTTGTTGGGGAACAGGTGTCATTCCAAACTTCGGGTGGCGAACCTTTAAGGGACGCAATGGCGAACCACGCGGAAACTTCGGGTTCGCCAATCCGCCAGCTCCCGCCCAAAAGCAGACGGCGAGCACATGGCTCGCCGTCATCGGGGAAGTCGGGGATGAAAAGGTCAGGCGTCGGGGAAGCCGAGCAACCGACGCTGCTCGCCCCAGTCGCGCGGCAGCAGGTCTTCGCGGCCACGCAGCGTGTGTAGGTTCAGCTGCCGAGGCTGGCGACCTTCGAAAATTGCCTCGACGATGTCCGGGGCCAGCATGGTCATCCGCAGCACCTCGGCCGCCCAGCCCGGTTCCAATTTCAGCGCTCGTGCAAGATCCGAGGTTGTCGGATAGGTGCCGTCGTCGATCAGCCGCTTCCAGTAGAACGCCTTGCCGAGCGTCTTGATCATCGGCACATCGAAGCCGCCCGTCGCAGCGGCGGCGTCGGGCGTGGGCGGAATCAGCAACTTGCGGTTCTGGCGGCGCTTGATGGTCAGCGGCACCAGCGTGACGCGCTGCCCATCGCTGACATAGCTGCGGGCATCGACTCCGACCTCGATACGGACGGTGCGCTTGCGCGGGTTCACCGAGGTGGTCATGCCAGTGCTTCCTCAGCCTGCTCGATGGACTCATCGATCAGCGGATGCGCGCCGATGTCGGCACCGAAGCCGATCCAACCGTCCTCGCGCCAGACGATATCCAGTCCATGCCCGTGCAACTGCACCCGCTCGATCAGCAGTCGTGTGATGCGTTGCTGTTCGGCGGGGAATAACTGCGCCCACACGTCGCCGATGCGCTGCATCGCCACCACCACCTGCGCTTCGTCGAGCGTGCTACCTGCGGGGTGCTGCTGGCAGGCTCGCCAGACCGCGATCAGCATCTGGGGAGCCGAGAGTGCCGCGTGGATTTGTGCCAGCACCGCGTTCTCGATTTCGGCGGCGGGCAGATGACCCACGTCCGGCGTACCGGGCGACAGGCTCGCGCCCGCGTTTCGCCGCTTGTGCAGGTACGGGACGTAGTAGCGGTACTGCCGTCCGTTCTTCTTCTTGACGAAGGAGTGCAGCATGCGTTGTCCGTCGGGCGCGAACAGCAGACCCGCCAGCAGTGCCGGATGCTTGGCGGCGTGCTCGCGCGGCGCTTGCTTGCGCCGTTCGATGAAGGCATATACAGCGTCCCATAGGGCCGGGGCGACGATGGCCTCGTGCTGACCCGGATACCACTGCTCGTTGTGAGAAATTTCGCCGAGGTAGATACGGTTGCGCAGCATCGTGAAGAGGTACTGCTGGTCGATGGTGCGGCCCGAGCGTTCGCGCCCCGTCTGCGTCACCCACGCCTTGGTGGTGTGGCCTTCGATGTCCAGTTCGCGCACGAGCCGCGCCGCCGAGCCATGCTCGCCGTAGCGCCTGAATATGTCGCGCACCAATGCCGCCTCGCGTTCGTTGACGACGAGCTTGCGCTCGACAACGTCATAGCCCAGGGGCGGCACGCCGCCCATCCACATGCCCTTGGCCTTGCTGGCGGCGATCTTGTCGCGGATGCGCTCGCCGGTGACTTCGCGCTCGAACTGTGCGAAGGACAGCAGGATGTTGAGCGTCAGCCGTCCCATCGAGGTCGTGGTGTTGAACTGCTGTGTGACCGAGACGAAGGACACGCCGTTGCGGTCGAACACCTCGACCAGCTTGGCGAAATCTGGCAGGCTGCGTGTGAGGCGGTCGATCTTGTAGACGACCACGGTGTCGATCTTCCCGGCTTCGATGTCAACCATCAGGCGGCGCAAGGCGGGACGATCCATGTTGCCGCCGGAGTAGCCGCCATCGTCGTAGCCGTCGCCGACGGCGATCCAGCCTTCGTGCCGTTGGCTGGCGATAAAGGCGAGGCCTGCGTCGCGCTGGGCTTCGAGACTGTTGTATTCCTGATCCAGCCCTTCGTCGGTGGATTTGCGGGTGTAGACGACGCAGCGCTTCTTCGGCGTGATGCTTTGGCTACCCGAGGGCAGCGGATTGGCGCGTGGCGACCTCATGCCATCACCTTCTTCGATGCCGGCGACTTGAGGCCGAAGAACACGGGGCCCGACCAGTGGCTGCCCGTGATGTGGCCCGCAATCGCGGACAGGCTCTTGAAGCGTTGCCCTTGGTATTCGAAATCGTTCGAACCGCGCACCAGCACGCGATGTTCGACGTCGTCGTAGATGCGCGTGAGGATGGTGCCGGGCAGCAGGCGCTGGCTGTCGCTGCGCAGTTGCTTGGGCAGGATGCCGGTTTCGCCGACCTCTTCGAGCTTCTTGCGCAGCGAAGACTTCAGGCCGCCGAAGGCGCGTTCCTGAATCCGGTAGGCCAGTCGACTCTCCAGCCAAGTGCGATGGTGATGGCCAGGACGCTCATCAAAGTGGTCATCCCAAAGGGCCCAGAGGTCGTCCATCGAAAGATGGGAAAGCGCCGCGACACGTGCGGCGACCGAGGTGGTGGATGGTTGTGCGTGTGCCGTCATGGGCGAACTCCGTTGTTGTGATCGGGGTTCGCATTCACGCGCTGTTGGCCGGGGAAGCCAAGGCGAACGCACTCGCTGGTTTCGATGGTGTCGCGCGATGGACGCGCGCGCAGGCGCAGGAGTGCAGCGGCCAGCAGGTCGGCGATTTCCTGCTGCGCGTGCCGGGGGCAGTCAGACGGCGGGGAAATGGAGATGGGTTCGATTTTTGTCATGGCAGGCGTTTCGATGGAAAACGCTGCTCATGCTAAAAACTGAGGGCACTTCGCGTAACGTGATTTAGCGGGAGTGCGCGGGGTTGGTGTTATGCCTGTTTGGCCCGATACCAAGCCGCGCGCTGGCCGCCCACATCACGATATCGAAGCTCGAACAGGCGCGATTCGTGTACGACCTGCCGCCAACTGCTGCAACCGTACTTGACGGGCAGGTGTTCGGGGTGCCGCTCTGCGATCCAGCGTCCTGCCGATGCAACCGGTGCCCAGCCATCGACGGCCAGTTCGGCGGCGGCATCCCACAGCGCGCGCACGATCCCTGCGGCAGGCCAATCCACCGAACCGTCCGGCGCGATGCCGTGGATCACCAGATCGTGGAACGCATCGGACTGGGCGAATTCCGCCGCCAGCCGTCGGACCTGATCCATGTGCTCGGCCCAGCCCCGCAGTTGCTCGAAGTGCTGATCGATGCGACTGTAGGCGGCCTTCAGGGTGTCGTGTGCGCCACGGCATCCGTCCAGGCTCCAAAGGTCATGCTGGTCGATGAAATGATGTACCAAGTTGTTCCGTAGCAGCACCAGTTCCTTCAACTCGTTCTGCGTCCTGTCGTAATCCTCAACCGACATGCGCAGATTCATCTTTACCTTGAACGAGATGATGTCGTCGCGTGCATCAGATTCGGAAGCAGCTTCCACCTGGTCGGTGGTGACATACGAACCGAGGAGTGTGCCGACCAAGGTGCCCAGCGTTTTGCTGGCGGCATCCGCGATGCGCTGCTCCTGATCCGACGCCAGCGGTGATCCAGCAGCCGAGATTTCGTGGTGGGCCACGATGGCCTTCATCAACTTCTCGTACTGCTGCAGGCGCAAGACGCAGCGACCCAGTAATCGCTGAACCTCACGCTGAAGCGTCTGTAGTGTGTCGTCGACAGGCAGTGTCGTCATGTATGTATCGGCCGCGATCACGGATCAGACATCGATGGGTGACGTCTTCCAAACATCCTGCGCCAAGGTGATCAGCAGCCCGTGGCGAGCCTCGATGGCCTTTGCGTCCCAAGCAGGGAACGCCTTCAACTTCTCGTTGATTCGGGAAATAGATGTGTTCTGTCCGACACTGGTCAATTCAACGAGGCTGCGGGTCAGGTAGTTGCCGCTCTTGCGGTACTCGGCCTGTTTCTCCGTGTAGAAGTCATTGCCCGCGACGATGTTGATGGGCTTCTCCAGCAAGGTCAGGTTTCCCAGCCGATTCTTGTAGTCGTCGTAGCCCATCCCCGGGTTCTCGGTGGCCCACTTGCCGCGCAGACCGTCCTCCGGCTTGTTGGGCAGGATGTGCTCGATTTCCAGATTGGTGAACGGTTCCAGACTGCCCGGCGTTTTCAAGCCGCTGAACGCCATCTCGACGTGCTGTGTCAGCCGCGCCAGCAAGTAGCGTGTCCGGTACTGCTGCATCGAATGCAGCGTGAAGCGCCGGAGCGCATCCACCAGCTCCTGCGACTTACCTGCCATGTTCGTGTCGAAGCGCTCGGCGATAAAGGCGTTGAGCTGCACCTTCTGCTTCACAGGATCGGTCGCGCCAGCGATCGCGCGCAGTTCATCGGCCCACTGGGAGAAACTGCGCTCCAGATCTTTGGTCGGCGTCTTGGTGAAGATGTAGTAGAAGAGGAAGCTCTCCAACTGCGCCACGAAATGGTCGAACAGCGTCTTCGGGAGACTGGCTGCCGCCAGAAGCAGGACGTAGTGCAAGCTGAATGCACCGCCTGCCAGTCGCTTGAGACTGTCCATCACAAGGCTGGGCTTGCCGTCGTTGCCCAGCCCGTTCGAGAACGCGAGATAGTGCTCGACGTTGCGGATGACCTTGCGGACGAACTCGAAGGGCTTGTTGGCGTAGTCGCACAGCGCCGCGTTGTCCTTGTCCACGAACCAGTCGTAGATTTCGTCCTCGCGCACCACGGCGTCGCCACGGTCGTTCTTGATGACGTAGTTTGCCATCAGGAAGTAGCGCAAGAAGCGCAGCGGTTTTTCCTTCTCCTTCTCCAGCGGCTTGGTGATCTTCTTCCATTCGTCCTTGAGCTGGGTGAACTGCGCCTGTTTCACCTGCGTGAACAGCAGGTTCTTCAGCAAGTCCATCGGGTTGAGGCCGACGCCGCGCTCGTTGATGGTCTCGAAGATTTTCAGGGCGCTGCTCACGTCCGTGGAAATCTGGATGAACACCACGTTGTTGGCCAGATAGCCCCAGTACTTTTTCAGCTTGGCCGCGCTGTCGTAGTTGTCCTTCAGGTACCGGTACAACGTGCTGTAGGCGTTGACCAAGTTTTCCAGTGATCCGAAGCTGGCGATGCCCGACGATTGAATGCCCGCCCGCACGGCGAGCGGATCGGCGTCGAGTTCCACCAGCTTGGTCATGACATCGCCCGCACTCTCATAGCGCGGCTCCAGCTTCAGGCTGGTTCGCGTCTCGCCGTCGCTGTCCGTGTAGCTGGTCGAGATCAAGCCGCTGACGGTTTGCCGCTGTGGCTCGCCCTGAAACAGATGCTTCAGCGCGCACAGCAACAGGAAGAACGTGGTCAGGCGCTGCTGGCCGTCGATAACCTCGTAGTGGTTCTTCTGGTCGGTCGGCGACACCAGCACGGTACCGATGAAGTATTCCCGCGTCGTGCCTGCATCGATTTGTTCACCGATGTCCTCCAGCAGCTGGTGCACTTCCTTGTCCGTCCAGACGTACTCCCGCTGGTAGTCCGGGACGATGTAGAAGCACTCCCTGAATGCCTCCTCGATGCTGTATTTGTGGTTTTCGATGCGGGCCATGTTGTTCTTCCCTCTTCGTTCTTCAAATCAATCGTTGATCCGGCAACTGACCGTTCGACACGAATTGGTCGTAACTGTCGAAGCTGTCCCCGTCTTGCCAGGACCGATCCCATGCACGCGGCTCGGCGCTTTCGAGCAGGAGCAGCGTGAGGATGCGATCACGCGCGCCGTAGCTGTGCTTGAACTCGCGCAACTTCATGTGCGGTGCTTCCTCTGGACACCAGATCGCGGCTGACATTTCCGCGCCATCCCACTCCTGCTCGATGCTGGCGTCGGCGGCCAGCGTGCCCGGCAGCGGTTCCTGCGGATCACCGTTGCGTCGAATGCGTGCTCGCGTCTTGACGGCGCTGCTGCTGCGCCATTCGTACTTCACGTAGCCGTTGTCCCAATAGACGAGGATCGCGCGCTGCGGGGTGAATTTGATGAAGCGGATGCACAGCGCCTCGAACGAAACCTGGAATCGTTTGGCCATGGCGCTGAGGACGTGCAGGTCGATGCGCTGGTTCGAGATCCACTCGCGCAGCAGATCACCGGGCATCAGCAGGTTGCTGGCGAAGTCGTCGGCCTCGCGCTCGATGACGCGGATGGTGTCGATGCCGGAATAGACGCTTTCCTTGTCGCAGTTGAAGCTTTGCCGCTGACCGCGATGGAGAATGAAGTGACCCAGCTCGTGGGCGATGGTGAAGCGTCGGCGCTCAGGGCTGGCCTTGCCGTTGTAGAAGATGCCCCACTCGGCGGTGTCGTTCGGGTTGCGCACCAACATGCCTTCGCAGCTGTCGATGTCGAGCACCATCGGGGTCTTGATCTCCCGAACGCCTGCGCCGTAGGGCGTGGACGGCAGCATCTGCCGGACGATATCCAGATCGACGGCATCGGGCACGCCTTCACGGTGCCACGCCCGCAACCACTTCTGGAGGGTGTTGGCGGCAATGGAACCAGTGAGGGCCTGCGCTGCGCTCAATCCTCAGCCCCCGCTTTCGCCCTTGTCGGGGAACATGATCTTGAGCGCCTGCCGGTAGCGATCCTTTTCCTCGTCCGTCATCCCCGCGTACTCGCGGAAGAAGGCCACGTCCTCGGGGCTGGCCTGGGGAACCTGCTGGATCGGTTCGCCCATCACATCCTCCATCGTCACGCCCAGCACCTTGGCGATGGCCTGAATCCGTTCTGCGGACGGGCGCTGTCCGTCTTTCATTTCCAGTTCCCAGATGTACGCCTTGGTGCAGCCGACCGCGTCGGCGACCTGCTGCAGGGTCAACTTCTTCGCCTCGCGCAAGCGTCGCAGGCGTGCTCCGAACGCCGAAGCCATGGCGATGCTCCTCTAGTTGAAAAAACAGTCAGTCAACGAAATCAAGACCGACAGTATAGCCACAAGATACAGAAAAGGTCTAGATGTGCTCCGTTGATTGACAAGCGGGAATCAGCGGTTCAGAATCGCAATTGTATCTCGCTGCTTTACTTACGCGAGATACGTGTTCAGTAACCCTGTCGCTGGCCCGTGCAGCCCGTACATCGGTCGCAGACCTCCGACGCCGATCCAGAAAGGACGAACAAGATGAAGAAAACCTTTGTCGACGTGATGCTCGAGCTGCCGGTGGACGCCACGCTGCGCGACTTCCTGACCACGCATGGCCTGCCGGTGCCCGACGGGTTCGCGTGGGACGACACGCCGGAGACCAGCCAGTTCTTGGTGGAGGCGGTCAAGGTGTGGCCCGACACCGCCGCCCGCGACCAGATGATCGCCAACCTCATGGCCGCCGTCCAACTGGGCGACGCGGCGGGCAAGCAGGCGATGTTTGAGGCCGCAGTGGCGGACGGTGCCGCACTGGCGGGCCTGACGCTGTGCCGCAGCGACATTCATCGCTCGTTCTGGCTGTACGTCAACCACCCGACGCTGTTCGAGCGCGCCTACGACTTCAGCTTCTGGGAGCACCACGGGCCGCAGACCCAGCAATACGATCTGGGCCTGAAGCGCCAGCCGAACGGTTCGGACACCAACTTGGCCGCGCTCCGCCACGCGATCTCGGCCTTCTACAAGCGCGAGATGCAGTGCGGCGACAGCAGCGTGGCGCATCTGGTCGAGCGCAGCCCCGGCGTGTTCCTGCTCACCGTCCACGTCAAGGACATGGCCATGCTGCGGCTGGAGTTCGAAGGCTCGGCCCTGAAGCGCCGGGTCGGCAATCCCAACATCCACATGGTGCTGGAGTACGCCAAGACCACCGGCGTCGTGCGCACACTGGTGCGCGGCGGCCAGAAGTACCAGCAGATGCTGGTCGAGGCCTTCGCCGAGCATGTGCTGGGCGTCAAGGCGAGCGCGAGCCGCATCAAGTCGCCGACCCTGGATTTGTCGATGCTGCGCACCGGCTTCGACGTGCCGGAGGCGTTCGAGGATGGCTTCTCGATGGTGCAGCTCAAGGCGCTCACGCTCCTCAGCCCCGACACCGCTCTGAAGATCGAATGCACCGCGATGCAGTCCAGCCAGCAACGCTCTGTACACGAGCTGCTGAAGGAGAAGCTGCCCGGCCCGCTGGAAGGTCAGTGGGCGGTGACGGCGGCGCAGGTCAATCTCTACTATCCACCCGAGCCTGGCCGGACGCGCGCCAAGGTGGTCACCATCGAAGTGACCAGCAAAGGGCGTCTGAACCTGCACAAGTTCGACGCCAAGATGCAGGCGCAGCTGGAAGGCTATCTGGTCGGGGTGGGCATCTTGCAGAAGGGCCAGACTCTGAGCGCGCAGGAGATGCCGCCGGAAGCGGACGCGATCAGCTCGTCGTCGGT